>CAYHCX010000105.1:0-13057 GCA_964355095.1 uncultured Acidobacterium sp.
TGACCGATTTGACCCGGCGCGGCGCGCACGTGGTGTCGTTGAACCCCGTGCGCGAGACCCTCGAAGACTATTTCGTGCAGGTGGTGGGCGCGACCGCGCCCCGCGACTCGGGGGGCATCTGATCGTGAAGACGATTTGGATTGTCGCCGGCGCCGCCTTCAAGGAAGCCGTTCGCGATCGCGTGCCGTACACCATGGTGGTGTTCGCCGGGCTGATGATCGCGGCCTCGTACCTGATTGGCCACCTGACCGCCGGCCAGGATCTCAAGATCATCAAGGATCTGGGCCTCGCCGCGCTGTCGGTGTTCGGCCTGGTGATCGCGGTGTTCATCGGCATTGGCCTGGTCTCGAAGGAGGTCGAGCGCAAGAGCGTGTTCGGCCTGCTCACCAAGCCGGTCAGCCGCACGCAGTTGATTCTCGGGAAGTACCTGGGCCTGTTGATGACGCTGGCGGTGAACCTGTCGGTGATGACGGTCGCCTACTACCTGGTGCTGTTCTACCAGGATCTCACCACGCCCGCGCTGATGAAGGCCGGGTGGCCGGCGCCGGCCATGGACCCGCGGCAGCTGGTCGCCATCGTGCTGATCATGGGCGAGCTGGCGCTGGTCACCGCCGTGGCGCTGCTGTTCTCGACCTTCTCCAGCCCGTTGCTCTCGGCGCTGCTCACGCTGGGCCTGTGGGTCGCCGGCCACTTCAATGCCGACCTGCGGCAGTTCGAGCAGGTGGTGGATCTACCGGTGGTCGCCTGGACCGCGCGCGGCTTGTATTACGTGTTGCCCAACCTCGCCCCGTTTAACGTCCGCGCCGAAGTGGTGTACGGCGTGCCGATCGCCGCCTCGCACGTCGGCTTCACGCTATTGTATGCCGCGGTCTACATCGCCGCCCTGCTGGCCGCGGCCGTGGCCATTTTCCGCCGCCGCGACTTCAAGTAGCCGTGACCATGTCAACCGCCCTGCCCAGTGTGTCGCGCCAGCGCCCCTCGAACCGGTGGCTCTTGGCCGGGGTGGCGGCGTTGCTCGCGCTGTCGATCGGCGTGCAGGTGGTGCGCGATCGCGGCTGGCAGCCCTATCAACCGGCGACACCGCTCCTGTGGTTCCAGTCCGGTTCGATCCTGAAACGCCTCTCGCTGGGATTCGAGAACGTGGTCGCCGACGTCTACTGGATTCGCGCGGTGGTGTACTACGGCGGCAAGCGGCGCTCGAAAGAGAAGGAGCAGGACTACAGCCTGCTCGATCCGCTGCTGACGCTGGTGACCGATCTGGATCCGCGGTTCAAGGTGGCCTACCGCTTCGGCGCGATCTTCCTGACCGAGGCCTATCCCGACGGCCCCGGCAAGCCGGACCGCGCCACTGCCCTGCTGCAGCGAGGCATCGAGACCGACCCAACCGGCTGGGAGTACATGCACGACATCGGCTTTGTCTACTATTGGTGGCTCAGGGACTACCAGAAGGCCGCCCAATGGTTCGAGAAGAGCGGAAAACTGCCTGGCGCGCCGGAGTGGCTGGCGCCGTTGGCCGCCACCACGTTGGTCCGCGGCGGCGACCGGGAGTCGTCGCGCCTGTTGTGGAGGCAGTTGCGCGACACGACCGACGTGGACTGGGTCCGGAGCAACGCGGAACTGCGCCTCCTCCAGATTGACGCAATGGACGTCGTCGATGACTTAAACTGGGCGTCGCGGCGATTCGCGAGCAGGGAAGGGCACCCGCCGCGGGACTGGCGGGAGCTGGTGATTGGCGAGCGGCTGCGCGGCGTTCCGCTGGATCCCACGGACGTACCCTACGAGATCGATCCGGCGACGGGGCATGTGGATGTCTCTCAAACCTCGACGCTGTGGCCGCTGCCGGTCGATCTTCCCGCTCCCACGACGGGGCGGCCGCGATGACCATCGACACCCAGGCGTGGCTCGTGGCTGCGGCCTTCGGGCTGTGCATCGGCAGCTTTCTCAACGTGGTGATCTACCGGCTGCCGCTCGGGCAGTCGCTGGTCTCACCGGGGTCTCGCTGCACGAAATGCGGTTACGAGTTGCGGTGGTACGACAACGTCCCGGTGCTCAGCTGGGCGTTGCTCGGCGGCCGCTGCCGCCAGTGCCGCGCCCCCATCTCGGCGCAATACCCGATTGTCGAACTGATCACGGCGCTGTTGTTCGTGCTGGTGGTGTGGTTGACGCCGGTGGGGCCGCTGATGTTCAGCCGGCTGATCCTGGTCAGCATGCTCGTCGCGCTCTTCGGCATCGACCTCAAACATCAAATCCTGCCGAACACGATCACCCTCCCCGGTATGGTCGTCGGCCTGCTGTTCAGCGTCGTTGCGCCACCGGGTTGGAAGGACGCGCTGATTGGCGCGGCGCTCGGCGCCGGCGTGCTCTACGGCGTGGCCGCCGCCTACTACCTGGTGCGCCGCGAAGAAGGCCTCGGCATGGGCGACGTTAAAATGCTGGCGATGGTCGGCGCCTTTCTCGGGTGGAAGGCGGTGCTCGTGACGCTGGTGCTGTCGTCGTTTTCGGGCGCGCTCATCGGAATGGCGCTGATCGCGCTGCAGAAGGGCAACCTGAAGCTGGCGTTGCCGTTCGGCACGTTCCTCGCCCTCGGCGCGGTGGCGGCCATGCTCGCGGGTGACCCGCTCATCACCTGGTACGCGGGATTCTTCTAATGCGCGATCTGACAGCCGCCGGACCGGCGCTGCTCGGCCTCGGGCTCATGATCGCGGTCCTCATGATCGTGGCCGTCGTCATGCTGATGAGGGCGGCCAGCGGCCGCAAGCGCGCGCGCAAGGCCGACCGCGGCGACAGCGCCCTGCTGTCGATGGCGCTGCAGGAGGCCGTCGCCAAGCTGAAAGCGCAGGAACGCCAGATGGCAGCGCGGGCCGAGGCGTCGGAGCGCCTTGCCAGCCAGATCGTGGCCGGTCTCACCTCCGGCATGGTGGTGGTTGATTGTGACGGCGTGGTGCGGACCGTGAATCCGGCGGCGCACCGCATCCTCCATCTCGATGCCGCCGTGACCAGCGGACCCGTCAGGGACATCCTGAGAAGCGTGCCAGCGCTGGCGGACGTGATCGGCGAAGCGCTGCGGACCACGTCGCCCATCCTGCGCCGCTCCGTCACGCTGGAGGGCGGCGCCAGGCCCTCGCACCTGGGCGTGACGGTGTCGCCGATTACCGGCGCCGACGGCGCGATGCAGGCCGTGGTGTGCCTCTTCACCGACCTCACCTCCGTCGTCGAACTCGAGGAGCGCCTGCGCTTCAAGGAAGCTCTGGCGCGGCTGGGCGAGCTGACCGCCGGCCTCGCGCACGAGTTCCGCAACGGCCTCGCCACCATCCACGGTTACGGCCGCTTGCTCGATCCGGAAGCGCTGCCGCAACCGGCACGAACCTACGTGGAAGGCATCCGCGCCGAGACCATCGCCCTCGGTGAGGTGGTCACGAACTTCCTGCGGTTTGCCAGGCCCGAGCAGTTGGCCATGGCGCCTGTTGACCTTCGCGCCATCCTCTCGAGAGCGATTGAGGATCTCCCCGGCGCCGCGGCCGTGACCACGATCGAGGGCAACTTCGCGACGGTGAACGGGGACGACGTGCTGTTGCGGCAGGCGTTCAGCAACCTGCTCCGCAACAGCCTGGAAGCGTGCGCGGAGGCCGGCGTGCTTCCGATCATCACCGTGCGAGGCGAGGTGACGGGCGGCGACGTCCACGTGACCGTGGACGACAACGGCCCCGGGCTATCGCCGGCCGCGCTCAGCCGCCTGTTCCAGCCATTCGCGACGACCAAGGCCGCCGGCACCGGGCTGGGGCTGGCGATCGTGCAGAAGGTGATCGTGTCGCACAACGGCGTGGTCGTGGCCGGCGGCAATCCCGACGGCGGGGCGCGCTTTCGCGTGCGCTTGCCCATCCAGCAGGCGTCGTAGAAACTGCGCCACTCGGCGACCGCGGGTCGATCAATTACTGCGATTCACAGATCTCGTGCCAACCGGCTCGTTGCGGATTGTCGAGGATAATCTCGAATCGCCTGTGTTCTTCGACGGGGCAGGCGAATTGCACCATCCCGGGGCATGCAGAACATCCCCGACTCTTCACACGATGGCTTCACCCTGATCGAGACCGTGGTCGCCACTGGCGTCCTCGTCACCGCCCTCGCCGGCATCGCCCAACTCTTCGCGCTGAGCGTCCGCTCCACGCGCGAGGCCGGCGTGCAGGGCACGGCCCTTGTGGCCGCGCAGTCGAAACTCGAGTCCCTCCGCTCTCTGCCTTTCACGTACGGCCCGGCCGGGGAGCCGGTTACCGACGCCGCCCTCTCATCGTCGCCGAGCCAGAGCCTGGCCGAAGACACCTCTGGCTTCGTCGACTTCCTCGATCCCGAGGGCAGGGTGGTTGAGTCTGGGGACGAGACCCAGGGCGCGGCCTTCACGCGGCGGTGGCGGATTCTTCCGCTCGATCGCTTCGTGCCAGAAGCGCTCGTCATCGAAGTCTGCGTGTATCGATACCCCGCGGACGGGCTCGCGCCGGTGTCGGCCGACGCCTGCCTCGCCACCGTGCGCGCGAGGCAGCCATGACGGGCCAGTCTATCCGGCTAACCACCTCCGCCAAGGCTTCGGCGGTCGAGAAGCCGGATGCTGCATCTCCTGCGGCCGGCTTCTCGTTGGTCGAGTTGCTGGTGGCGCTCACGGTCTGCGCCCTCCTGTCTGGCGCCGTCGCGGCCGTCGCGCCCCAGGCGAGAGCTGCCTTTGATGCCACACCGGAGGCGCTCGATCTCCAGCAGCGCGAACGCACGGCGGCCGATGTGCTCGCGCGCGTGCTCCGATCCGCCGCTCTCGTCGCCGCCACCCGTGACGATGGCACGGCGGGGGATGCCGTGCCGGCGGTGATGCTGCTCGAACCGGACGACGATGGAACGCGCTTTCACGGCTTTCGTGTGATCTCGCCCGCGGGGCCGGGACGAGGCGTGCTCGACGTGGATCAGTCGAGCCCGTCGGGCTCACTGACGTTGACGCCCGATGCCAGCTGCCCGTCAGCGGGCGACGTGTGCGGCTTCTCGAAAGGCGCGGTGGCCATCGTCGCCGACGTGGATGGCCGCTTCGACGTGTTCACGGTCGCTTCCACCCATCAGCCCGCCCACGCCCTGACTCCGTCGCGCGCGTTTGCTGCCGCGTATCCGGCGGGCGCGGTCGTGATGGAAGTGTCGGCCGACACCTATCGGCTGGATCCAGAAGCCGACGGATCGTCCACGCTGGTTCGAGAGACCGCCAGCGGCGCGGTGCAGCCCATCGTGGACGACGTGCCGGAGTTCAGCATCGGGGCGTGGCGTTGGTTGGACGTGTTGAAACGCGTGGACATCACCGTGCGTCTCGTCGCGCGATCGACGATGCCTCGCCGCCGGGTGCCGGATCGCACCCTTCACCTGTCCGTCTCGTTGAGGAACCCGTCATGACCAGCCAACGCGGCATCGCGCTCATCCTCGCCCTGCTCGCCACGAGCTTCCTGTCTGCCGTCGGCCTCGGCCTGGCGGTGGTGTTGTTCGTGGATCACCTGGCCACCGGCAACCTGAAGGGCTCCGTGGCGCTGCTCCATGCCGCCGACGCCGGCATCGAGCTGGCCGCGCACGACCTGGCCCGCGCCGACTGGAACGCGGCACTCGCCGGCGCGGAGCTGGGAACCTTTGCCGACGGCCCGCCCTCCGGTGTGCGCGCGATCCCCGGAGGCGGTGCCGTGGACCTCACCGCCGAAACCAACACCCTCAATTGCGGAAAGGTCACCTCGTGCAGCGGTGCCCAGATGGACGCCAACACCGACGAGCGCCCCTGGGGCGCCAACAACCCGCGATGGCGGCTGTATGCGTACGGCCCGTTCGACAACCTGCCTGGGCTTGCCCGCCCCGCGCCCAGTTATCTCGCGGTGTGGGTTGCCGACGACAGCCGGGAGACGGATGACGATCCGCTCACGGACGGGGAGGCGGAGGGGCGCGGCGTGCTCCGCGTGCGCGCCGTGGCGTTTGGCCGGCTGGGCTCGAGGCGGGCCATTGAGGCCGAGCTGGCCCAAGTCTGCGCCAGGGCCAACGGCCAGGAGGTCTGCCAGCCCGGGATTCGTGTGCAATCGTGGCAGGAAGTGCGTCAGCTGGTTCCTTGACCCGCCGGGACGCGAGTCGTACGATCACCCCAGGGGGAAATCGGCGTCGAGCCGATAACATAGACATGAAACGCGCAAGTGCGATCGTAGCCGCCATCCTCGCCATGGGACCGCTGCCGTCAGCGGCCCAGGCCGGACAAGGGCAGACACCCGCATCGCAGACGCTGGTCGATGTGGCCAAGGCGGAAGAGGCGCGGCGCAAGAGCGTGCGTAAGCCGGCCAAGGTCTATACCAACAGTGACCTCAAGGGCGACCACACGTCGGCGGTCCCACCCCCGCCGGCCACGGCAGCCCCCCCGGTCGAGCCCGCCGCCGGTGACGCCACGCCCGCCATCAACGTCCCAGGCGGCACGGCACCGGCCGCGCCGCCCGTGCGCGACCAGGCCTACTGGAGCGGCCGGATCTCCGCGGCCCGCACCGCGCTCGAACGGTCGCGCCTGTTCGCCGACGCGCTGCAGAGCCGCATCAATGCCCTGGCCACCGACTTCGTGAACCGCGACGACCCGGCGCAGCGGGCGAAGATCGAAGGCGACCGCAAGACCGCCCTCGCCGAGCTCGACCGCGTCACGAAGGCGATGGACGCGCAACAGAAAGAGATTGCGGCCATCGAAGATGACGCCCGCCGGGCCGGCGTGCCCTCGGGCTGGCTGCGACCGGGCGCGTGAGCGCCCGGGCCGACCAGCCGGCGGCGTCGATCCTGCTCGTTGAAGACAAAGACTCGCTGCGCGCGATGCTCCGTCTGGCGCTCGAAGCGCAGGGCCATGCCGTGATCGAGGCGCGCGACGAGCCGGAAGCCGTCGCCGTGCTGCGTGATTCCCAGCCGGCCGTCGTGCTGTCCGATTTGCGCCTGCCCCATGGCGACGGCCTCGGCGTGCTGCGCGCCGCCAAGGAAGCCGATGCCGAACTGCCGGTGATCGTGATGACCGCGCACGGCAGCATCCAGGACGCCGTGGCCGCCATGAAGCAGGGCGCGCTGGACTTTCTGGCCAAGCCCGTCGATCCCGATCACCTGCTGCTGCTGGTTGAACGCGCGCTCGCCCAGCGGCGCCTGCTCGGCGAGTACCGGCTGCTGAAGGAAGAGGCCGCGGCGCGCCGCGGCGGGCCGCAGATCATCGGCGACTCGCCGGCCCTGCGCGAGATGATGGTGGCCATCGACCGCGCCGCCGGCAGCGACACCACGGTGCTGCTGGAAGGCGAAAGCGGCACCGGCAAGGAGCTGTGCGCCCGCGCGCTGCACGACCGCAGCCCGCGCGCCAACGGGCCGTTCGTGGCGATCAACTGTGCCGCCATTCCCGACACGCTGCTCGAGGCCGAGCTGTTCGGCTACGAGCGGGGCGCCTTCACCGGCGCCAACCAGCGGAAGCTCGGACGCTTCGAGATGGCGCAGCGCGGCACGCTCTTCCTGGACGAGATCGGCGAGATGCCGATGACGGTGCAGGCCAAGATGCTGCGCGCCGTTGAAACCAAGCGGATCGAACGGCTCGGCGGCGGCGCCTCGATCCAGCTCGACGTGCGCATTGTCGCGGCCACCAACCGCGGCTTGCGCCAGGCCGTGGCCGCCCGCCAGTTTCGCGAAGACCTCTACTTCCGCCTGTCGGTGTTCCCGGTGAACGTGCCGCCATTACGCGAGCGGCGCGAAGACATTCCCAAGCTCGCGCATCACTTCGTCGAGCGCGTGGCCCGGGACGTCGGCAAGAAAATCAGGCTGTCGCCGGAAGCCGTCGCCGAGTTGATGGCCCATTCGTGGCCGGGCAACATCCGCGAGCTGCAGAACGCCATCGAGCGCGCCGTGATCCTCGCCGACGGCGACACGCTGCTGCCGCGGCACCTGAGCCTGTCGCCGGTGCCGAAGAGCGGCTCGTCCATGGACCCCTGGGAGCGCATCGACTTGGGCGGCAGCCTGGCGGAAGCGACGGCGAGGACGGTTGGGGAAGTGGAGCGCCGGAAGATCCAGCAGGCGCTCCGGGACGCCGGCGGCGATCGCGGCCGCGCCGCCGACGTGCTTCAGATCAACTACAAGACACTCGAAGCCAAATTGCGCGAGCTCGGGATCGCCTAGTAGGGCACCCCTTCATGGGGTGCCGTTTCTCCCAGTAGGGCACCCCTTCATGGGCTGCCGTTTCTCAAGCCCGGAGCCCGAGGCTCCTCAACGCCGCCCGGATCTCCTTCGGCGTCACATCCGTCAGCGTCATCGTCTGCCCTCGCCTGGCCGCCGCCACGAAATGCAGCTTGCCGGCCACCACCTTCTTGTCGCGGCCGATGGCGGCGAGCGCCTCCTTCGGCGAGATGTCCGCGACCGGCGGCATCGGTCCGAGGTGCGTGATCAACTCCAGGACCTCGTCGTATAGCGACGAGGGCGTCACCCCGCGGGCGACGCCGATCGAGAGCGCCGCCAGCATGCCGTAACCCACGGCTTCGCCGTGACGGAAGCGCTTGTACTTGGTTGCGGCCTCGAGCGCATGGCCCACGGTGTGGCCGAAGTTCAGGATGCGGCGTAGTCCCGATTCACGCTCGTCGGCGGAGACCACCTCCGCCTTGATGCGGCAGCAGGCCGCCACGAGCGGCGCCACCGCCTCCGGCTTGCGCGCGAAGATCGCCGCCAGCGTCGTTCGCATCCGATCCAGCAACGATGGGTCCGAGATCACGCCGTACTTGATCACTTCGTAGAGACCGGCCCTGAACTCGCGGCGGGGCAGCGTGTCGAGCACGGTCGGGTCGGCGACCACGAGACTGGGGGCGTGGAAGGAGCCGATCAGGTTCTTGCCGAGCGGATGGTTGACGCCGGTCTTGCCGCCGATGGCGCTGTCAACCTGCGCCAGCAGCGTCGTCGGGACGTGGACCACGCGGATGCCGCGCAGGTAGGTGGCCGCGCCGAAGCCGACGAGATCGCCGATGACGCCGCCGCCGACGGCGATCACCACGGTGGAGCGGTCGGCGCGGGCCTTGACCAGCGCGTCGTGGACGCGGGACACGGTGGCCAGGTTCTTGGAGCGCTCGCCGTCGTCCACCAGCACTACCGCGCGATCGGCGCCGGCCTTGCGGAAGCGGGGGCCGTGAAAGCCCCACACCCGCGGGCTCGACACCAGGATGCGGCGCGGGCCGAGGCCCGCCGCGTCCATCTCCGCACCGAGGGTGTCGATGGTGCGATCGCCGATGATTACGGTGTAGCCGCCCGCGGCGGCGGTCACTCCGATGCGGGTGGGCGCCATTTACGACTGCTAGGATAACATCCTCATTCGACGACGAGACTCGCGACTGATACGATCGTTGGGTGCGACGTCGTCCTGACTTCCTGGTGATTGGCAGCGGTATCGCGGGGTTGCGCGCCGCCGCCGATCTCGCGCGGACCGGCGACGTTCTCATTCTCACCAAGATGGCTCCCACCGAGAGCAACACCGGCTACGCGCAGGGCGGCATCGCCGCGGCGTTGGGCCCCGGCGATTCGCCCGACCTGCACGCGGCCGACACCCTGGCCGCCGGCGATGGGCTCTGCGTGGAGGCCGCGGTCCGCGTGCTCGCCGAAGACGGCGTGCGCTACACGCGCGAGCTGATCGAGTGGGGCGCGCGCTTCGACCGTGACGCCGACGGTGAGATTGCGTTCGGCCGCGAGGGTGCCCATGGCTTGCGCCGCGTGCTGCATGCGGCGGATGCGACCGGCCGCGAGATCGGCCGCACCCTCTGGGACAAGGTGTCTCACCTGCCGCGCGTGCGCGTCGAGCGTCATGCGCGGGTCAGCCGGCTGCTGATGCGCAACGGCGCCTGCATTGGCGCCGCCTACGAAGACGAGGGCGGCACCCACATCGTGGAGGGCCCGGCGGTGCTGCTGGCCACCGGCGGCGCCGGTCACGTCTTTCGCGAAACGACCAATCCGTCCATTGCCACCGGCGACGGCGTCACGCTGGCCTGGCATGCCGGCGCCCGCGTGGCGGATCTCGAGTTCGTCCAGTTTCACCCCACCGCGCTCAGCGCGCCGGGCGCGCCCAGGTTCCTGTTGTCAGAAGCCATGCGCGGCGAGGGCGCCTACCTGCTCAACGCCGCCGGCGAGCGCTTCATGACGCGGTACGAGCCGGCCGGAGAGTTGGCCTCCCGGGACCTGGTGTCGCGGGCCATCCGGCTCGAGCAGCAGCGAACGGGACAGCCCGTGTTCCTCTCGATGCGGCACCTGGACGCGGCGTGGGTCCGCTCGCGGTTCCCGACCGTGGCCGCGGCGTGTCTCACCGCGGGATTCGACCTGGCCACCGATCGGGTGCCCGTGGGGCCCGCGGCGCACTACGTGATGGGCGGCGTCGAAACCGACCTATGGGGACGCACGACCGTGCCCGGGCTCTACGCGGCCGGCGAGGTGGCCTGCACCGGCGTTCACGGCGCCAACCGGCTCGCCAGCAACTCGCTGCTCGAAGGGCTGGTCTTCGGCGCGCGGAGCGCGCAAGCGATGCTCTTGCCGGCCGAGGCCGGGCAGATGGCCGAGGCAGTACGCGAGGTGTCCGCCTCCGCGGCCGAAGACCGCTACGGCGAGACCGCGCCGCAGCTCGCGCGCAATCAGGCGAGCGGAGGCGGACCATTCGAAGACTCGGTCCGCGAGCTGATGTGGAACTCCGTCGGGCTGCTTCGCGACGGCGCCGCGCTCGAAGCGGCGAACGACCAACTCGACGCCTGGCACGACGCGATCACCGAGCGCGTGGAGGCCGGGGGCCTGTCCCCATCCGAATGGCGGCTCGCCTCCATCGTGACGGTGGGGCGCCTGATGGCCCGTGCCGCCCTGCGGCGGGAAGAAACCCGCGGCGGGCACGCCCGATCCGACTTCCCGGCCAGAGATGACGTACACTTCAGGATTCATATCGCCGAAAGAAACCCGGGAGCCCATGGCCGCGAAACCTAATCAAGACCAAGCCTTTGTTACGGAAATCACCAAGCAGTCGGTCGACTTCTCGAAGTGGTATCTCGACATCGTCCGCAAGGCCGAACTGGCCGACTACTCGCCGGTCAAGGGCTTCATGGTCATCCGGCCGTACGGCTACGCCATCTGGGAGCTGATCCAGCAGCAGCTCGACCAGCGTTTCAAGGACACCGGACATGTCAACGCCTACTTTCCGCTGCTGATTCCCGAGAGCCTCCTGCTGAAGGAAGCGCAGCACGTCGAGGGTTTCGCGCCGCAGGTGGCGTGGGTCACGCGCGGCGGCGGTGAAGATCTCGAGGAACGGCTGGTCATCCGGCCCACCTCCGAGACCATCTTCGGCGTGATGTACCAGAAGTGGATCCAGTCATGGCGCGACCTGCCCGTGCTGATCAACCAGTGGGCGAACATCGTCCGGTGGGAGAAGGTCACGCGGCCGTTCCTGCGGACCACGGAATTCCTCTGGCAGGAAGGCCACACCGCCCACGAGACGGCGGATGAGGCGCAGGAAGAGACCATGAAAATTCTCGGCATCTACAAGGAGTTCGCCGAGAACGTGCTGGCCATGCCGGTGGTGGACGGGCAGAAGAGCGACAGCGAGAAGTTCGCCGGCGCCTCGAAGACCTACTCGATCGAAGCCTTGATGGGCGACGGCCGCGCGCTGCAGGCCGGCACCTCGCACAACCTCGGCCAGAACTTCGCCAAGGCCTTCGAGATCCAGTTCCAGGGCCGCGACAAGACGCTGCAGCACGCGTGGACGACGTCGTGGGGCGTCTCGACGCGCCTGATCGGCGGCGTGATCATGACGCACGGCGACGACAGCGGCCTGATCCTGCCGCCCGCGGTGGCGCCGTGGCAGGTGGTGATTGTGCCCATCCCGCGCGGCAACTGGAAAGAAACCGTGCTGCCCAGGTGCGAAGAGATTCGCGATCAACTGAAGGCGGCCGGCATTCGCGTCAAGCTCGATGCCGACGAAAGCCAGACGCCCGGCTGGAAGTTTTCGGAGTACGAGATGCGCGGCGTGCCGCTGCGCCTCGAGATTGGCCCCAAGGACATCGAGAAGTCTTCGGTCTTCGCGGCTCGCCGCGACACCCGCGTCAAGGCCTCGATCCCCATGGCGGGCCTGGCCGATGCCATCACGGGCCTGCTCGCCGAGATCCAGAAGAGCCTGCTCGATCGCGCGCGCGCGTTCCGCGAGGAGCACACCTCGACGGCCGGCACCTACGATGATTTCAAGGCGGCCATGGAAGGCCGCCCGGGTTTCGTGATCGCGCCGTGGTGCGAAGAGGCGCAGTGTGAGGCCGACATCAAGGCCGAGACGCAGGCGACCATTCGCAACATCCCGGCCGGCTACGACCAGGCGCCCGGCAAGCCCTGCGTGAAGTGCGGCAAGCCGGGCAAGGTGAGTGCCTGGTTCGCGAAAGCGTACTAGGCCGGAGTCAGTCATGAGCGCTGCGGCGACTAATGTATGCTGCAGCGCACATGGCCTCGGCGCGCGGCACGTCGCTCCTGCTCTTCCTTCTCTTTCAAGCCCTCTACGCACTGACCTCGTCCGGTAACGCGTTCCGCATTCCGGACGAGTTCGAGGTGTACTTCCAGGCCGAGCATCTTGTCGATGCCGGCGACATCTCGGTCCCGCAAACCCTCGCCATTCGGCAGCCGATTGTCGTCAACGGCCGCGTCGTCGGCACCCAGTCCGTGTTCTTTGGCAAGGTCGGGAAGGACGGCCAGCCGTACGCGCCGTACGGCCCGCTGTCGGCGGTGCTCGCCGTGCCGCACCACCTCGCGGGACGCGTGCTGGCGTACCTGACCGGCGTGCCGCGCCAGCCGGCGGGGCAGGGGCTGGCGTGGATCATCCTCGTGGGCGGCGTCACCATGCTGAGCAGCGCCACCGCCGCCGCCCTCGCCGTGGTGGGGTTCTATCGGGCGGCCCTGGCCATCTCGACGCCCGCGCGCGCGGCGCTGACCCTGTCACTGCTGCTCGGCGGCGCCACCGTGCTCTGGCCCTACGGCGCGACGCTCTATTCGGAAGCCTGGCAGGCCGCGGCCCTCG
>CAYHCX010000106.1:0-10478 GCA_964355095.1 uncultured Acidobacterium sp.
GGCGTGCGGCTGGCCGAAGCGCGGCTGCATCGCGTGCTGGGGCGGCCATGACGGCCGACGGTCTCGCCATCGACGTGCGCGGCCTGACGCGCAAGTTCGGCGACTTCATCGCCGTGAACGGCCTGTCGTTCTCGGTGAAGCAGGGCGAGATCTTTGGCTTTCTCGGCGCCAACGGCGCCGGCAAGTCCACGACCATCCGCATGCTGTGCGGACTGCTCAAGCCCACTGCCGGCACGGCGCTGGTGGGCGGCGTGGACGTCGGCCGCGACCCCGAGGCCGTGAAGCGGCGCATCGGCTACATGTCGCAGCGGTTCTCGCTCTACGAACTGCTCACAGTGGATCAGAACATCCGCTTCTTTGGGGGGATCTACGGGCTGTCGGGGGAGCGGTTCGCTTCGCGGCGCAGATTCGTGCTGGAAATGGCCGGTCTCGAAGGCCGCGAGAGCACGCTCACCAGGGACTTGCCCGGCGGCTGGCGCCAGCGCCTCGCGCTGGGATGCGCCATCCTGCACGAGCCGACGATCGTGTTTCTCGACGAGCCGACCGGCGGCGTCGATCCGCTGTCGCGCCGGCGCTTCTGGGATCTGATCGGCAGCCTCTCGTCGAAGGGCGTGACCGTGCTGGTCACCACGCACTACCTGGACGAGGCCGAGCACTGTCATCGTCTGGCCATCATCCACGCCGGCAAGCTGGCGGCCATGGGCACGGCCAACGAGCTGAAGCAGGTCTTCGCCTCCCGGCCCATCCTGGAGGTCCAGGCGGCGCATCCGGTCGCGGCCATGGACGCGCTCGATCGCCTCGACAGCGTCGAGAAGACGAGCCTGTTCGGCACCGCGGTTCACGCCGTGATGCGCAGCGCGCAGACCTCGCCGGCCATGCTGGCCGCCACCCTGGCCGGCGCCGGCGTGGACGTGCGCGGGATCGATCCGGTGTCGCCGTCGCTCGAAGACGTCTTTCTCGACGTGGTCGAGCGCGTGGGAGCCGCGTGATGGGCAAGGTCCTGGCCGTGGGCTCGAAGGAGATGCGCCAGATTGTCCGCGATCGGCGGACGCTGTTCATCCTGCTGTTCATCCCCGCGTTCTTCCTGCTGCTCTACGGATACGCCCTCAACTTCGACATCCGCGATGTCCGCCTCGCCGTCCAGGACCGCGACCGCAGCACGGAAAGCCGCAAGCTGGTGTCGGCGTTCGTCAACTCGGGCTACTTCAAGCTCGTGGGCTACGAAGACTCGGACGCGGCACTGGCGGGCCTGATCGATGAAGGAAAGGTGCGCGCGATCCTGTCGATCCCATCCGGCTTCGAGCACGACCTCACGCTCAAGCGCCCGGTCACGGTGCAGGTGGTGATCGACGGCGACAACGCCAATACCGCGTCGACGGTGTCAGGCTACGCGCGCACACTGATTGCCGAGTTCGGTGCGGTGCGGATGACCACCCGGATCCCGGGTCCCGGTTCCCGGCTCCCGGCCGTCCGCGTGGAACCCCGCATCTGGTACAACCCGCAACTGCGCAGCGCGCTGTTCCTCGTGCCCGGCCTGATCGCCTACATCGCGATGATCACCGCCGTGGTTTCCACGGCCCTTTCGGTGGTTCGCGAGAAAGAGCGCGGGACGATGGAGCAGGTGAGGATGTCGCCGGTGGGTCCGGTGTCGTACATCCTTGGAAAGACGCTGCCGTACCTCGCCATCTCATTCACGTCAGCGATCATTATCGTGCTGTCGGCGATGGCGCTCTTTGACCTGCCGATGCGCGGCTCCTGGCTGCTGCTGTGCTTCTCGCTTCTCCTCTACCTCGTGGGCGCGCAGGCGCAGGGCCTGTTGATCTCGACCATCGCCGACACGCAACAGGTCGCCTTCCAGATGGCGCTGCTGTCGTCGATGCTGCCGACGATGATCCTGTCGGGGTTTGTCTTTCCCATCTCCAGCATGCCGCCGGTGGTCCAGGCCATCACGCACATCGTGCCGGCGCGCTACTTTCTCGTCGCGCTGCGGGCCATCGTGCTGAAGGGCGCCGACATCACGGCGTTCTGGCAGGACCTGGCCGCCCTCGCCGTCTTCGCGACGGTCGCCATGGGGTTGGCTTCGCTGCGGCTGAGAAGGGAGTGGGCGTGAGGCGCATACTCCACCTGATGCGCAAGGAGATGCTGGAGCTCAAGATGGATCCGCGCCTGTTCGGCGTGGTCATTCTCGCGCCCATCATCCAGTTGACGGTGCTCGGCTACGCCGCCACCACCGACGTCAAAGACGTGCCGATCGTGATCGTCGATGCCGACCGCTCGACCGAGAGCCGCGCCCTGATCCACCGCTTCGAGTCGTCTGCCAACTTCAAGATTATCGGCATGCCGGGTTCGACCACCGAGATCGATCCCTATCTCGATCGCGGCGAGGCATGGATGGCGCTGAACATACCCGCCAACTTCGGACAGGCGATGTCATCCGGGCGGGCCAGCACGCTGCAAGTGGTGGCCGATGGCACCGACTCCAACTCCACCACCGTGGCGCTGGGCTACGCGCAGACGCTGATTGGCGGCTACGCGCAGGACGTGATCGCGGCGGCGGCGCCGGGTCTCCCCGTGGCGGCGCCGGTCAGCGCCGAGATCCGCGTCTGGTTCAACCCGCGGCTCGAAAGCCGCGACTTCATGATCCCCGGCATTGTCGCCCTGCTGTTGCTGGTGGTGACCACCAACCTGTCGGCGATGGCCGTAGTCCGCGAGAAGGAGCTGGGCACGCTGGAGCAGTTGAGCGTCACGCCGCTCGCGCGCTGGGAGCTGATCGCCGGCAAGCTCCTGCCCTACGCCCTGATCGGCATCATCGACGTCGTTCTGGTGCTGGTGGTGGCGATCTACTGGTTCGAGGTGCCGATGCGCGGGAGCATCCCGCTGTTGTTCGGGATGTGCGTGATCTACCTGATGTCCACGCTCGGCCTCGGGTTGTTCGTGTCGTCGGTCTCGAATACCCAGCAGCAGGCGATGCTGACCACCACCTTCTTTTTCCTGATGCCGATGATCTACCTGTCGGGGTTCGTGTTTCCGATCGAGAACATGCCGGCGTGGATTCAGCCGTTCACTTACCTGATCCCGCTGCGCTACTTCCTGGTGATTGTCCGGGGGATCTTCCTCAAGGGGGTCGGGCTGGAAGTACTGTGGCCGCAGGCGCTGGCGCTCTTCACATGGGGCGCGGTCGTGCTGACGCTGGCGACACTGAGATCCTCGAAGCGGCTCGGATAAATTCCAACAGGAGATCAGGAGATCAGAAGAAACCGCTCTTCTGATCTTCTGGCCTTCTGTTAGGACTGAGCTGCAAGGGTTCCGGCTTCCTCGTCGACGAGGCTCAACACCCACGCGCCGGCGACGAAGAAGCCGAGGATGGCGATGATTGCGGCGTGACTGCTGCCGGTGATCGTCACGCTCAGCGTGAAGACCAGCGGGCCGAGCACGGTGGCGAATCGCTCCGACACCGCGAAGAACCCGAAAAACTCTGACGTGCGGTCCGCCGGCACCATGCGCGAGAACAGGGCGCGGCTGAGCGCCTGCGCGCCGCCCTGCACCGTGGCGATCATCCCCGCCAGGATGAAGAAGTGGGTGACGGTGGTCATGAAGTAGGCGAGCACGGTGGCCAGCGCGTAGACCGAGATGGCGATGAAGATGGCGCGCTTGGTGCCGATGCGGGCGCCGAGCGACCCGAACAGGAAGGAGAACGGGATGCCGAGAAACTGGACCATCACGAAGGCGGCAATCTGCGCCGTCTGCTCGACGCCGACCTCGGCGCCGTAGACCCCGGCCATCCGAATAATGGTCTGGATGCCGTCCTGGTAGAGCAGCATCGCGATGAACAGCAGGAACGCGTTCCGGTACTTCCGCACCTCGTGGAAGGTGGTGGCGAGCCTCGCAAAGGCCGCGACAATCGCGATCCCCGATTCCCCGTCGTGCTTGGCGCGGGCTTGTCCGCCGGAGCGCGCAGCGCGAAGGTGGATCTTGGGCTCTGGCACCGAACGGAACAGGGGGAACGAGAACACCGCCCACCACACGGCGACCGAGAAGAACGACGCCTTGATGGCAGGCACGGTGCCCGAGAACCCGAACCAGGCCGGCTGCAGGATCCACGCGAGGTTGATCAGCAGCAGCACCCCGCCGCCGATGTAGCCCATGGCGTAGCCGGCCGCCGACACGCGGTCGGTCTCCGCCGGCTTCGCCACGTGCGGCAACAGCGAATCGTAGAAGACGATCGATCCGGAGACGCCGAGGTTGGCGATGAAGAACAGCACCGACGCGAGGCCGACGTCGCCTTCGCCGATGAACACCATCGACGCGCACGCGGTGACGCCGACGGTGATGAACAGCGCCAGCAGCTTCTTCTTGGCGCCGCTGTAATCCGCAAAGGCGCCGAGCACGGGCGCCGAGATGGCAATGGTGGCCATCGACACCGTCGTGACCAGGCCGAAGCGCGCGGTCGCCTCGGCGGCGGCCATGCCAGAAGCCGCGTAGCTGGCGTAGAAGCCGGGAAAGACGGCGGTGACGACGGTAGTGAAGAAGGCGGAGTTGGCCCAGTCGTACCACGCCCAGGCGCGCTGCTCAGGCGTGACCAGGCCGACGCGGGCCATTAACCGGGCAATCATCCGCCCGGAAGCATACGGGACGGGCAGATGAAGTTTGAAGTGAAAAGTTGGAAGTGAGAAATACTTCCAACTTCCAACTTCTCACTTCCGGATCGAGACGTCGCCGCTGAAGGTCTTCAGCCTGAAGTCGCCGTTGCCGCCGCCGTTGAGGGCGCCGCGGAAGTTGCGGCGGCTGCTGTTGCTCAGCGTCACCGGCAGGTCGCTCTCGAAGGTGCCGCTGAAGCTGTTGAAGTCGATGTTGCCGCGCGCGCCGTCGGGCAGACGCAGGCGCACGCCGCCGCTGAACGTCTTGATGTCGAGGTCGTGGTCGGCCCACTCGGTGGCCTCCACCGTGACGCTGGAGCTGAAGCCGTCGATGTCCTGGGCGGCGTTGACGCCGATCACGGTGACCGGCGCGCTGAAGGTCTTGATCTCGAGCCGCGTGCGCGACGGCACCTGGATGTCGAAGTCGGTTTCGACCACGTTGTCGTTGCGGCGCTCCACCAGGCGGTGATTGGCGTCCACCTCGATGGTGTTGCCGCTCTGCGTGATCTCGAGCTTGATGTCGTCGAGCCGGTCCTGCCTGGCACGGCGCACCGCCTTGATCACGACCTGCTCGCCCGACCCGCCGGTGATGCGGACGCGGCCGGAGAAGGTCTTCAGCCGCAGCGTGCCGCCCGGCTGCAGGGTGAGGGTCTTCTCGACGTTCTCGGTGTTGGTCTGGGCCGCGACAGGAGCCGCCAGGGCCAGGGCGAATAACAGGGCGAAAGTGGTCTTGAGCATATGTCCTCGGTGGAAATAGACGAGAGCCATCCCCCAAGGGTTGCCACAGGAGGCGTTTCTTCTACCCTTCGGCCAGGGCGTATGCCTGGACTCCCCGCTCTTCACGACGTCGATTCTACGGCCGGCTTCGCTTCCGTGTCTAATCTGCGCCAATCTGTGGCTGCATTCATCGGTGGCTTACGGCCAGAGCCAGCCAAACGTGCCGCCCGTCAGCAGGCCGTAGAGCAGTCCGTCGGCCATGCCGCGCAGCGTCGTGCCCCAGTTCTTTCCTCCCCAGATGGACGCCTGGGGGAGGCCCATGGCGTAGCCGGTGAACGCCACACAACCCGCAATCTGGAAGACCTTCAGGTAGTCGGTGCCGGGGGCGAGGGCGACGCCGGCGATGTAGCCGGCGAACAAGGAGACCACGATCGAGTAGATGAACCACTGGACCAGGCTGCCCGTCATGCTGAACTTGCCCGACGGCCGCACCGTCATCATCACGACCGGACCGGCTTTCATCTTGTCCTGGAACTCCGGCGAGCCCATGGCGGCCATTGATGACGCCAACGGCATGGCGTAGTCGCCGGGCGCGAGGTTGAAGGGCCGCAAGGCGCCCATCACACCGTCTTCGTTCGGCACACGTTTCAGGTCGCCCTTATGGAACGGCGTGAACATGTGGACGATCGAGCTGGCCACGAACACGAAGATCGCCGAGACGAGGATCGGAACGAGCAACGACAGCACTGGAACCATGGAGCCCCTCCTTCGCGGGCTCATCCTACCCTAGCCACAGAAGACAGCCACATCTATAAAAGGGTGACCCCTGTCAAGGCACACGTCGAGTGAGCGCGCGCGGACCGGCCTATGAGCCGGTCTGGGGTTGAAGCCTCCACACGCCTTAGACCCTGAGTTTGGCCGGCAGTTCCCTGCAGCGAGTTCGGCCTCACGGTCCATGCACGTCACAACGAACGGGTGGTCCAATCGTGACAGCTGTCACGGGCCGCCGCGGCCAGCGTTAGATCTCCGTTGGAGGCGAGAGACAACATGGAGCTTAATCTGCGTCCAATCTGTGGCTGTTCCAGTCCCTTGATCCGCGGCTCGCTGGCCCGGTCACTGATCGATCGCCAGCGATCCGGTATAGATGGCCATCCCGACGACGGCGTCGATGCCGAGGGCGTCGAGGGCGTCGATCTCCTGGCGCGTGGTGATGCCGCCGGCGGCAGTGAGCTTGCGCTCGGTGGCGCCCGCTACGGCCTTGATGGCGGCCATGTCGGTGCCCTGCATCAGGCCTTCCTTGTCCACGTGCGTGTAGAGGAACTCCTCGCAGTAGCCCTCGAGCAGCCGTACGGCCTGCACGGCGGTCAGCGGCAGCACCGTCTTCCAGCCGTGAATGCAGACGCGCCCGGCGCGTGAGTCAACGGCGGCGATCAGCCGGCTCATGCCGACGGTGTTGGCCAGCGCGCGCGCGAAGTCGTGGTCGATCATCTGCGACAGGTCGTTGCCGTCGCCGAGGCGGAACAGCCCCGAGCCGGCAATCACCGCCCGCGCGCCGGCGGCAATCAGTTCCTCGGCGCGGCGCACGCTGCGCACGCCGCCGCCGACCCGGCAGGGCAGCTTCGCGGCGATCTGCCGCACCAGCGCGTCGTTGTTGCCGCGCGACATGGCGGCGTCGAGGTCGATCAGCTGGACCTTGGGGAACTTCGCGAACTTCGCGATCCAGCCATCGAGATCGTCGGACGAGATCGCGAGCTTGTCGCCTTGGACGAGTTGGACGACCTTGCCGCCCTGGAGATCGATCGATGGAATCAGCATGATGAATAAGATCTAACAGGAGGTTAGAAGATCGGGAGAATTCTAACTTCTGATCTCATGGTCTCCTGTTCACACTCGAACGGGAATGCCTTTCGAGTCGAGGAAGGCCTTCAACTCGACGACACTCTTCTCATTGAAGTGAAAGATCGATGCGGCCAGCGCGGCGTCGGCGTGGCCCTCGCGGAAGACCTCGGCGAAGTGCTCGAAGGTGCCGGCGCCGCCTGACGCGATCACGGGGATGTTCACCGCGTCCGACACCGCGGCCGTCATCGCGCAGTCGAACCCGGCCTTCGTCCCGTCCCGATCGATCGAGGTGAGCAGGATCTCCCCGGCGCCGCGGTCGGTGGCCTCGCGCGCCCACTCGACGGCGTCGCGCGGCGTGGCCGCCTGCCCGCTGCGCGCAAAGACGCTGTAGGGCGCCCCTTTATGGGGTGCCGGCGGAGCGCCGCGCTTGGCGTCAATCGCCACGATCACCGCCTGGCTCCCATAGCGCTTCGCGAGTGTCGTGATCAGTTCGGGAGTCTTGAGCGCCGCCGTGTTGAGGCTGACCTTGTCGGCGCCGGCTTCAATGGCGGCCGCGGCATCGGCTTCGCTGTGGATGCCGCCGCCCACCGCCAGCGGCAAAAAGATCTCCCGCGCCACGGCCGCAATGGTGTGGGCGCGCGCCTGGCGCGCCTCCACCGTGGCGGTGACGTCGAGGATCACGATCTCGTCGATGCCTTCCACGTTGTAGCGCCGCGCGAGTGCCGCCGGATCGCCGGCATCGCGCAGGCCCTCGAAGTTGACGCCCTTCACGACCTTGCCGTCGCGGACGTCGAGGCAGGCAATTATTCGCTTGGATAACATCCGCCTACGCTCCTCCGGAGCTACGGCGGGAGAAGTCCAGCCAGTTGCTGAGGATGTGCAGTCCGGCGGGGCCGGATTTCTCCGGGTGAAACTGCACCGCCGAGACGTTGTCGCGCTCGACCGCGGCGCTGAACGGGACACCGTATTCGCAGATCGCCACGGTGTCGTCGATCACCGGCGCGGCGTAGGAGTGCGTGAAGTAGACCTGCGTGCCCGGCGCAATTCCGGCCATCAACTTGCTCGGCCGGGGAATCGACAGGCTGTTCCAGCCGACATGTGGCACTTTCAAGGGGGTCTGACCCCGAGAGGGGTTCTTGATGTCGAGGGGTCTGACCCCTACGCGCTGGCACATTCCCTTGAACAGCCCGAGCCCGGGAACGTCCGAAGCCTCGACGCTGCCCTCGAACAGCCACTGCAGGCCGACGCAGATGCCCAGCAGCGGCGTGCCGCCGGCGACCGTGGCCGTGATCGCCGTCCGCCAGTCTTCCGTCAGTCCGCGCGTGGCGTCGAAGTGGCCGACGCCCGGGACGATGATGCCGTGGGCGCGGCCGAGCTCGCCGGGCACCGTCGGCGTCCAGACACTGGCGCCGATCGCGGCCAGCGCCTTTCGCACCGAGGTGAGGTTGCCGGCGCCGTAGTCAACCAGTGCGATCACAGCAGGCCCTTGGTGCTCGGCAGCAAACGAGCCATCCGCTTGTCTTTCGAGCACGCCACCCGCAGCGCGCGCGCGAACGCCTTGAAGCAGGCTTCGATCTTGTGATGGTTCGAGCGGCCATACATCACCTTGAGGTGGACGTTGGCGCGGGCCGCCATTGCGAAGCCGTCGAAAAAGTCGTGCACCAGCTCGGTCTGCAGGTCGCCGACCATCCGCACCGTGACCTTGGTGTCGATCACCGCGTGCGGGCGCCCGCTCAGGTCGATAGCCGCCACCGCCAGCGTCTCGTCCATCGGCATCACGAAGTAGCCGGCGCGGTTGATGCCGCGCTTGTCGCCGATCGCCGCCAGCACCGCCTCGCCCAGCGCGATGCCGGCGTCTTCCACGGTGTGGTGCTGATCGACGTCGAGGTCGCCGGTGGCCTTGATCTTGAGGTCGAACCCGCCGTGGCGCGCCACCAGGTCCAGCATGTGGTCGAGAAAGCGGATGCCGGTGCTGTTCTCGTACTGGCCCTTACCGTCGAGCGACAGCGTCACCTTGAGCCGCGTTTCGGCGGTCCGCCGATCGATAACGGCCTTGCGGCATGCCGGCCGTCCTGTCCGCCGTAGCTTGAGCGGAGGTGGAAGCTTTAGCGGAGGCGGGCGCACAGGGCCTCCAGCGTGTCCACGGCCCGGCGCGTGTGCTCGACTACTCCGGCCGTCAGCCGGAAGCAGTTGGGGCAAGCCGGGTCGCTCGTGCGATCGCGGACGAACACGCCCTGCGCAATCATCCCGTCCACCAGCGCGCGGGCGCGGCCGCCGCCGTCGATCAGCACGAAGTTGGCGCCGCTCTTCCA
This sequence comes from uncultured Acidobacterium sp., assembly GCA_964355095.1. Classification (GTDB taxonomy): domain Bacteria; phylum Acidobacteriota; class Vicinamibacteria; order Vicinamibacterales; family UBA2999; genus 12-FULL-67-14b. Next base: position 9,506 of record CAYHCX010000106.1, read on the forward strand.
GTAGCGGAGGCCGGCGCGGCCGCAGGCGGCGTAGACCAACTCCTTCGATTCCTTCGCCTGCGCCACATACCAGGACCGGAACTCGGGGTCCGCGATCGCGGCCCGCAGCGCCGCCACCGCGACCACGTTCAGGTTGAACAGCGGCATGGCGCGGCGAATGGGCTCGAGGATCGCGGGCGCGGCGATCATCACGCCGACGCGCATGCCGGCGAGGCCGAACGCCTTCGAGAACGTGCGCCCGACGATGACGTTTGGATAGTTCCCCGCCTCGCTCAAAAAGTTCTCGCCCAGAAAGTCCTGGTACGCCTCGTCCACGAACACCAGCGCGTGGCCGGCCTCGCGAGCGACGGTGCGAATGGCCTCTTGCGGCACCGGCTGGCCGCTCGGGTTGTTGGGGTTGTTCACGTAAACGATGCGGGTGTTGGGCGTGATGGCCTTGAGCACGGCCTCCAGCGGATACGCGAAGTCCCTGCCCGCCGGCACCGACACCACGCGCGCGCCCATGGCGTGGGCGGTGCTCAGGTACGGCTCGAACGCCGGCTGCGCCACCACGATCTCCGGCGCGCCCGACACCGCGGTGAGCGGCGCGCCGAGCTCCACCAGCGCCTCGGGCGTGCGCTGGCCGAGGTAGCCCACCGACGCCAGCAGGATGCCTTCATCGAGACCATTGGTGAGCACGATGCGATCCGCGTCCACGCCCAGAAAGGCCGCGCTCTCGAAGATGGCGTCGCGAAAGTCGGGGTAGGTGGCAAGCCGCTGCGCGTCGAACGCGCGGACGGCCTCGACCACCTTTGGCGAGCAGCCGCCGGTGTTCTCGTTGAGATGGAGCCGGAGGCCGGGGCCGAGGTCGGGAACGCCTTGAATGGTGGTCATAATCTCACTTCGATTGATCGGGCGTGGCCCTCGAGGCCTTCGGCTCTCGCCAATGTTGTCACGGTGCCGGCAATGCGTTGCAGCCCTCGCTTGGTCAGGC
>CAYHCX010000106.1:10578-13005 GCA_964355095.1 uncultured Acidobacterium sp.
CTCGCCAATGTTGTCACGGTGCCGGCAATGCGTTGCAGCCCTCGCTTGGTCAGGCGTTGCACCGAAACCAGCTTCACGAAATCAGCGGCGTTCAGTCCGCCGCGGTAGCGGGCCGCGCCCGCCGTGGGCAGCACGTGATTCGAGCCAATCGCGTAGTCGCCGGCGACCTGCGCCGTCCAGGCGCCCACGAACACGGCTCCGGCATTCCATACCCGTCTGGCCAGCGCCTCGGTTCCCACCACGAGGTGCTCGGACGCCGCCAGGTTGGCGAGGTCGATCGCCTCGTGCATGTCGCGGCAGACGATGACGCCGCCGTGGCGTTCGAGCGATTGCAGCGCCGGTCCGGTGTCGGGCATTTGCGCCGCCACCTCGCGCGCGACCTGTTCGGCCAGGCGGCGATTCGAGGTGATGAACACGGCCCTCGCATCGGGGTCGTGCTCCGCTTGCGCGATCAGGTCGGCGGCAATCCACGACGCCGGGCCCGACGCCGTCACGATCAGGATCTCCGTCGGTCCGGCGTAGAAGTCGATGCCGCAGTCGGCCGAGACGATCGACTTGGCCGCGGCCACCCAGCGGTTCCCCGGCCCGACAATCTTGTCCACGCGCGGCACGGTGCGCGTGCCGTAGGCCATGGCGGCCACCGCGTGTGCGCCTCCGACCTGGAACAGGCGATCGACCCCGGCCTCCAGGGCCGCCGCAAACACCGCCGCGTCCGGCCGCGGGCAGGCCACGATCACCTCGGGCACGCCGGCGGCGCGCGCGGGAATGGCCGACATCAGGAGCGACGACGGGAGGGGATAGCGGCCGGCGGGAACGTAGCAGCCAACCCGCGACACCGGAATGACCCGCTGCTCGACGCTGATCCCGGCGCCCACGTTCATGCGCCAGCCCTTCGGGACTTGCGCCTTCGCCACCTTGCGGATGCTGGCGGCGGCGCGCGTGATGGCCCGCCGCGTGCCGGGGGCGAGCGTGCGCGCGTGCGCCTCCCACACCCGCCGCGGCACCTCGAGGCGGCCCTGCAGCCCGTCCAGCTCGCGCGCCAACTCGAGGAGCGCGGCGTCGCCACCCTTGCGCACGCGATCGACAATGGCGGCGGCGCCCGTCTCGGTGGCGCGATCGCGGATGCGCGTCGCCGACAACAGGGCAGCGACGGCGCGGCGGTTGGTGGATTCAACGATCTTCATACGACGATCTTCGTCAACGGGTACTCGACAATGCCCTGGCCGCCGGCCAGCTTCAGCTTCGGGATCAAGTCTCTCGCCACCTTCTCTTCGAGGATCGTGTTGATGGCGACCCACTCCGGATCGCTCAGCGACGACACCGTCGGCCGCTGCAGCGCGGGCAGGATCGCGATCAGCTTCTCGAGATCGGCCCGCCGCGCGTTGAGCATCAGGCCGACGCGGCCCTGCGCGTCGATGGCGGCGCGCAGCAGCATGGCGAGGTTCTCGATCTTGGTCTTCTTCCATGAATCGGTCATCGCCGGCTGATTGGCGATCAACTGGGTGTTGGACTCCATGATGGTCTCGATGATGCGCAGGCGGTTGGCGCGAAGCGTGGATCCGGTTTCGGTGGCTTCGACAATGGCGTCGGCCAGCACCGGCGGCTTGACCTCGGTCGCGCCCCACGAGAACTCGACGTCCACGTCCAGGCCCTTGGTGGTGAAGTAGTGCCTGGTCACGCGCACCAGCTCGGTGGCGATGCGCTTGCCGTTGAGGTCGGCCACGGTCTTGAAGGGCGAATCCTCCGGCGCGGCCAGCACCCACTTCACCTTGCCGAAGCTCTGCTTGGAGTAGACCAGGTCGCAAATTCGCGCCAGCGGCGTCTGTTCGGGGTGGCCAATCTCGTGCTCGGCAATCCAGTCCTGGCCGGTGAGGCCGGCGTCGAGCACGCCGTCGGCGACGTAGCGGGCCATCTCCTGCGCGCGAATCAGCATGCACTCGATGTCGGGGTCGTCGATCGACGGGAAGTACGACCGCGAGTCCACGCGCATCTGGTAGCCGGCGCGCTGGAACAACTGGATGGTGGCGTCCTGCAGCGAGCCTTTCGGGATCCCCAATTTCAGCTTCATCGTCTTTCTCCCAGTTGCGCGTTCTCGATCTCGTTGTAGAAGCACGAGCGCTGGCCGGTGTGACAGACATTGCCGTCGCCCTCGCGCTTGACCTTGATGAGCAGCGTGTCTTCGTCGCAGTCCAGGAACACCTGGCGCACCGCCAGCTTGTTCCCCGACGTCTCGCCCTTCATCCACAGCCGGTTGCGGGTGCGGCTGAAGAAGGTGACGTAGCCGGTCTGTTTCGTCAGCGCCCAGGCGTCGTCGTTCATGAAGCCCACCATCAACACCTCACCGCTGGTTTCGTCTTGCACGACCGCCGGAATGAGCCCGTCCAGTTTCGCAAAGTCCATATCACTGCCCCGTCAAGAAGTGCCGCC
>CAYHCX010000107.1:0-12961 GCA_964355095.1 uncultured Acidobacterium sp.
CCGCGGCTGCCGCCGCCGGCGTCGACGCCCTGTAGGGATGATTGGGGTCAGGCCGCGAATTCCGCCCTTTGGGGCATGTCCCAAAGGGCGGAATTCGCGGCCTGACCCCAATCATCCCTTTACGATTGCTTCGGCCGACGGGGAATCCGGCCACTTCGGCGCCGGCCGTGCGACGTAACCGGCATGCGCCAGCCGCCCCTGGAACAGCGCCGTCTGCGACGCCGCGAACTGCAGCCGGATACTCACCCGCAGCACGATGAAGAGCTGCCCGACGGCGAAGGCCAGCGCGTTCGCGCTCGCGCCCGGCGCCACAACGTAATAGAGCAGCAGCACCGCCAGAAATGCCAGCGTGTTCATCGCGTAAAGCCCGATGGCCGCCCCCGGGTTGCGGCGCACGAACCGCCAGCCCGCCGCCAGCGCGCCGATCATGCTGCGCCGGTCCTCGACCACCGCCCTCACCTTGGCGTAATCGAAGATCAGGTTCGCAAACAGCACCAGCGCGCCAAAGACGATGTAGAGGCCGAGGCGATAGAAGAACGCGGTGCGCTCGACGGTCAGGTCTTCGAGCAGCCGCGAATACAGGCCGTCGAACAACCAGCGGTGCACGGTGATGAACAGGAACGCATACATCGCCATCGACATCACGCTGAGGCGGAGAAAGCGGAAGAAGCAGACCCCGCACGCGGAGAAGAATCCGCCCGCGCCGATGGCGTGATCGCGCGCCAGGCGATCCAGCACGCCGCCGATCAGGAAGGTCGAGACGATCATCTGCGCCGCCACCACCCACACCACCGGCGACGGCGGTCCCACTGCGTCCGCGACCCCGCTCAGGTTCGTGAGCACGGCCGCGAAGCCGAGAATGGCCGGCACGAACGTCTGCCCGACGCCGGAGGCCTGCGCCAGGAACTCGTTCCACCAGTCGAAGTTCATGCCCTCGGTCGCCGGCTGCGCCGCCATGCTGGCGCCGAGGTGGTCACCAAGGGCGGCATGCAGGACCAGGGACAAGGGCAAGGCCAGCAGAATGGTGGAGAACCACAGCCCAATCACCAGCCACGGCGCCCGCTTCACCCGCATCAGCCCATCGACGAACGCCTGCACGGGCCCTGCCTCGCCGGAGCCTTGGCGAAGGCGGGTCATGCAAAGAACGCGTAAGTCATCAGCAGATCCTGCAGCCACACCATCCAGCGGAGCGACCACTTGGCGGCCGCCGCCGCGCTCGCCGGTTCCATCGCGTGGCTGTTGTTCGTGTAGTTGGTATCGAGCAGCAACACGCGCTCGGGATCGACCTGCGCCGACACCGCCTTGACCGGCCGGTCGAACGTGAACGCGTGCCAGCGCGCGCGCCCATCCCACGCCTCGCGGACCTGCTCGCCGTTGCTGAACGTGACCAGGACATCGACCGGAAAGACGCCGGCCTCGAGACGCCGCACCACCACGGTCGTGCGATACGCGCCCTCCGTCTTCTTGTCCTCGAAGGTCAGGCCGCCGGTGAGCCCTCGCGACGAGATCGGCTCGCTGTCGAGCCGCTCGATACCGTAGTCGAACTTGTTCGAGCTGCGATACACCTGGTCGAAGAACCACGCGTGCGGCAGGCCCGTGACTTCTTCAACCACCGCGAAGAAGTCGTCCGGCTGCGGATGCCTGAACTGCCACCGCGAGAAGTAGGTCGACAGCACCTTCCGCATCACTTCCCAAGTGTGCTTCCGCTCGAGCGTGTGCAGCATCAGCGCCGTCTTGTGGTACGACTGCGCCTGGTGCGTGCCGGGCCACAACTGGAAGGTGGGTGTCGAGAGGGCGTCGCGATCGCCCATGCGCCGGTAGCTGTTTATCCAGTTGGTGTCGGTCGCCCGCTTCAGCGGGATGTCGCGGAACTGCCAGGGGATGAAGTCGCCGAAGAAGCGCTGCACGAAGTAGTTGGGCTGCAGCGCCTCGGCCTGCACGCGCGAATCGGAGTACTCGTTGAACCCTTCGTCCATCCACCCGCGTTCGGTCTCGTTGTTGGCCACCATCCCGTACCAGAACTGGTGACCGGCTTCGTGAACGACGACGTACTCCGGATCGTTGCTGCCGCGGGGCGACAGCCACCGCGTGCCGGCGGTGAAGAGGGTCGGGTACTCCATGCCGCCCGACTCGCTCTGGAACGCCGGATCGACAATCGTGATGTGGCCGTACGGGTAGGCGCCGTACCACTCGCCGTAGTAGCGGAGGGCCGCGGCGGTACCGGCAAAGTGGCGATCGGCGAGGCCGGCGTGTTCCGGCTGCAGCAACAGCCGCATCTGCACCGGCGGCAGGCCGCCGTGCTCGAACCGCTCGGTCCGTTCGATGAAATTCGGGCTCGTCGTCCATGCAAAATCGTGCACATCGTCCTGGACATACCGATGCGTGGTCCGGCCCGCGCCCGCGGCGATCCGCGACTGCTCGACGCCGGTCGCGCCCAGCACCCAGCCGGTCGGCACCGTCATGCGGACATCGTAACGGCCGAAGTCAGAGAAAAACTCCGCGTTGGCGAAAAACTGGTGCGCCGTCCAGCCGCCGGCTTCGAACACGCCGAGCTTGGGGAACCACTGCGACACGAAGAAGTAGTTGCCGATGGCGCCGGTGCGGTCGAAGTTGGCCGGGAACCGGCCCTTCCACGTGATGCGCAGCCGCAGCGTTTCGCCCGGCTGGATCGGCGTCGGCAGCTCCGCCGACGCGAGCGAGCGGTCGTCCAGGTTCTGATCGTCCGGCGAGATGTAGCGGAGCACCGGCTTCAGGTCGGCCCGGTCCGTGCCGTCATCGTTGAGCACCGAGATGGCCGCGACCTCGGTGTAACCGAAATCGCCCTCGGAGGCGTCGCCAAACGCATCATCGCCCACCAGCTTGCGCTGCTTCAGCCACGTCGAGTTGGTGTTGCGGAAGGCGTTCCAATAGAGGTGGACGCGAACGGAATAGGCGGCCAGCGTGCCGAGGTTCCGCCAGGTGATGACCTCGCTCCCGGTCAGGGTGCGGGCGGCGGGATCCAGCGTGACGTCGATGTCGTAGTTGGCGTTCCCTGGGGACCGGGGGGGGGGCGTCTGGGCGGCCAGTGTTCGGAGGGCGGGGGCTTCAGCCCCCGCCAGCGTCAGGATGGCGACACACCCGGCGAGTATCTGTCCGCGAAGTCTGCTTCTGTCGGTCACCAGGACCATCGTAACCCGGGATCGGCCCAGCGACTTGTCCACCGTAGCCTTTGGCGAAGGTGGAAGGCGGGTATAATCCAAAGTCCTATGCCAATTCGAGTTCTCTTCTACGGTCTGGGCCCCATCGGCGCCGCGGTTGCGCGCCAGGTGGCCTCACGCAAGGGTTTCAAGATTGTCGGCGCGGTCGATATCGACCACGCGAAGGTCGGCCTCGACCTCGGGCAGGTCATCGGTCTCGACAAGAAGCTGCGCATCCGCGTCACCAACGACGCGCTCGGCGCCATCAAGGAAGGCAAGCCGGACGTGGCGGTGCTCTGCACCAGCTCGTCGCTCAAGAAGGTGATGCCGCAAATCGAGCAGGTGCTCGGCAAGAAGGTGGCGATCGTCTCGACCACCGAGGAGCTGTCGTACCCGGTCGGCAAGAACCGCGCGCTGGCGAAGAAGATCGACGCACTGGCGAAGAAGGCCAAGGTGGCGGTGGTCGGCACCGGCGTCAACCCCGGCTTCGCGATGGACGCGCTGCCGATCACGCTGACCGGCATTTGCGAGCGCGTTGACAGCATTCGCGTGGACCGCATCCAGGACGCCCGCACGCGCCGCCTGCCGTTCCAGCAGAAGATTGGCTCCGGCCTGACCAAGGAGCAGTTCGCCGCGAAGGTGAAGGAAGGCACCGTCCGTCACGTCGGCCTGACCGAAAGCGTGACGATGATTGCCGACTCGATGGGCTGGAAGCTCGACAAGATCACCGACGTCATCCAGCCGAAAATCGCCGACAAGGCCGTGGAAAGCGACCTGATTGCCGTCGATCCCGGTTACGTCTGCGGCATCATCCAGGACGGCATCGGCTACAGCAAGGGCAAGCCGGTGATCACGCTCCACATGGAGGCCTACCTGGGCGCGCCGGAGTCGTACGACGCCGTCACCATCGAAGGCAACCCCCGCGTTACCTCGCGGGTGGTGGGCGGCCTCCACGGCGACATCGCCACCGCGTCGATCACGGTCAACTCCATCCCGAAGATCCTGCGCGTGTCGCCGGGCCTGCGGACGATGGCCGACATGCCGATTCCCAGCTGGTTCGGCGGCAAATAACATCCGTAGGGCACTCTTGGTAGGGCACCCCTTAAAGGGGTGCCCTACAAAGGGGTACCCTCAGGCGGATTGCCGAGTGATGTGGTGTCCGCCCTCAGGCGGATGGACGCGGCTCCAGCGTCCAGACCAACTCCGGCTGGCCGTTCCTGGTCGATTCCTTGACCACCTGCGCGCCCAGCTTCCGCATGGCGCCCACGCCGCGGCCGTTGCGCACCAGCGTCTTGCCGACCAGTGATGTCACGCCCCATTCGTTGAACAGAAAGTCCAGGTAGAGGGTGGCGGCCGTCAGGAACACGCCGGTCCCCCACAGGTCCGGCGACATCGCAAAGCCGATTTCCGCGCGGTCGTCATCGAGCCGCAGCGCCATGAACAGGCCCGACACTTCCTCGTTGCCGGTGAGCAGCGTATAGCACGCGGCGCGGCCATCGGATCGGCGCGCCTGGCTGAGCGCAATCCACGCCCCGAACTCAGGGATGGTTCCGGGAGGCGGATCGAGGTGTGCCGACACCTCCGACTTCGAGAACAGCGCCGTCAGCGCCGCCGCGTCAGACAGCTGTACTTCGCGCAGGCACACGTCGTCCTGCGAGAGTACGGGCAAAGCATGCACAGTCGCCTGGCTCACCACACTGCAAACGGCTCCCTGAAAACGAACATGGGGGAGGGGAGCCAACCTGACAAACAGTATGGCCTCGTTGGTGCAGGGATCGAGCGCCCGGCGGCGTTTTAGTGTGCAAACAGCGCAACCGGGTATCCTTGATCGTCCGTTGCCGACCAGCCCCAAGAACCTCCCGCAGTCCCTGTTGGCGCCTCTGATTGCCGTCGTGGCCCTGGCCGCGCCGGCCCTGGCCAGGCAGGCCGGCGTGCCCGCGCTGCGCGCAGGAGCCATCACCAATGCCATCCACGTGGATGGCATCCTCGACGATGTGGATTGGGCGACGGCTGCCCGCATCGAAGGACTGACGCAGGCCGATCCAATGGAAGGCGAGCCCTCTCTGGGCCGCACCGTCGTCCGGGTGCTGGCCGACTCGCGCGCCCTCGTCATCGGGATCCTCTGTGAATACCCGGATGCGTCCGCGGTCGTGAGCTACAGCGTTCGCCGCGACGCGGCGCTGGGGAACGAGGATCACGTGCGCATGGTGCTCGGGCCCTTTCAGGATGGCCGCTCCGGCTACGTGTTTGCGGTCAATCCCACCGGCGCCCGCTACGACGGCCTGATCAATCCCGGCGGCGACTCTGAGAACGCCGAGTGGGACGGCATCTGGGAGGCGGAGACGTCCCGGCTGCCGAACGGGTGGAGCGTGGAGATTCGCATCCCCGTGTCGTCGATCGGTTTCAATCCGGACCTTCGCGCGTGGGACTTCAACGTGCAACGGCGGATGCAGGGAATTCTGGAAACCAGCCGGTGGGCATCGCCGGGGCGCCAGTTCCAGGTGACGCAAACCAGCCGCGCCGGCCTGCTGACGGAGCTGCCCCTGTTCAACCTCGGGCTGGGCCTGACGGTGCGGCCGTCGGTCACGACCGGCCGCGGCATTCCCGCGGCGTCGGCCCGCGCCGAGGGTGAATTCCAGCCCAGCCTCGACCTGACCCAGCGGCTTGGCGCCAACGTGCTCGCCTCGATCACGGCGAACACCGACTTCGCCGAAACCGAGGTCGACACGCGCCGCACCAACCTCACGCGCTTCCCGCTGTTCTTTCCCGAGAAGCGCACCTTCTTTCTCGAAGGCGACGACATTTTCGCCTTCGGCCTGGGCCTGAACCAGGACGTGTTGCCGTACTTCAGCCGGCGCATCGGATTGGTTGGCGGCGCCGAAGTGCCGATCCTGGCCGGCGCGAAGGTCAACGGACGGGCGGGCAACACCAACTTCGGCGGCCTGGTCGTTGGCACCAACGACCAGCCCGGCGTGGTCGCCGACAAGGCGCTGTTGGCCGTGGGCCGGGTGAAGCAGAACATCCTGCGCGAGTCGTGGGTCGGCGCCATCGCCAGCACCGGCGATCCGCTGGGCCGCCAGGGAAGCTGGATGGCGGGCGCGGACTTCACGTTCGCGACGTCCCGGTTCCGCGGCAACAAGAACCTGTTGGCCGGCGTGTGGGCGCTGGCGGCGGGACGCGAGGGCCTGGGCGGCGATCGTTCGTCCGCCGGTTTCCAGATCGACTACCCGAACGATTTGTGGGACGTTCAACTTTCCGCCAAGCGCATTGGCCGCGACTTCGACCCGTCCCTCGGCTTCGTGCCGCGGCGTGGCGTTTATCTGTTCAACGGGCAGATCGACAATCGCACGCGCGTCACCCGCGGGCCGTTCCAGCAGCTGGTGCACGAGTTTCGGCCGTTCCTGGCCACCAACCTTGACGGCAAGTGGGAGAGCTATCGCGTCTTCATCGCGCCGGTGAACTGGCGTTTCAGGACCGGCGATCGAGTCGAGCTGAACGCCAACCCGACCGGCGAACGGCTGACCGAGCCGTTTTCCATTTCCGGTGTCACGATTGCGCCGGGCGCGTACCATTGGACCCGCTACCGCGTGGAAGCCGGCACCGCGCAGAAGCGACGGCTCTATGCGCAGCTCACGTGGTGGTTCGGTGGTTTCTACGACGGCCACCTTGATCAGGTCGTGTGGACCGGGGCGTGGAACCCCACGCCGCTGGTGACCGTCGAGTTCACGGGCGAGCGGAACATGGGCCGCCTGGCCGGCGGCGACTTCACCCAGACCCTGGTCGGCTCGCGCTTGCGGGTCAACGTCTCGCCAGACCTGTCGGTGTCGACCTACATGCAGTACGACACCGACAGCGACCTGTTCGGCACCAACACCCGCCTGCGGTGGACCTTTCGTCCCGCCGCCGATCTCTTCGTGGTCTACAACCACAACGTGCGCTCGGCCCTGGATCGGTGGCAGCTCGACTCGAACCAGCTGCTGGTCAAGGTGCAGTACGCCTGGCGGTTCTGACGTGCGGCTGCGGCCGCGGACTGGCGGCGCCATCACCTAATCGATGCCGAGGCGCATCCGCTTGAGGTAGAGGCCCTTGCGCGACAGCCCGAGCATTTTCGCGGCGTCTTCGACCTTGCCGTCGCACATCTTGAGGGCGCGCTGGATCAGCGCGCGCTCCAGGTGCTCGGCCGCGGCCGCCAGCGGCTGGTCGATCCGCATCACCATCTCGGTGGGTTCGAGCGTCCGCTGATCGGCGGGCACGGTCCGGCGGCTGGCGGCGATCACCGGCGACAGGTGCTCCGGCATCAGCACCGCGCCCGGTTCCGCCAGTGCCACCATGCGGCGCACTTCGTTGGCGAGTTGCCGCACGTTGCCTGGCCATCGGTAGAGCACGAGATACTCGAGGGTCTCCTCCGCCACTCGCAGCATCGGCTTCTGCAGTTCGTGCGCGAACTTGTCGAGGAAGTGTTCCACCAGCAGCGGGATCTCTTCGCGCCGTTCCCGGAGCGGCGGCACGTGCAGCGGGATCACGTTGAGCCGGTAGTAGAGGTCTTCGCGGAACCGGCCCTCCGCCACCAACTGGTCGAGGTTGGCGTTGGTGGCGGCGACGACGCGGACGTCCACGAATTGGGGACGGGTCTCCCCGAGCGGGAGGATCTCGCCGGACTCGAGGAAGCGGAGCAGCTTTGGCTGCGCCTCGGCGCTCATCTCGCCGATCTCGTCGAGGAACAGGGTGCCGCCGGCAGCGGCGCGGATCAGGCCGGGCGAGTCGTCGTGGGCGCCGGTGAAGGCGCCGCGGCGATAGCCGAACAACTGGCTGTCGATGATGTCGCGCGGGACGGTGGTGCAATTGAACGGCAGGAAGAGGCGGTCGTGCCGGGCCGAGGCCTGATGCAAGGCGCGCGCGAACAGCTCCTTGCCGACGCCGGTCTCGCCCGTGATCAACACCGTCACGTTCGACGGCGCCACCCGGCGCACCGACTTCACCAGTTCCAGCATCCGTTCGGACGCGCACACCAGGCCGAGTTGCTGTTCCGGCGAGGGTTCGGGCCACAGCGCCGTCTGCTCGCGCTCCTGGTGCCGGGCGCGGGCGAGGGCCAGGGCGGTGTGCACCATCCGTTCCACGGCGAGCAGCGTGGCCCGGGCCGTCGCCGTAGGGCGCGGCACTACGGCGATGGCGAATTGCCGGTCGCGATGCGTGCCGAGGGCCATGTGGATCGTGTCCGGATGATCGGCGCGCCATGCCGGCGCGTCCGGCGCCGCGCAGGCGGCCGGCCAGTGGTGCGTGCCATCCGGCCAGGTCTCGACAATGCGGGCATGCAGGGCGGCCTCGGTGTCGGCAATCAACGACAGCGTTTCGGTCGCGAGGAGGGGCGGGTGCGCGGCCAGGTCAACGAGGGCGGCCATGCGTTCGGTGAGGGCCGCGGCCGGCGGGCGGCGATCCGGCAGGGTGCGCGGCGGCGGGTCTTCGCGAACGGCGAGTCCGTCACCGCCGGTGAAAGCGACGCCGGCGGGCGCGGCTTGCGGCGCGGTTTCCAGGGCATCGCGCTGGATCTCGGCGCCGGCGGTGAGGTTGCCGACGCTGACCAGGATGCGGGCGGCGCGGTCGAAGTAGCTGGCGGCGGCCGCCTGGTTGTCGTCGGCGGTGAGGCGGCCGGCGACGCGTGAGGCCTCGGCCAGCATCTCGAGAGGCGGATCGGGGTTGGCGCTGACCGCCTCGGCCATCAGCCTGGCGCCGTCAGCGGCCCGCCCAATGCGCCCGAGGCCTTCCGCCGCCAGCAGTTTCATCCGTTCGAGCAGGTTGCGATCGGCCATGCGCTCGATGCGGGGGATGGCATCCATGGCGACGGCGACGCCGGCGTCGGCCTGATCAGTGAGGTAGAGCCATTTGACCCGGGTGAGGACGTGCCACAGTCCGTAGTACGAGTGACCATGGTCCAGGTTCTCCGAAAGAGTCCGTATGTCATCGGCTAGACTTCTCGCGAACTCAAGGTCCCCTGATGCCAACGCCGACTGCATCTGAGTGTCGCGGATACCTATTTCGGTCGATCCGCCGCGACGCACCACCTCAAGGAGTTCTCGTAGTGCCTTATTGGCATCTTGAACCGACGACTGAGCGAGCCTGATATGCGCGAGGTTCCCGAGGGCCGGTATGCGAAGTTCGCGTGACCCGGAATTCTCGGCGCAGACGAGGGCTTGCTCGGTCAGCTCAAGAGCAGTCCGATAGTCACCGTTGATTATCGCGATTCCCGCGTTGGTGATCGCCAGCCGGCCTTGCTGCCAAACGTTGTCGAATCCATCCAGTAGGCTCTTCGCTGTCCGAGCGCTCCTAGCGGCGGCGACCAAGAACCCTCTCTTCGCTTGAATCTCCGCGCACAGGGAGTGTAAGGCCACCATTGAATGGGGATCGCCTGCGCGAATCACGGCCTTTCTAAGCCTCGAAACCTCGATGGCGGCTGGCTCAATTCCTACCCAATGAAGCAAGCCTTCGGCGTTGCTACACATGAGTCTGGCCTGTAGCCTAGAGTCACCGGAGTCCCACGCGAAAGCCAGCGCGCGTTTCATTCCCCGCAGGCCGGCATCCGTCTGGCCGATGCTGAGGTTGACGCGCCCGATGACGTTCCAGCAGGCCGCCTTATCGCAAATCGTCAAGTGCTCCTTGAGAAGCCGCTCTGCCGAATCGCGTGCGCGCGCTGGACTTCCCACGTGTGCTTCGAGTTGGGCGCGAATTACTCGTAACCCAAGAGGCCGGCTGGGTTGCTCGTCAAGAGCCTTTGCGGCGGTTCGGAATTGCCCTGACTCCACGAACGAGGTAATCATCGAGTCTGGAGTCATCCACTGCGCTCCGATCTAGTGCACCAGCGGCTTTCCGTTTGGCTGTGGTTCCCCGGACTGGATTAGCCCGAGCACCTCACGAAGTTGAAGAGAGTTGGCGATCTCGGCGACCTTGATATTCCGCACCAGCAGCAGCGTCTTTGACGCCGAAGCCGGATCAAAACCGATTCCGGAAAGTACCCGAAGAGGTGCTGTGATAAGGAGCTCGCTTGAGGAGAGTCGAACGATGCCAATTCGGCCCGATGCTGCGGCCAGCTCCGTTTGGAAGCTAGTCTGAGTGATTTCCCTATGTCGTTCCGAGCCCGTAGCATTCAGAAACGTGACCAAGACCACGGACAAGAAATCGGGATGGCTGCGATCGGCTCCGTGCGCCCGATGGGACAAGAGGGCGTCTAGAATGACGTAAAGCGCTTCCCGTGACGTTCGGCTAGTGCCGTCAACCGACGCCACCTGATCATGGGCCATTGAAGACGCAAGAGCCGCCGCCAGCAAAGGGGCAACCGATTGAATCAAGACCCGCTGCTCGACCGGGATTTCCGAGCCTGAGGGTGCGTAGAACGTCAGCGTGCCAACCAAGACGTCTCCGTCGACCAGGGGGACGCTTGAGCCGAGGCCAACTCCTGACGATCGTGCGAGTTCAATCGGAAGATCAAGTGTCGCATCAGAGTTCCAAATAGGGGTTCGATGCGCGGCAACCCATCCCGAGAGCTTGTCGCCGAGGGGGATTTCGGGTCCGCCGATTAGTTGCGATAGGGGGCCGTCCGCAAAAACACACCGGATTGAGTGTCCGTTTTCATCCACACCGTACAGGGCCATCGAGCGAGCATTGGTGAGTCTGAGCATCTGTCTTGAAACGATTACACCAAGGTCTTCGACAGAGACTCCAGGTGGACAAGGTTTGACCGATTGCAGGAGCGACAGAACTTTCAGCGGAAGTCGGTCGGACACATCGCCAAGGCCGGGCGGAGGCGGTTCGGGTATTACCCGTAGCTTTGTGGCGATCGAATCGATGGCGTCTTTCTCGACGTCATTCTCTTGGGCCAGTTCCAAGAGTTCTTGCTGGGCCTCGATGAACTTGTCCACTATCAGAGGGTCATACATTGACCCTCTGCGTTGAATCAAGATTGCAATAGCATCCTCCACCGAGAGCCTCGGCCGATAGGGTCGATCGGACGTCAACGCGTCGAAACAGTCGGCGACTGACAGTACCCGGGCACCAAGCGGGATCGCGATGCCCTTAAGGCCAACCGGATATCCAGTGCCATCCCAACTCTCGTGGTGATGTCGAACGATCGGCACCACCGGGTATGGGAACTGAATCGATGAAAGGATGTCCGCTCCAATGTTCGCGTGTTGTTTCATCACGTCGAACTCATTCGGCGTCAGTCGTCCCGGCTTGTTCAGGATGAATTCTGGTATTGCGAGTTTGCCCATGTCGTGGAGGAGGGCCGCCGCTTCGATTGCCTTGATTTGTGTGTCGTCGTCGACCCCAACTGCTCGTGCTAGGCCGACCGCGTATCGCTGGACTCGTCGAATGTGGCCATGCGTGATTTGGTCTTTCGCATCGATTGCCATTGCAAGGGTCTCGATCGTCGATAGATACATCTTATTGACGTGCATTAGATGCTCGTTGGCATCTTCGATTCTTCCGAGTGAAGTCTTGAATGTTAGATACGAAATCAGGAGCAGAGGAACGATGATTCCGAGCGTGGTGAAATCTATCTCTCTCGTATACGTTACGAGCAGGCTCGCAACCGAGCCACCACCAAAGTAATTCACCGACAGCCACAGGAAGTTCTCACGCCAGATAACCAGAGGCGACTTCTGCTGTTCGAGGGCCAGAGCAAACGCAACAAGCCAGCTGTTCAGCAAGAAATACGAAAGCGTAAATAGAAAAAGGGGAAACAGGATCTGCGACAGGGGCGTATTGACTATTGAATAAGGGGGCACACCCGCGACGGCGAAGAACAGGTGTCCTGAAAGTTTTGTAGACAGGGCAACGGCTGCCACGTTGAAGATCACCCTGAACGGCTCCCTCGCGTGATGGCCGAGTCTGAGGGAGATAATCAGCGCGTCCAGGAGAGCCGTGATCGTTCCGGCGGCGGGCCCGAAAAGCAGGACCGAGGCAAAGACGAACGTGTCAGAAACGGAGAGTCGGGCCCGCACTCCTGGGATGCGAACGGTAAAAGTGCCCGTCAAGAGGGTGAGGGCAGCGAGGATGAGCCACTGCAAGTCGACCTGCTGCAGTAGCAATTGCGCGAGGGAATGAAAGGCGACGATGATTCCAATCGCCGACACTCCGATCACGTAGGCACGGACCGGCCTCCGAAGGGTCCCAAACTGAAGAGACATGTTGCGTCGATGAGCTTATCGTCGCTTTGCCAGAAAAACTATTCGCCCCAGATAATGAGCTTGGCCATCACTTCTCCTTCTTGGAAGAAACGCGCACTAGTGGACGTTTGGCGACAACGAACTAGTCACCCCAGACAATCACGTCGCCCCAGACAATCACGTCGCCCCACACGATCACGTCCTTCACCGAGTCTCCCCACACGATGACGTCTTGCGCGGTCGTCGCATCGCCCCAAACGATGACATCTTGTGCGACTGTGGAGTCGCCCCACACAATCACGTCGCCTATTGAATCGCCCCAGACGATGACGTCATTCGCATTTGTCGAATCACCCCAAACAATGACGTCACCCCAAACGATCACGTCGCCCCAAACGATCACGTCGCCCCAAACGATGACTTGAGCGGACGTGCCGTCGGCGCTCGGCACGGCCATCGAGAAGCCTGTCGCCGCGCCCTTGTTCTTCGGAGTCAGGTTGGGAATCTGGTCGAGGTCCTCCAAGTCCAGACTCCCCGCGCCGCTTGCCAGCAACCCCGCCGCCGGCATGAAATCCGCACTCGCCTGCAGCGCCAGCTTCACCTGCAACGGCGTCAGGGCTCCGCGTC
>CAYHCX010000108.1:0-10870 GCA_964355095.1 uncultured Acidobacterium sp.
CACGATGAGGCCGGTGGCTCAGCCCAAGGGCTGGATGGTGCACCTGGGCAGCACGCCGAGGCGTTCCGCAGCCGGTGCGCGTCGTGCCACGGTGCCGGCGGCAGTTGCGCGGATTACATCGGCACAGGCTTCCTCGATATTGAGTTTCACAACACCGGGCTCTACAACATCGACGGCAAGGGTACCTATCCCGCCCCGAACACCGGCGTGCACGCGGTCTCGGAGGACGAGGAGGACATGGGCCGCTTCAAGGCGCCGTCATTGCGTAACATCGCCGAGACCGCGCCGTACATGCACGACGGCAGCATCGCGACGCTGGAAGAGGTGACCGCGCACTACGAGGCCGGCCGCCGGCACCAAGCGCTGCCGCTGCGCAGCGAGCCACACGAGGCCCAGCATGGCCGCCGCGGTGAAGGCCGCCATGAAGCTGTGCTGGCCCGTGGCGTGTTCCCGATGTGGAGACGGCTGCGGGGCCACGCGTGCCCGTTGTTCGCCGACCGCGCGAACTGGATGCGGGTAGCAAACGGGTCGCCCGAGGCTTGATCGAAGCGTTCCCAGTAAGCCAGCAAACCACCGCCTGGGAGTGTGGCCTTATGCCGCCTGCCACGCGGCCAGGCGAAGCCCTGGCACGCGTTCAAACTCACTCCGGTTATGCGTCACGAGCGTGAGGCCGAGGGCGACGGCGATGGCCGCGATCATGAGATCGTTCGAACCAATCTCCGACCCCTCGCGGCGAAGATGTGAGCGCAGCGAGCCATAGAGCTCGGCCGCCCCATCGTCGAAGAAGACCGATTGAAACGGTTCAAAGAAGTCGCGGAGCCGGCGAAGGTTCGCGGCCACCTTCTGGCTGTTGTGAGCCCCAAAGAGCAACTCGGCCTTGACGACACTGCACAAGCACACGTCGTTGGGAGAACACGCAAGCAGCCGGTCGCGCACCACCGCATTCGACCCACGCAGGTAATCGATGCAAATGTCGGTATCAAGCAGGTACGTCATGGCAACTCGACGTGGTCGGGTGGTGCGTCCGGTCCAACAATGAAGTCGCCTTCCCACCCGCCGTAGAGCCGTTCAAGCGATGCAGGCCATTTGCCTGGCGAGAGCTCGCGCTCGGCGAGAGCGGTCACAAACGCCGAAACGCTCTGACCGGATTTCCGAGCGGCGTGCTTGAGGCGGCCGGCAATCTTGTCGGGGAGGTAGAGGGTGACCTGCGCCATGCTGGCAAGTATATCACATATACTTGCCAGCTCTGTCGCGCGTGCACCAGCCGGCAGATCGAGTGGTTGGGCTTCATCACCATTCCACTCTTGTCGCTGGCGCCGATGGTCCCCCGGCGCCCGGCGGAAGGGCGATTACACTGAACCAATGCTGACTCCGACTTGGCTCCGATGCGGCCTCGCCGCGCTGCTCCTCGTGGTCTCGTCCGCGGCCTGGGCGCAGACCCCGATCACGCTGCCCGACATCCCCGCCACCTTCACGCGGCCGACCACCGGCTTCGACTACGAGAAGCGCGTGGCGATGATTCCGATGCGCGACGGCGTCAAGCTCTACACGGTGATCGTCGTGCCGAAGGGTGCGAAGAACGCGCCGATCATCATGACGCGCACGCCGTACAACGCGGCCGGCCGCACGACGCGCGCCGAGTCGGCGACCATGCGCGGCACGCTGCCGCAGGGCGACGAAGTGTTCGTGGCCGGCGGCTATATCCGCGTCTTCCAGGACGTGCGCGGCAAGTACGGATCGGAAGGCGATTACTTGATGACGCGGCCCCTGCGCGGTCCGCTCAACCCGACCAACACCGACCACTCGACCGATGCCTACGACACCATCGAGTGGCTGGTGAAGAACGTGCCCGAGGGCAACGGCCGCGTCGGCATGCTCGGCAGCTCCTACGAGGGCTTCACCGTCGTCATGGCGCTGGTCAACCCTCACCCGGCGCTCAAGGTGGCCGCGCCGATGAGCCCGATGATCGATGGCTGGATGGGCGACGACTGGTTCCACTTCGGCGCCTTCCGCCAGACCAACTTCGACTTCTTCAGCGGCCAGACCACCGCGCGCGGCGGCGGCACTGCGATCATCCGCCCCGGCACCGACGACTACGAGACCTTCCGTCGCGCCGGCTCCGCGGGCGATTACGCCCGGGCCGCCGGCCTCGATCAGTTGCCGATGTGGCGCAAGGTGTCGGAACATCCCGCCTACGACCAGTTCTGGCAGGAACAGGCGCTCGACAAGATCATGGCGAAGCAGCCCATGACCGTGCCGACGATGTGGATTCAGGGCATCTGGGACCAGGAAGACATGTGGGGCGCGATTCAGACCTACCAGGCGATTGAGTCGAAGGACACCCGCAACGATCTGAACTACCTGGTGATGGGACCGTGGCGTCACAGCGGCGTGAACTACGAGGGGTCATCGCTGGGGCCGCTGAAGTTCGAGGGCGACACCGCGTTGCAGTTCCGCCGCGACGTGCTGAAGCCGTTCTTCGATCAGTACCTGAAGCCGGGCGCGCCGAAGGCCGACACGCCGCCGGTGTTCATCTACAACACGGGGGAGAATCACTGGGATCGCCTGCCGCGCTGGCCGTTGTCGTGCGCGAGCGGCTGCCCCGCCTCGTCTCGTCCCTTGTACTTCACGGCTGGGCAGGGGCTGTCGTTTACTGCCCCTGCGGCTGGCACGATCGGCGCGGCGGCGAGCTTCGACGAGTACGTGTCGGATCCCTCCAAGCCCGTACCCTACCTGCCGCGCCCCGTGCAGTTCTCGAACGGCGCGCTGTGGCAGCGGTGGCTGCTGACCGATCAGCGCTCGGTGGCCGATCGCACGGACGTGGTCAGCTACATGACGCCGGTGCTTACCGAGCCGGTGCGCATCAGCGGGGCACCGCTCGTCAACCTGGTGGCGTCCACCACCGGGAGCGACAGCGATTGGGTCGTGAAGCTGATCGATGTCTACCCGGAGGAGATGCCCAGCCAGCCCGAGATGGGCGGCTACCAGTTGCCGGTGTCGATGGACATCTTCCGCGGCCGCTACCGCGAGAGTTTCTCGACGCCCAAAGCGATCAGGCCCAACGCGCCGCTGCCGTATCGGTTCATCCTGGCGACCGCGAACCACGTGTTCCAGCCCGGACACCGCATCCTGGTGCAGGTGCAGTCGAGCTGGTTCCCGCTCTACGACCGCAATCCCCAGACCTTCGTGCCGAACATCTTTTTTGCCAGGCCCGAGGACTACGTCAAGGCCACGCAGCGCATCCACCACGCGCCAGGCGCGGCGAGCTTCATCGAACTGCCAATCGTGCCGGCCAGACCGTGACCGAGGCGAGGGAGGTGATCGTCAGTTAGTTGGTTCACGGCGAGACCAGACGTCGCATCTCGGCGGTCGTCGCATAGTCGGCCGCCGAGCGTCCGGTCCAGTCTTTCAGAGTCGCATCCGCTCCAGACGCCCGCAGTATTGACGCCGCTGCGAAGGCATTTTCTTGCGCTGCCCAGATCATCGGAGTGAGACCGTTGGCTGCGGTGCAGTCCGCGGCCTTTTCCGTCCTTGGCGCCCCCGGCTGCCGTTGCGGAGACACGCACCAGCGCACGTTGGGATCGGCGCCATAATTCAGCAGCAACCTCACCACTGTCGCGCGGTTGTCGGAGATTGCGCGCGCCAGTGGCGGCCAATCCGCGCCGCCGGTCGTCACCCTCTCGTCGGGATCGGCGCCGAGTCGGAGGATCGCACCGACATGACTGACGATCCTCGCGGTCTCGTCCAGATCAGCCTGCCTGCGGTCGTCGTTCTCTCCAGGTGGCGTTGGTGGCCGAGGCGACGCGTTTGGCGGCCAAGTTGGAGACAATGCGCGTTCCAGTCTCGTGGCGCCTCGCGAGAGCCAGCCGCCACCGTGCTCGTCCATCAACGCCAGGATTCGCGCGTTGTGTCCCGCTTCCGCCGGGAACAACACTCGCCCGATAGCGTGGATAATTTGCTCGTCACTCGCATAGTCAATGGCCGCGCCCCCATGCCAGTCTTGCAGTCTCGGGTCCGCGCCGGCGGCAAGGAGCAGACCGACGATCTCGACCCAATCAAAGCCGGCCGCCTCGATCAACCCGGTCGTGCCGAACGCGGATCTGCACGTCGGCCACTGCTCGTCGCCATTGCCTCTGGTCTCGAAAGGGCACCATCGGGTGTTCGGGTCGGCGCCATGTTGGAGAAGTAGCCGGACAAAGTCGGCCTTTCGCGCAGGAGACCTCGGGCCCGCATAATCAAGAAGAGCAACCGTGAGGGAGTGGTGGTCGCCCCTCGCTCCCGTCCGGACGTTGGGATCGGCGCCGCTCTCGAGCAAACGCCGCGCGCTATCCAGATCGTCGTCGAGAATGGCCCGGCCCAGCGGCGTGAACTCACCGTCACCGATCGTCGGATAGCTAGTCGGATAACTATCTGTCGTGCGATCGAATGGAGCCGGTGGTGACGGCGGTGGCTCAACCCTGCAAGCGGTGAGCGCAAGCGTGAAAGCGAACGCCAACCACTTCATACCCTATTGGACACTCAATCGGGGCGGAAGTGCCTGTCATTGCTTCGGACGCGCCAGCTCGGGAATGGTCCGTCCCAGGAACCCCTCGATTGGCTGCTGTCCGCCAAACGGCGCCTCGTCCCGCAAATTGATCTTGCGCGTTTGCCAGGGTTCGCAGTGGGTGTGCCGTTGTCATCGGCTCTCCCAGTCTCTCTCGACGCCAGCGATCAGGGCGCGATCAGCACGTAGCCCTGCTGCTGCAGGGCGATGATGGTCGTGAGCGCCCACAGGTCGCGCTGCACTTCCGGCATGATCTCCTTGGCGTCGATCTTCCGGCCCAGCGTGGCCTGGCCGCAGACGCGCAAGTCGACACCGGCCTTCTTGAGCGCCTGCATCATGCCGAGGTTCGGGTTGTCCTGGCCGTCGTGCCGGGCCTTGTACACCTCGTTGGTCATGACGTAGTCGGTGGCGCCCTGGTGGAAGACCACCGCCACCTTGCGGTTGGCCGCCGGCACGCCGGTCTTGGCGAGCGTGTTCACGTAGCGCGCCACTGTCTGCAACATCGGGTGCACTTCCGTGGGCTTCGGGCTGGCCGTCGCCATGTCGAACAGCACCTTGTGGACGACGGCCGGATTGGGCAGTTCCTTGGCGCCCGGCACATCACGCGCCGCCTCCACGCCCGGCACGGGCAAGGTCTGCGCGTGCGCGATGGCGGCATTGGTGACGAGCGCCACACCGAAGGACAAAGCCAGCAGGGTCTTGGTCATGGTCGGTTCTCCTGAAGTGCGATGAACGTGCGTTGGACGAGCGGTGCCGGTGGAGCGTCGACGGCCTCGTCCATGCCTACCCGACATACAACAATGTGAACCCATGCTCCTGCGCGTGCGTCACGCCGACCACGCCGGCGGCCGCCATGCGGGCGTTGGGAATGAGGTTCGCCGTCATTTCCTTCAGCACGGCGTCGGCCTCGCCGCCCGGGCCGGCGATGCGGCCGGCCAGGCCGCGGCTGGCCGTGCCGCAGACCATGAACTGCACGCCGCGTTTGGCGAGCCCGGCCAGTTGCATGCGCTCGCCGGAGTTGTAAGGGTTCGCCGTCGGCGGCGGCGTCGCCTTGGCGTCGAGCGACTTGCCGTACTTGGACCAGATGGCGTCGGCGAAGCCGTAGGCGGTGGCGGAGTGGCGCAGCACCATGATCAGGCCGACCTCCGATTCCTCGACACCGTAGCCGGACTTGTTCCCGAAGAACAGGTTGCCGGCGAACCGGATGCCGTCGGGGACGCCCTCCGGACTGACGATGTCGAGCACCACGCGGTGCTTGCCGGGCATGGCCGACATCCACGCGTCCTGCTCATGGCGGCCCGGCGTGAAGGGCGATGTGGCGCCTTGCGCCCGGGCGCCGCGCACTCCGACGGTGACGCTCGCGGCCGCCATGCCGAGGCCGGCCATGATGGCGCGGCGATTTCGCTTCGTTGACGTCATTGCTCCACCCTTTGTGCCGTCGCGCCCAATGAATGGCGCCGGCGAGCGACGGCTCGCGCGAACGGCCGGAGGCGATTGTATCCGCTCAGCCCCATCGTTTTCGCACGCTCCCCGGCCAGCACCATGGCATTGTTGGCGGCGAATGGTCGCCGCCCGCGACAATTCGCCACAGGGGCGGATCCCCGCCGGGCAGACACAATACCGAAATGGCAGTGACCGAGCGTCGGAGATTCCGGTCAGCGGTCGCCACTGTAGTCCTGGTGGTTCCGCTGGCGGCTTGTGGCAGCGGGGGATCCGTCCCCGAACCGGCACTGGACGGCCGACTTCTCTACGCCACCAACGGCTGTGGCGCCTGCCACGGCCAAGAAGGGAAGGGCGACGGTCCCATTGCCAAGACGTTAACGCCCCCACCCCGCGACTTTCGCGATGGCGCGGCCTTCAAGAACGGCGTCGAGCCCGCCGCCATTGCCAGGACGATCGCCGAGGGACTCACCAGGGACGGCGGCCAGATGCAATCGTACGCCCACCTCACCGAGAGCGAGCGCCTTCGGCTCGCGGAGTACGTAATTTCACTGCGGGGCACCCCCGCCCAAGGAGCCGACCATGCTACCTCTGAGAAGAACCCATAGCGCCGTTGCGATCGCCGTCATCATGCTGAGCGCGGCGACGCTGGCCGCGCAGGACAAGATCACCGTCACCGGCGCCTGGGTTCGCGAACCTGTGCCCGGACGTCCGGCGACGGCCGCGTATGCCGTGGTCGAGAATCCCGGCGCCAGCGAAGTGGTGCTGGTCAGCGCCGCCTGTGACGCCGCCGCCAAGGTCGAACTGCACGAGATGGTGCGCACCGGCGACATGATGAAGATGCAACAGGTCAAGGAGATCAAGGTGCCGGCGGCCGGCCGCGTCGAGCTCACGCCCGGCGGCTACCACGTCATGCTGTTCGACCTGAAGAAGCCGCTCAAGGCAGGCGATGAGATCTCGCTGACCTTCACCACCGGCAGCGGGGCGACGGTCAAGGTCCCCGCCACCGTCAAGAAGGGAACGATGAAGTGATGGCGCGCGCACGGATCGGCCTGGCGCTGGTGACGCTGCTGTGCGTGACGGCCTGCGCCGGTCCGGCGCCGAAGCCGGCACCCGGCGAAGGACTGCCGCCGCTGCCGGAGCAACCGCCGCTGGAGTTCACGCTCACCGATCAGAACAGCCAGCCATTCACGCTGTCGTCGCTTCGCGGCAAGGTGGTGCTGGTGTTCTTCGGCTACACCATGTGTCCAGACGCGTGTCCGACCACGCTCTCGAAGTTGAGCACCGCCTACGCGAAGCTGAAGCCCGAAGAGCGCGCGCGGGTGAAGACCCTCTACATTTCAGTCGACTCGGAGCGCGACACGCCAGCGGTGATGAAGGACCACCTCACGTATTTCGGCGTCGATGCCTACGGTCTGACCGGACCCGAGCCTGCGATTCGCGACGTGGCCAGCAAGTTCGGCGCGCGCTACGAGAAATCGACGACGCCAACTGCCGGCGGTTACACCATGTCGCACACGGTGTCGATCTTCGGATTGAACGCGGCCGGGCGGCCCGCCAGAATCATCCGCTATGAGGCCAGCGTGGACGAGGTGCTGGCCGATGTGCGGGCCTTGTTGGCGGAAGGGTGAATGACGACGACATTCTGGTGAAGGATCGCGCCGCGGGTGACGGCGAAGGCCGTCGACTATACAGGCGCGCCGCCACGAACCGGATCCCGACCGCCGGTCGCGGCCGCGACGATTTGCCGCACCAGGCGCGGAGGGGAACTGTCACAATGCAGGTTCATTCGGGAGGAATAGATGCGCATTCGAGGAATTGTTGTCGCCGTCGCGATCGTGTGGTTCACAATCGGCAGCCCGCTGTCGGGCCAGCAGCACCAGCCGCCTGGCGAGCCTGACCACATGCAGCACCGCTTCGACGATCCGGCGAAGTTCGCCAAGTCGTTCGACGATCCCGCGCGCGACGCCTGGCAGATGCCCGACAAGGTCATCGGCGCGCTCGGCCTGAAGGCCGGCATGGCCGTCGCTGACATTGGCGCGGGCACCGGTTACTTCAGCATGCGGCTGGCGAAGGTCGCGGCGGACCTCACGGTGTACGCCGTGGACATCGAACCCGCCATGGTGGAACATCTCAAGACGCGGGCGAAGTCGGAGCACCTGATGAACGTCGTGCCCGTGCTGGCGGGCGCCGCCGGGCCGAATCTGCCGAAGCCGGCTGACGTGGTGCTGATCGTTGACACCTACCATCACATTCCCAATCGCACGGCCTACTTCCACGACCTGAGGAAGTCGTTGACCGCGGCCGGCCGTGTGGCGATTGTCGACTTCCGCAAGGACGCACCCGAGGGGCCGCCGGTGGAATTCCGGTTCACGGCCGAGCAGATCGAGACGGAGATGAAGCAGGCGGGCTTCCGCCTGGAGGCGAAGCACGACTTCCTGCCGCGCCAGCACTTTCTGGTCTTCCGCTAGCGCGCGCGTCCGGTGACGCGGCGCTACGACAGGTCGGCGAGTTCGTCTTCGAGGCGTTCGAGGATGGCCGGTGATGCCGCCGGTGCCTTCAGGTCGCCGCTCGCCTCGTCCCCCCGGTGCGGCCGGCGCAGCCACATGACCAGCCAAATTCCGGTCAGCGTGAACACGGCGGCGGGAAACACCCAGGCGAGCAGTCCGATGCCGTCGGTGCGCGGCAGGCCGCGGATCGACTCGCCGAAGCGCTGATACAGGCCCGCTTCGATGGCCTCCGTCGACTTGCCCGCTTCGAGGTCGCGCCGCACTTCCTGCCGCAGCACTTCCGCGGCGCCCGACGGGCAGGTGGCCAGCACCCGGCCCGGGCAGTACGGACTCATCACACGGTTGAAGACCTGATCGGCGGCCGCATCGACGTTCGGCGGTGTCTGCGCGAGCGCCGCGGAACCACCCAGGAGGAGGACGGCGAGGAGAGCGAAGGTGTGCCTGCCCATGAGTCGATCGTCTCACGATTCGCGCGTGGAAGCGATCTTCTTCCTCGACCAACCAACCCAATCAGACGGCCGCACTAAAGTGCGGCCCTACTGGTGTCTGAGCACCCGGCCCGGACGCGCGTCGGTCTGCCTGCCGCCGCTGACCACGGTCGTGCCATTCACAATCACGTAGCTGATGCCCGACGGATAGGCGTGCGGCGTTGAATAGGTCGCGACATCGCCCACCGTCGCCGCATCGAAGATGACGATGTCGGCGGCCATGCCGGGGGCGAGGCGTCCACGATCGGCGAAGCTGAATTGATCCGCCGGCAGCGACGTCATCTTGCGGACCGCTTCTTCGAGGCTGATCACCTTGCGCTCGCGCACGTAGAGGCCGAGCGCGCGCACCGCGTTGCCGTAACCGCGCGGGTGCGGCACGCCCTCGCCGAAGGTGTTGAGCCCGCTGTCGGAAGCGATCGACACCATGGGATGCCGCAGGATGCGCGCGATGTCGTCGTCGCCCATGAAGTGATAGACCATCGAGGCGCCGCCGGCCATCAGCATGCGGCGCATCATCTCCTGCTGCGTGGCCAGGTCGGTCTTGCCGAGCACCTTCTGCGTTGCCTGCGGGATGGTGAGTCCGTTCAGCGAGCGGTCGGCGCGGTACTCGGCGATGCGGGCGAAGTTGTAGTCTTCGAGGCCGCGCTCGCGAATCAACTCGCGCATCTCGGCGCGAATCTTCTGCCACGTCGTCTCGTCTTGCAGCCGCTGGTTGATCTTCTCCTGCCCGCCCTCGAGCGCCCACGACGGAAAGCGGATGCCGAGGTTGGAGCTCGCCGCATCGTAGACATACTGGTCGGCGTTCACGCGCACGCCTCGGGCGCGCGCGGCGTCCATCATCTCGAGGGCCTTCGCGCTCGATCCCCAGCGGCTGGGCGCATCCACCTTCAAGTGGGAGATCTCGAGCGGCAGCCTGGCCGATTCCGCGATGTCAATCGACTCGGCGACCGCCTTTTCGAGTTCGGTGCCCTCGTTGCGCATGTGCGTGGCATACAAGCCGCGGTTGGCCGCGGCGACCTTCGCGAGCGCGACGATCTCCGCGGTTTCCGCGTAGGTGCCCGGGACGTACTGAAGGCCGGTGGAGAATCCGACGGCGCCGTCGCGCATCGCCTTCTGGACCAGGGCCTCCATCGTCCGCAGTTCATCCGGCGTCGCCTGCCGATTGGCGGTGCCCATCGCCTCGCGGCGGACCGTGTTATGGCCGATGAGCGTCGCGTAGTTGAGCGCGGGCCGCGCGGTCTCGATCTCCGTGAACGCCTTGGCGACGTCCAATGCGGATGAGCCGCAGTTGCCGGCCACCACGGTGGTGACGCCCATGCGGACGAAGTGCGGAATGGCGGGCTGGGTCGCGATTTCGTCGACGTGGGTGTGGACGTCGATGAAGCCGGGCGCGACGACCAGGCCCGTGGCGTCGATGGTGGCCTTGGCGGTATCGGTGATCCGCCCGACGGCGACAATGCGGCCGTTGCGGACGCCGATGTCGGCATCCCGGGCCGGCGAGCCCGTGCCATCGATCACGCGCCCGCCGCGGATGACCAGATCAAGCGGGGCCGCGGATTGAGACCCCAGATGGGCGGCAGCAGACAGGACAACAAGGGCGACTGTGAATCGACGCATGCATGGATCTTAACCCAGGGCCGCAGATGACGCAGAACGCGCCACTTGGTGTTGCCCATGTCCCCGGACTGATCGGTGACCTATCTTGCCGACTGCTCAGCTCACCGTTCACGCAATCGCTCCACGAGAGCCTCAATGCGGCCGGGAACTCCCCACGCTTCGAATCCTCGCCGCCATATACTCTCGCCGCCGAAGCGTCTTCGCCATCGGGCTTGCCCCGCCGAAGCGTCTTCGCCATCGGGCTTGCCCCGCCGAAGCGTCTTCGCGATCGG
>CAYHCX010000108.1:10970-12834 GCA_964355095.1 uncultured Acidobacterium sp.
AGCGTCTTCGCGATCGGGCTTGCCCCGCCGGAGCGTCTTCGCGAAGGCGGGTGAAACCGCGTATGCTTGGCGAGGTTTTCACGGAGGGTGTGTTTGAAACGATTCGGCGTTCTCGTTCTGCTGCTCAGCACGGCCGGCCTGGTCACGATCGCGGCGCAAGCCAAGCGGATTTTCACGAATCCCCGCCCCGAGCCGCACTTCAAGACGCTCTTTCCGGACGCCGGCGGCTTCTCGACGTTCGGCGGCGCACCCCTGCACTACAAGGTCTACGGCGTCGACCCGAAGACCAATCCGGCGGCGCCGCCGATCGGCTACATCTTCTGGACCACCGACCTGGCGCCCGACGAGCGCGCCTACCATGGCCCCATCCACTTCCTGGTCGGCATCGACACGCGGGGCATCATCCAGGGCGTGGTGGTGGACTACAACTCCGAGCCCTACGGCTATTTCTCGGTCGACCCGCCGGCGTTCGTGGCGCAGTTCAAGAACAAGAGCATTCGCGATCCGTTCCGCGTCGGCACCGACATTGCCGCGGTGTCCCGCGCCTCGATCACCATCAACGGCGCCGCCCGCGTGTTGCGTGACGCCTCGCGCACCATGGCCAGGGCCGTGCTCACGCCGGATCAGATCAAGCAGTGACACAGCCGGCCGACCCCTGGGGGTTCGAGGAAGTGGCGGTCGAGACGTGGGCCGACATCCTCGGTCCGCAGTATCTCGACATCGCCCTGCTGGCCGCGTGTCTCGCGCTCGCGCTGGTCAGCTTCACGCGCAAGAGCGTGCCGCTGAAGCTGGCCACCTTCGCGCTCGCCATCGGCTACCTGGGGTTCGCGAAGAGCTACCTCATCTCGATCACCAACATCTTCAGCGCCATCGACTGGAACTGGCCGGTTCCCAAATACAACATCGCCTGGTACCTGTTCTTCGGCTTCACCGTGGTGTCCACGGTGCTGTGGGGACGGTTGTATTGCGGGCGCGTCTGCGCCTACGGTGCGCTCACGCAGACGCTTGACGTCATCCTGCCGGCGACGTGGCGCTTCGACGTGCCGCGGTCGATCGAGAAGCGCGCCAGCCTGATCAAGTTCGGCATCCTGTTCGCCGTGCTCGGCTACTACGTCCTCACCCACGACCTGCTGATCTACCAGTACGTCGAGCCGTTCTGGCTGTTCGGGCTGTTCGGGACCACGGCGATGTGGGTTGGCGTCGGGGCGTTGCTGCTGGCGACGGTGTTGGTCCGCAACGTTTACTGCCGCTTCCTGTGCCCGGTCGGCGCGACCCTCGGCCTGATGTCGTACCTCACGGTGTTCCGCATCAAGCGCTGGTCGGAATGTAACACCTGCAAGATGTGCCAGAAGGCCTGCCAGTGGGGGGCCATCGAGGGGCCGAAGATCCTGGTGACCGAGTGCGTCCGCTGCGACGACTGCGAGCGACTCTACGCCGACACTACGAAGTGCCCGCACTGGCGCATCATCGATTACAGCCAGAGAAAGATCGCGATTCCGCCACTCCAGCCAGTCCGTTGACGGGAGCACCAACAGGAGGTCAAGAATTCAGGAGAAGCCAAACTAATTGCGCCTGAACTCCTGGTCTCCTGTAGAATTCTGCCGAATGTCGATCACAGCCGCTCCCTCGCAACCCCGGATCTCCGCGACCACCCAGATCATGATCGGCCTGATCGTCGGCCTGATCGTCGGCTACGTCATCAGCATCACCGACAAGAGCGTGGCCGAGTACATCCGGCCGTTCAGCCTGATCTTCATCCGCATGATCCGGATGATCATCGCGCCGCTGCTGTTCGGCACGCTGGTGGCGGGGATCGCCGGCGCCGGCCACTTCAAGGACGTCGGCCGCATGGGCCTGCGCGCCA
>CAYHCX010000109.1:0-2166 GCA_964355095.1 uncultured Acidobacterium sp.
GCCTTCAGCAGGGCCTCTTCCGCCCGCTTGCGCGCGGTGTTGTCGGTGCCGATCAACAGGTAGCCGATGATCGCGTCCTGCGCATCGCGCAGCGCCGTGATCGAGACCACGGCCGGGAAGCGGCTGCCGTCCTTGCGGATGTAGGTCAGCTCGTAGATGTCTTCGATCCCGCGGGAGGCCTTGAACACCAATGCCTCGAAGCCGGGCGTAATCGGGGTGCCGAACTCGACGCTCAGCGTCTGGGCGCGGGCGATCACTTCCTGCGGATCGGAAATGTCGGCCGGCGTGATCGTGTTCATCACTTCAGCCGCCGTGTAGCCCAGCATCCGCTCGGCGCCGACGTTGAAGATCTGGATGACGCCGTTCGCGTCGGTGGCGATACTCGAGAAATTGGCACTATTGAAGATCGCGCGCTGCAGGGCGCCCGCCTTCAGCAGGGCCTCTTCCGCCCGCTTGCGCGCGGTGTTGTCGGTGCCGATCAACAGGTAGCCGATGATCGCGTCCTGCGCATCGCGCAGCGCCGTGATCGAGACCACGGCCGGGAAGCGGCTGCCGTCCTTGCGGATGTAGGTCAGCTCGTAGATGTCTTCAATCCCGCGGGAGGCCTTGAACACCAGGGCCTCGAAGCCGGGCGTGATCGGGGTGCCGAGCTCGACGCTCAGCGCCTGGGCGCGGGCGATCACTTCCTGCGGGTCGGAGATGTCGGCCGGCGTGATCCGGTTCATCACTTCGGCGGCGGTGTAGCCGAGCATCCGCTCGGCGCCGACGTTGAAGATCTGGATGACGCCCTTGGCGTCGGTGGCGATGCTCGAGAAGTTGGCGCTGTTGAAGATGGCGCTTTGCAGGGCCCCGGTGGTCAGCAGTGCCTCGGCGTGCCTGGCGGCGGTGTTCATTTCCGCTTCGGCAAGGCTCTTGTCAGTGTTCGGCATGTGTCTTTCGGGGCAGCGAGGCTAGGCGGTCACCAGGGCGGGCACCGGGCACCGCGGCAGGTCCACGGTGAAGACGCAACCGACGCCAGGGAGGCTGCGCGCCGTGATGCTGCCGTCGTTCGCTTCGGTGGCCCACCGGCTGAAGGCGAGGCCCAGGCCGAGGCCGGTTCGATTGGCGCCTCGCTGCTCGAACGCGTGGAACAGTTGGTCGACGTCGCCGTTCGGCAGACCGCCGCATTCATCCTGGATCTCGATCTGGATCCGATCGGCAGTGGCGCCGACGCGCAGCATGACGGTGGTCCGGGGCCGGGTGAACTTGAAGGCGTTCTGCAGGACGTTCATCAGCACCGCCGCGAGCACCTGCCGGTCGCCGTCGATCGCCAGATCGGGCGCGCCCGCGGTGACCGCGAGCGTGATGCCATGGGCGCCCGCCGCCAGGGTGGCGGCCGGGGCGAGCTCGCCGATGAAGTCGGCCACCAGGAACGGCTCCCGGTTCTGGACGCCTTGCGTCAGCCGGGTCTCGGCCAGCGCGCGGGCGATCAGGTCGCGCGCGCCCAGCAGGCTGCGCTGGAGCACGGTGCCGGTGGTACCGGCGACGCCGACGTTCCCGGACTTGACCACCTCGAACGCGAGGATTGCTGTATGCAGGAGATTCTTCAACTCATGGGTGAAGAACCCCAGCCGCTCGTTCTCGCGGACGGCCTGGCCGTCGAGGGCGGCTTGGTTGCGGTCGCGCCCGTACTGGGTCACGGCACCGGCGATGGCGCTGTCGAGGCACCCGTTCAGCATCCCGAAATCCTCGGTACTGATGGGCGCCTGCGTTTCGACGGCGAGCTCGGTGATCGACTGGCAGACGTCGCCGTAATCGTGCACGACCTGCGACATGGTCAATCCCTGCAGCAGGAGGTCGCGCCCGTGCAGGAGGGCGGTCTGGCTAATCTCGCGGCTCGACGTCTGTCCCAGGCGCAGCGCGTCCACCAGTTGGTCCAGGAACAGGGGCACCCCGTGATCGATCTCCGCCGCGGTTGGCGGCGGCAGCGACCGCGTCGCCACTTTCGCGCGGCAACGGCGGATGATCTCGTCGCGGTTGAGAGTGATGAACTCAAAGAGCATGGGGCCTCCCACGAGGAGCCGAGAGCGACGCAGTTGCGAGAGAGAGGGGGCTTTGGGGAGGCTGTTGCTCAGCCAATTCCCGCGTAAGGGGCTGGGGTAGGACTCACGAAAGCTGGAGACTGGC
>CAYHCX010000109.1:2266-12679 GCA_964355095.1 uncultured Acidobacterium sp.
GCTGAGGTGGAGGGTCCGGCACGAAATGCCAGGCCCGGTTACCTCTCCAGCCATGCCTTCCAGGCCATCACGAGGCCGGCTTCGGGTCCCTTGAGGATCTCGTACCGGTCGGCCCACGTCCTGAACCGTGCCCGCTCGGTCTCTGACAGGCCCGTATCAAGGTGCGCTCGATACAAGAGCTGCAGGCCGAGGAACAGCAGGCCGGTGTTGTCTGGCTCGCCATCGAGAAGGGACGTGACCAGCGGCGCCGCCTCGTCGTAACGGCCCGTGACGGCGTACGCGATCGCCTCCCGGCGCATCCGGTCGGTCGGCAGCCCCCACGACGCCGGCGACTCCTCGATGAATTCCAGCGCCTTCTTGTTGTCACCAACCCTGAGGAGGGCGTCAACCAGCATGGGATACACGGCGTCGGCTCCCTCACTGAGCAGCGACATCTGCCAGGCGCCAATGGCTTCGCGGTCTTCGCCACGGGCCGC
Organism: uncultured Acidobacterium sp.; assembly: GCA_964355095.1. Taxonomy (GTDB): domain Bacteria; phylum Acidobacteriota; class Vicinamibacteria; order Vicinamibacterales; family UBA2999; genus 12-FULL-67-14b. The sequence goes on from CAYHCX010000109.1 coordinate 2,743, forward strand.
ATGACAGGCGCCGAGATAGAACGCCACGCCGATGAACGTCGGTGCCGCCTTCAGCGTTTGCTGAAACAGCGCGGTCGCTTGCGGCAGCTTGCCATCGCGAAGCGCGGCGAGGCCGTTGACGAAGCTCACCGTGGCCCCATCCTTGGGTGAAGCCGAGGCGCCGCCGGCGGGAAAGACCCCCGCCCTGGCTTGATCGACCACCGGCTGCAACGCCGCCGATGCCGGATGGCGCTTCTGCAATCCGTCGATGAATGTGCGGACCAGATCGGGGCGAAGCACGTCGGCAACCGTGAACGCCAGCCGTGGTGCCGTCAGGTCCGGCATCGGGAGCGGCACCCCCGACGAGGCCGTGGGCGCGCCGGCCGCGGTTCGCGTGGCAGGCTCACCCTCGAGCCTAAACGGCCGCACCATGGTTGTTTCGCGGCCGCCTTCGTCCGTGATGACCGCCCGCAACTGGTATTCACCCGCGGGAATCGCCCCGAGCGGCAACACGCCCGAGAACACTCGCCGGGTGTCGCCGGGGCTCGATTGGGAAGCGCCGGTCGCCTTCACGACGGCAGGGCCACGCTGGCCCTGCGCCACCTCAAAGCGAATGGCCAGCCGCGCCAGGCGAGCGGCATCGGCCAGCCGCCCTTCAAGGACGATGGCGAGGTGCTGGTCGGCGATGATCGCCGACGGCGAGACGCGGGGCGGCTCACCCGGCGCTGGCGCCGGCGCCACCACGAGGTCCGACATCTCCAAGCCGCCCGGCAACGGCCGAAGGCGGGCGGCGACCGCGTGATGGACACTGCCGACGCTGCCCACTGCATCGACCGCGGCCAGGCGTAGCGTGTAGTCGCCGGGCTCGAGGACCGTGGATGTGAAGAAGAGGCCCGGTGAGCTGGATGCCGGGATTGCCGGCGACAGCAACACCGCGCCGGCGGAGCTGGTGACCACCTGTCCTTTGTCATTCAGGATCAGCACGCCGACCTGCGGGTTCGTTGGCTTCGCGACCGCCTCGCCGATCTCCGCGGCGATCAGCAATCGAATGCGGTCATCGTCGCTGTTGGTCATCGCGTAAGTGGCGACCTTGATCGGGAGCCCCGGCGCCGGCAGCGGCGCGGCCAGCGCGCGCTGCAGCTGCATCGTGGCGTCAAGCGGCGCCGCGGTGGTGTCCTCGCGGATGACGAAATTCGGCCGTGCCCGCAGCGAGAGTCCCTCGCGCGTCACGTCCACCCGCAGGCGCCGCTCGCGGCCGGTCCGATCCTCGTCAGTGGGCGTGATGCCGAGCAGGTAATAGCCCGAGAGTTCCGTGCTGAGCCGATCGAACGCGCTGGCGCCGTTGCCCGACACGACGTAGAACCCGCCGCGGAGTTGGCCGGCGAGCATCTCCAGCCCCTGGCGATACGCGTCGTCCAGGTGTTGCCCGGGTGGAGCGCCGCGTTCGCTCGCCTGGAACATGTCCGGCGCCGGACGAATCACGCTCAACGAGACCCGGGCGGTTGCGGCCAGTGCCGCCAGGCGGGAAAGCAGTCCGGTTTCGCGGCCGACGAACAAGGTCTCGGAGATGAACACGACATTCACCGGAGCCTGCGCGGCCGTGAGCCCGCTGACCAACGCTTCGAGTCGGCCGATGGTCTCCCGGGATCTGGCCGACTCTTCCTGGAGCAGTTCACGCGCGGCAGCTTCCATTAGGTCATTACAGATCTCGTACTGCTGGCCAGGGGTCTCCGGCCCGCATTCGCGCTCTAATGCGGCGGGCCATTCGCTGCGCGCGCCGGCGTCGAAATCTGCGGCCTCGCCGAGGTGGACACGCGCGGTCCGGCCCGCCGCCGGCCGCAGCTGGCCGGTGACCTTTCCCAGGGCATCGATGACGCGGGCCCGATCGCTCGTGAACTCGACGCCGCCACCCCCAGGGAATCGAGAGACGCCCACCAGATCCCCGGGCGCCAATCGGCTCAGCAGGCCCTCGGCGGAGCGCAGCACGGCACGGCTGGCGCCGAACCGCAGGTTGGCTTCGTCCGCAACGATCAGGAGCAGCCGGCCCGAGTTCGAACGCGTGTTGGTCGTGGTCCCGGGATCCCGTGGCCCCTCTGGGCCGGAGGCCTTGTTCGCCGTGAGGGAGTTCACGAACTGGACGGACTGGAGCGGTCGCGAACGGCCGGCCACCGAGACGGAGAAATCGGCGGCGGTCAAATCGGTGACCGGCCGGCCCCTCTCGTCCACCACCGTGACATCGACCAGGACGATGTCGGCGCGGGCGCTGAAGCGCGGGGCCAACGGGTCCGCAGCGGCGGCGGACTGCGCCGCCGCCGGAGTGACCGCGCACGCCAGGAGACAGGTGCTCGCCAGGAGCCGGCCGATGGTCGCGCGCCGGCGCGTCACGGCGTGGGCCCGAAATAACCCTGGCGGGCCCGCACGCGATGACGCGTACCCGGAACCTCGACCTCCAACCGGCGCCAGGCGCCATCTATCTTCGCGTTGGTGGACTCGTATCCGATCAAGTACTGATGGGTGAGCTCGTCGAGCAGTTGGGCGAACGTGTCACCGAGGTCGGCCGGCCGATCGGCAAAAAGAGCGCGGCCGCCGCTCGGATCGGCCAGCGACTCGAGTGTCTCTCGGAGGGCCTTGATCTCTCGGCCGCGTCCCAGGCCGACCGTGAAGAGCGCGGCATCGCTGGCTTTGACCGCCCGATCGACGATTTGCAGCGATGCCTGGCTGGCTTGATCCTCGCCATCGCTGAACACCACGAGGCTCCGCCGGCCCGGCTGCCGCGACAGCAATTCGAGCGACCGAATGATGACGTCGTACAGCGCCGTGCCGCCCCACGCCCCGAGCCGGTCCACAGCCCGTTCCCTCGCGGCCGGGCTGGTCTCTCGCTGGGTGAGGACGAACATCTCCTGATTGAACGCCACCAGGGTGACCTGGTCGGCCGGCTTGAGCTTGGCCAGGAACTGGCGCACCGCCACCTTGAGATCGTCAATCGCGATCCCCATGCTGCCGCTGACGTCCATGGCGACGACAATCTCGAGCGGCGCTTCTTCCGCGGCGAAATGGAGAATGGTTTGCGGGGTGCCGTCTTCGATCAGCCGGAACTGGCCGCGCGTCAGCCCGCCCACGAACCGTCCGCCGCGGTCGGCGACCGAGGCGTTGACCTGCACGACGCGTACCGCCACGGACTCGTTGAAGTCCACCTCACGCGTTCGCGTCGTCGCCACCAGCCGCTCGCCTGACGCGGTGGTCGCCACCACCCGAATGAGATGGGGCTTGATCATCGGCCCGGCGTCCCAGCTGCAGCGCGGCAGTTGGACAGTCGTCGAGCGGCAGACCAGCTTGCCGTCGGCGAAGAATGTGACGTCCGTGATCTCGCCGCGCCGTTCTCTCGGGAGAATGCGCGCCTCGAGCGTGAGCCGGTCGCTGACATAGGTGCCGTTGGCCGGAGTCACGATCTGGAGTTCGAGGGGCGCTTGCGCCAACCCCACCGTGACCAGCCACACGGCCAATGCCGATCCAAGTGTCTTGAGCATGGCCATCGTCATCGTTGTGGGGCGGCGGAGCGCAGGGGTCCGATCGCGGCAATCGCGCCGAGAATGTCCTCGACGGTTCCGCGATCGAGCGCGCGCGCCTGCCGCGCGAACGCGTCGAAGTCGGCGGTATGTTGTGGCTTCACGTTGTCCAGGAACTCGCGCATGGCGTAGGCCATCACCGGCGTCGCCAATGACGCCGGCATTTTCAGTTCCGCGAGGATGGTGGCGACCCGAATCATCAGGTCGGCGCTGTGGCCGCCGAGAAGGCCGTCGGCGGCGCGGCCGATGATGAGTTCGGGAATGCGCGCCAGGGGCATGCGGAGGCACAGGCATCCGGTGATCATCGACGCCGTGCCCCACGCCGGGACGCTTTCGGCGCCGAGGCCGCCGAGGCGGGCCGCTTCGCTGACGGAGAACTGCTCGCCCAGGCGGCCGCTCTCTTCGACGGCCATCCACGACAGGGATTCACGCCGCCACGGGCTCATCGCCGCCTTCTGCGCGGCGGCGGCAAGCAGCTCCGGGTCTTTTCCTGCCAGGGCGATCGCGGCGGCGCCGGCGAGGGATGCGGCGGCGATTCGTGACTGGTCGGCGTCGGTCAGCCGGCGCGGGTTGCTGAGCGCCGCGGTCAGCATGAACGACGTCAGGTCATTCCCGCCAATGGTCGGCGGGGGTGGCACCGTGTCGGTTGACAATCGGCGGAGCGAGAACGTGGAGTGCGCCGCTTCGAGGCCAAGGAGGGAGCCGGGAATCGAGCCGCCTTCTCCACCGAAGATCGCGACGTCCCAGCGCTGGCTGAACTTGTCTCTCCCTAACTTCCGTAACCCGAACACATGCCTGATCGACCCGTCGCCCCCGACCAGCGCCGGGCTGTCGGCCTCGCCAACGTGGGGCGCGTACGCCCATGAGGCGAGCACATGGCCGAGAAGGAAGTCGATGGGGCGCCCCAGGTCGGCGCCGGCCTCGGCCGCCCGCCGCGTTTCGCGTGCCGTATCGACCTTGCCGAGATCGCTGATGACGTCGGTCAGCTTGCCCTGGACATTGAGATGATCGCCGGCGAACTCTTCCGCGACGGTCTCCAGGCGAAGGCGTGGCGCCAGGGCCGCGAGCTCCGTCCGCAGCGCCTTGACCTGCTCGACCGTGATCGACGCCTGTTGAAGGGCGATGGCGATGCGGCTCAACTCGAGCACGTTGTCGAGCGTCACGCCGCCCTGTCGCTTGCGCACGTCGACGAGCCGCTGGCGTGCGGAGCTGGCGAAGTCGACCGCGTAGCTCAGTCCCTCCCATTGAACCAGGCGCGCGGGCGTCTCGCGGCGTCCGGCGAGAGCCTCGGCCACGGACAGCTCTGCCGACAAGGGCGGGACGTCGGGCCGAACGGCCGCCGCCCGCGCGGCTGGCAGCCATTCGCGCGCCAGCCAGTTGGCCAGTCGGCCGTCGTAGCGTTCACTCTCGAAGGGCACCGAGGCCAGGGATTCGAGCAGCGCCTCCCCCTGCGCCCGCGGCAACGTGTCGGCGGCCATGGCGTTGGCGGTCAGGGCAATCGCGCCCTGGAACTGCTGCAGGGCCGTGATCGCGCGCGCGGTGTCATCGAGCTGGGCCAGCCGCTCGGCCTGACGGGCGACCACGGCGTAGGTGCGGCTTGGCCGGACGCCCGCCCGCTCGAGTGCCATGAACACGGCCGGATACAGTCGCCGCGACCGCAGTGCGACCAGCGTGTCGGCCAGGTCGCCGTCGGCGACGCCGGCAAAGGTGCGATGGCCGGCGAGGAAGGTCACGAACACGCTGCCGCGCTCGGCCGCCGGCGCGCCGCACAGCGTGTCCACCATCCACGCCGCGTCAACGGCGCCGTCCTCCTTGAGGTCGCGCAGGTCGTTCGCGGGGTTGTCGGGGAGACTGTCGCCACTCAAGACGCGGTTCCAGAAGCGGCGCCAGAGCGGGCCGGCCGGAACGCCGGTGTCCACGAGGCCGAGCTCGAGCAGCAGCAGTGCGGAGTCGTACGACCGCAGGTTGAATGGATACTGGGTTGCGTTGTCCGGGTAGCAATTGGCAAAGCTCGAGACCAGCCGTCGAAACCGGTCGTTGCCGTCCGTGATGCCATCGGCCGTGCTGAGAAGGAATGTCTGCCGCGCGGGGTCAACGCCGGCCACGGTGAAGTAGAGGCCGGCTGTTCGTCCGCCGTCGTGATCAAACAGCCGCCGTACGAAGCGATCCGGCTTCGACACGTCCACATCGAGGGCCACGGACCAGCGTTGTTCGGCTTTCTTGCCGCCCGGCACGACGACCCGCCCGCCGGAGATCTTGAGGGCCGGCCCAAACAGCGCAAAGGAGTGGATGGCTTCGGCATCGCGGTAGAGGCGCCGCAGCAACTGGGGCTGGCCGCCCATCCATCGGCGGGTTTCCGCGTCCAGGCCGACGAGCCCGTGATACAGGAGCCGCGCCGCCGGGTCATTCAGGATTTCGACAAACAGCCGGCGCCGCGGCACGTCCCGCTCGAACACGACCCGTGACCACGTTTGCGGCGACAACGGCAACGGCAATGAGATGGTCGGCACCTGGATGGCGAGCCCGTCGCCACGCATGACCTGCTGCTTCAGCGCCTCGACGTCGATGCCGACCTGCGCGAGCCGCGCGCGCAGCGCGACCGCCGAGCCGCCCGTGTCGCTTTCGACGCGGTATTGCTGCTTGCTCTCTTTCAGGTCCAGTCCCGCCGCCGAGAGGGCATCCTGGAGGCGTTTCCGGGTCCTGCGGTCGCGAGCCGCGGCCAGCGTCAGCGGCTTGTCAGACGGCGACGCGAGGGCGATGGCGTTTTGCAGATTGACAAGATCCGTCACGGCGGCAGAAAGGTTGAGCGCCGCGGTTTCCGTTTCGAGCGGCGAGCTGACGGCAAAGTGCAGCCGCCGAACCAGCTCGATCATCACCGCCGCGCGTTCACGTTGATCCGGTACGCCCAGGGCGGCCAGCGCAAAGCGGCCTCCCGGGACTTCGAGGCTGTGCCAGGCGCCCTCGTCACTTGCCGCCGCGGGTGCCTTGCGCGGGCCTTGAGCGAACGCGGGGTCAGCGAACACGAGCAGTGCGAGGCCAAGGGCGACAGGGGTTGCCCATGACAGACGCCTGGGGGCGGATCGTGAAGTCATAGGGGTTTGAGCGCCGGAGTATATACGCGATCGCGCTGGTAAATCGCCGAGTTTTCGGTCACCTGCGAGAGGCCGAATATTTCGCCGCGTCGCGTGAGATTTTCTTAATGCGTGGCCGTCTAAACTTCCTTCCCGTGCCGCGTTGGCGCGTGATCCAAAGTGGTCTTGCCGCCGCGCCGCCCGATGGCCTCCTTCGTGGTGATGCTCCACACCGCGCCGGACTTGCCCACCACCGTCACGTTCTCGGCCGTCTCGTTGTCGGCCACGGTGAAGTGGCGGTCGCGCACCAGCTTGACGCCGAGTCGCCGCAAGTAATTGGCGCTGACGCGATCCCACGACGCGCCGGTCTGCTCCCCAGGCGCCGGCGCCGGCTTGCCGGCAATCAGCACGCCCTCGCCCCAGGTGTTGGTCAGGGGGTTGTACAGCGCGAGCCCGGCGCCTTGCACGCCCGGGATGCGCGCGAGCCGTTCTTCGAGATCGCGATAGAGGGCGGTGAGCCTTTCTCCGGTAATCGATGCCGAGGGCCGGCCCACCGTCACCAGCACCCGGCCGTCGCGGAGGAAGCCGAAGTCCTGTCCCCTCGAGGTTGCCGAGGCTGCGGCCGAGCATCGCCGAGCCGGCCAGCAGCAGGTTTGCGACATTGGCGCAGGCGATCAGGAGCACGAGCGCGCACACCGCCAGCAGGATCCGCCCGTATTGCTCTTTCATCACGCCAACGCCGGCGCCGGCGGGCACGACGGTGATCACCTGCTCGGTCAGGGTCCGCTCGATCTCCGGGAGCCAGTTCGACGGGTAGCTGGCCTCGTGTTGCATCCCGATTGGCGCAGCAGCCCGGTCAGTCACGTATCCATGCCGTCAATCGACGCGCCCGGGCAGAGCCGGCCAATCACGCGGATCCACGACGCAATCGGTTGGCGCAGCAGCGTCGTCTGGACACCGGCGATCAGCGGCTCCTGCTGCAGCGGTACCCACATGTCCGGGGGATCGGCTTTCAGCGTTTCGCCGAAGAATCCCGGTGGCGCCACACCGGCCACCGTGAAGGCCTGGCCCTCGACGATCAGCGTGGCCCCGACGATGGACCGATCGCCGCCGTAGACGCCCTGCCAGGCGTGATAGGCAAGCACCACCACCGGTGAGGCCGCGGCGGCGTCGTCCGCGGCGGTGAACACGCGACCGGCGCCGGCGTTCACGCCCAGTGTGGTGAAGTAGTTGCCGGTGACGTAGTTCGCGCGGAGCGGCCGCGGCGCGGCGTCGACGCCCTGCCGGCGGCCGCTCATTCGTCCCCGCTGAAACACGCACTCAATGTGCGTAATTCAGCAACTCACCGCCAAATTCTACAAGCCGGTCCCAAGACGATACCAGTGGAAGAGTTCGAAGATTTCGGTTCGACGCTGGTCTTCGATCATGCCTCGTCTCCTCTCGCCAGCCGCAATTCCGACGACATCGGCCTCAGGCTCATCGAAGCGATCGAGGACGGCCCCCACGGCAGTGCTCAGGGCGCCGTCGAGAAATCGCTGTCCATCAACGCCGAGCAAGTAAGCGCAGGTGTATTCGAACGGCACGCCCTCACCGTCGTGGTCAACACCGTACCTCCGCTCGTCGTTTTCGACGTAGTGCTCCAGGCAGTGAAGGACGCCGCCGAGATCTTTGGCTGCCCTGCGGTCGCTAAAGGCGACAAGCTTCAGCAGCACATGGAGTGGCAGCGGCGCCAGCGGAAGATTCGGCCCTCCTTCGATCGGAGTGGACACGGCGTTAGGTACGACGTGACCGAAGCCCGCCATGTTGAAGATCATCCCGTCTTCGAGTTCTAGACGTCCATTCGGCGCCATCGTCGCGCTGAACGGTAGAAGGTCCAGCAGCCCGCCGTCTCGATGCTGCATCCGATGCGGCACTCCCGTTCGCGTAAAGCCATAGGCGGCAAGGCGGTCCTTGAGGGCGTTGAAGTCTGCGAGGTTGGCGACGGCAACGGTCACATCAGCGTCGTTGGTCATCGAGCGCGGTCGCGCGTCCAGAAGGAGCTCTGGAACCAGGGCACCCACGATGCCGAACGGAATTCCGAGCTCGCGCAGCCCGCGCTCCAGATCGGTCACGACGGGGACCAGGCTTGGCTCAATTCGCGGCATGGTCCAGGACTCTGGGCAAGAGCAACTCGGCTGCTTCTAGCGCCTGTTCGGTACCGCGATAGCGCAGTTCAGCGTAGGCCAGCAAATCAGGAGCAACGGGAAAATCGTGATCGGGCTCGCCCGGCATCGCCAGCGGGCCGGGTGGTTCGATGACCAACAGATTGCCGCCGCGCGCAGCAGGCTGAGCGACAAGTGCCTTCTGGGTGTCGCGGTCCTCGAGCGCACGAAGGGGTGCGTAGATCTCTGTCTCCTCCGTGCGAAAGAAGTGAGTGCGACGCTCGGCGGCGTCAGCCCCAGTGAGCGCCCATGGTTGTGCGTGTCCGGCCATTACCGTCCGCAGACGCTGCCAGATGTCTTGCTTTCCGTCAGCGCGAACCTGAAGCCGTCGCTCTTTCAGTTTGGGACGAAGTCCTTCGACGTAGGCCTGGACCCATAGTGCGACGAGTGCCTGACGGTCACCGACTCTTCGACCGCCCTTGCCGTCGAGTAGAAGCCCGCGAGCAGCCAGGTCGGTCATGCAGCCGCCGACGGTACCAAGGGCGACATCCGCCTGCTCGGCAAGAACGCGGTATGGCGCGTTGATGAGTTCGGGATGAATAAGGATGGCCATGACGGCCTTGACCCAACCCATCTGCGGGCGACCCAGTGCAGGGCGCGGCTCCCTGGCTGGCTTGCGCCCTTCGACGTGAACCAACAAGCCGGGGGCTTGCAGATGAGCGTTGCCAGCGAGATCGAGGTAGTCGATGTCGGCACGTTCCAGAACCGCTGCTTGTTGCGGACGGACATGCGGCGCAAGGAGTAGGAGCCGGTCGCCAAAGTGACCGGGCGGCAGATCCGCACGTCCGCGGTTCAGCTGATCGACGACGACGCCAACGTCTTGATGGCGGAGATGCCGTTTTTCTTCGACAAGGTAGCGGACGGTCCGCTCAGGCGCCTTCCAAGTAATGACTCCGTCAAAACGGTCCAGGGGCTTCGCGAGCGTACGGATCGTGGCCTTTGGCATCCATTTCTGAATAAAGGGCTGGTACAGATCAAGGTTGAGCGGACGTGCCTTTGGCGCCATGTTCGCAATGATACCATGTTCATTAATAATGAACAACGTGTATACATGAACACAATGGTGGGAGCGCCATCGCCACGGTCCCTTCGCTCGCGGGAATTCAGGCGAGCTACGGCG
>CAYHCX010000110.1:0-7793 GCA_964355095.1 uncultured Acidobacterium sp.
GCCGGGTCGCCTGCCCTGAGCGGAGTCGAAGGGTCGCCGTGAAAGTCCGAGCCGCCGCTCACGAGCACGCCCAGCCGCGCCGCCAGTCCCCGGTAGTCCACCTCGTCCGCCGGCGTGTGATCCGAGTGATACACCTCGATGGCATCCAGGCCATCGTCCACCAGCGGCCGGATCAGCTCGTCTCGCCTGGTCACCGCCGGATGCGCGAACGACACCAGGCCGCCGGCGGCGTGAATGACCTCCACCACGGCGGCCGGACTCGGGCCCGTGCGCGGCACGTAGGCGGGCTGGCCGTTGGCAAGCCAGCGATCGAAGGCCTCCCGGATGGAAGCGACGTACCCGGCGCTGATCAGGGCCCGCGCGAGCTGCGGGCGTCCCACGGAGGATCCGGGCCGCGTCGCGGCCGCCGTCAGCAGCGCGTCCACATCCACCGGCAGGCCGAGCGCCGTCAACCGCGCGCCGATCTCCCGCACGCGCGACACGCGGAGGGCCCGCTGCCCTTCGAGGAACGCCGCCAGCGCCGCATTGCCAGGATCGAAAAAATACCCGAGCAGGTGGACGTCACGGGCGTCGGCGATCGCGGTGACCTCGATGCCCGGCACCAGGCGAATGCCGCGGGCCGCCGCTTCCGCGCCGACCTCGACGAGCCCGGCCACGGTGTCGTGATCGGTCACGCTCATGGTGGTGATGCCGGCCGCGGCGACGCGCGCCACGAGCTGGGCGGGCGTCAGGCGGCCGTCGGAGGCGGTGGTGTGTAAGTGAAGGTCGATCACCGGCTGGCGGCGCGCGCGCGTGTCTTCGCGCCCCCGCCTTCGCGAGGACGCTTCGGCGTGGCAAGGGGCTTCTTGACGGCGCCGCGCTGGCGCTTGACCAGCGCGCGGTACTCGCGAATCAGCATCTCGAGGTGCTCGCGCTCTTCGTCGGCGAACTCGATGAAGATTCGCTTGCCTTCGGAGTCTTCGAAACGCTCGCCATAGCGCTTGAAGAACCGGTGCGAGCCGCGCTCGCAGCGGATGCCGATGCGCAGCGCCTCGAGGTCGTCGACGCCGTCGCGCCGCAACTGGTCGGCGGCGGCGGCGAACAGGCCGTGGGCGGCGCCCTTGAAGAACAGGAAGGTGGGCCGCGACTCGAGCTGCGGATCCTGCTTGAGCAGATCCTGGTAGCGCGCTTCGAGCGTGGCGAGGTGGTGCTTCTCTTCGGTCGCCAGCTTGTGAAAGATCTGCCGGCCGCGCGGGTCCTTCACCAGCCGGGCGCCGCGGGCGTAAAACTCCAGGCCGCTGCGCTCGGTGGCAATGGCAATGCGCAGCGCGTCGCGGGCAAACAGCAGCTCGCTGTTGGACCCTTCGTCGGCGGGGGCGCGGCCGGTGCTGCACGCGTCGCAGGTGCCGTAGATCTGCACCACGCTCTGCCGCGCCGTGAACGCCCGCGCCGCCGCGATCTCCTCGACCAGCGACTCGATGTCGGAGCTGAGGAATTCGTACGAGCGGTTGCAGGTCTTGCAGATGAGGTGAAAGTGCCGCGGATGCCGGTACGAGTGCTCGAACCGGAAGCGGCCCTCGCCGAAGTCCACCTTGCGGGCAATGCCCGCCTCTTCCATCCACTGCAGGGTGCGGTAGACGGTGGCGCGGCTGATGCGCTCGTCTTCGCGCTTGATCAGCACGACCAGATCGTCAGCGCTGAGGTGTCCCTCCTGCTTGAGGAACACGTTGACGATCAGGTCGCGCTTGGTCGAGCGCTTGGTACCGGCGGGCCTGAGCCGATCGAGATCCGGAATGGCCGCCGTGGTGGCCATGACGATCTAGCCAGTGAAGGACGAACCGCAGCCGCAGGTCGACGTCGCGTTGGGGTTCTTGATGGTGAAGCCGCCGCCCGTGATGGTGTCGACGAAGTCCACTTCAGCGCCCTTGAGGTAGCTGACGCTCACCGGATCGACGAACAGGCGCACGCCGTTGGATTCAAACAGCTGGTCGCCGACGCCGCCGCCCTCTTCGATCATCAGGCCGTACTGGAAGCCCGAGCAGCCGCCGCCCTGGACGAACACGCGCAGCCCGCTCTCGAGCTTGCCTTCTTCGGCGAGCAGTTCGCGGATCTTCCCGGCCGCCGATTCGGTGACCGTGATGAGGGTCTCGAGCATGACAGGCATGTCTGGGGTGATGTTATGTGTCTCAGTTTGCATGATTGAGTCCTATTTTATCAGTTTCTGGGCTTGCCCGCCGTAGCTCAACAATATCAAATGAGCGAAGGTGGGGCCTAAAAACGGGCTTCCGCCAGCTCAGCCAACTGGCGTGCCGATGCCTGTTCGAGGTCCTTGTGCAGGCTGTTGCCGTGCGCGTCCATGGTCACGATGGCGGGGAACTCCCTAAGTTGTAGATGCCACATGGCCTCAGGAGTTCCAAACTCGAGCAGCGACACCCCATCCACCCGGTCAATACAGCGGGCGTAGAACTGCGCGGCGCCGCCGATGGCGTTGAGATAGACCGCGCCGTGCTGCTTCAGGCCGGCCAGGGTCTTGGCGCCCATGCCACCCTTGCCCATCACCACGCGGATGCCGTACTTGCCGATGATGTCGGCCTGGTACGGCTCTTCGCGAATGCTGGTGGTGGGGCCGGCAGCCGTCACCTTCCACGAGCCGTCGGCCTGCTTGGCGACCACCGGACCGCAGTGATAAATCACGCCACCGTTCAAGTCGACCGGCGGCGCGTGGCTCGCCAGGTGATGATGCACGGCGTCGCGTCCCGTGTGGGCGGGGCCGCTGATCAGCACCACGTCGCCGACCTTGAGCGCGCGGACGGTGGCCTCGTCAATCGGCGCGCGCAACACCACTTCGCGGCCGGTGCGCCTGAACCCGGCCTGGTCCATCATCGGGATGGTCGGCACCGACGGATCGCGATAGATCCAGTCCTTGATCGCGCCGGTCGTGCCGTCGAGGGTCACGCCGAGGCGGCGATACGCCCAGCAGTCGTAGGCGACCGACACGAAGAAGCTCGCCGGCAGGCGATTGTGCGCGCCGACCTTGCAGCCGATCAGCGAAACACGGCCGCCGAACCCCATCGCGCCGATGCCCAGCGTGTTGACCGTGCGCATGATCTCCGCTTCAAGATCGGCCAGCCGCGAATCCGGGTTGACATCGTCCAGGCTGCGGAACAGTTGCTGCTTCGCCTCGAGGTAGCCGCCGGTGCGATCGCCGCCGATGCACACGCCGATCGCGCCTGGGGCGCAGCCCTTGCCTTGCGCGTTCCACACCGCGTGCAGGAGGCACTTGCGCACGCCTTCGATGGTGCGGTCGGCGCGGCCCAGGTGCGGCAGTTCAGCGGGGAGCGAATACTGCGCGTTCATGTTCTCGCAGCCGCCGCCCTTCAGCAGCAGCTTCACTTCGATGTCGTCGCGCTCCCACTGCTCGAAGTGGATCACCGGCATGCCGGGCCCGAGGTTATTGCCGCTGTTGTCGCCGGTCAGCGAATCGACCGAGTTGGGGCGCAGCTTGCCGCGCCTGGTGGCCTCGGCAATGGCCTCCTTGATCTGCTTCTTCATCCAGATCTGGTTCACGCCGACCGGCGTCTTGACCTCGAAGGTCGGCATGCCGGTGTCCTGGCAAATGGCGCCTTCCACTTCGACCGCCTGGTCGATGTTCTGGCTGATGATGTTCAGCGCCTGCTTGGCGCGGGTGCCGTCTTCTTCGGTGTCGAGGGCATGCGTCATGGCCGCCCGCACGTCGGGCGGCAGATCCGTGGAGGTCTTGACGATCAGGGCGACCACGGAGTCGAAAAAGCTGGGCAACATGGGAAATAGTGTAGCGACAACCTTCAGGTGGCGACAAACCTTTAAGGTTTGTCGTCCCCGCGAACCTTCTCCGCGCGCCCTCCGTCTTACCCAAGGTGAAACCCGCCCTGCGACGCCTGTTCAAGAGCCCGGTCTTCGCCCTGACCGCGGTCGTGACCGTGGGCGTCGCCATCGGCGCCAACGCCCTCATCTTCAGCGTGGTCAACGGCATCATCCTCAAGCCCCTGCCGTATGCGCAGCCGGCGGCCCTGGTCGGCGTGTGGCATGTGGCCCCGGGGGTCATGGCCGGGCCGCTCAACCAGTCGGCCGCGACCTATTTCATGTATCGCGACAGCGCGCAGGTGTTCCAGGACATCGGTCTCTGGACCAACGACTCGGCGACCGTCACCGGCCGCGGTGACCCCGAGCAGGTCCAGACCCTGTTCGTCACGGACGGCACGCTGGGGGTCCTCGGCGTCCAACCGTCGATGGGCCGCGGCTTCAACCGCGAAGACGACCTGCCCACGGGCCCCGAGGTCGTGATGATCTCGCATCCCTATTGGCGGCGCGTGTTCAGCAGCAGCCCGTCGGCCGTCGGCCAGACGCTGATGGTGAACGGCAAGGCCAGCGAAGTGATCGGCGTGCTGCCGGAAGGCTTCCGGTTCCTGGATGAGAACCCGGCGGTCATCATCCCCTTCAAGTTCAATCGCGCCGAGATTCATGCCGCCGGCTTCAGCTACCAGGGTGTGGCGCGGCTGAAGCCTGGTGTGACCATCGCGCAGGCCAATGCCGACGTCGAGCGGCTGTTGCCGACCCTGACCGAACGCTTCCCGCTCCCGCCCGGCTTAACCAAGAAGATGTTCGACGAAGCGCGCTTCGGCAGCCTGGTGCGTCCCCTCGAGGTCGACGTGGTGGGCGACATCGGCACCATGTTGTGGCTGATGCTCGGCACGGTGGCGCTCGTGCTGATCGTGGCGTGTGCGAATGTCGCCAACCTGTTCCTGGTGCGCGCCGAGGGCCGACAGCAGGAGCTGGCGGTGCGCCTGGCGCTCGGCGGGTCGACCGGCCGCATCGCGTGGGAGCTGCTGTCGGAGTCGTTGCTGGTCGCGCTGCTCGGCGGCGTGCTCGGTGTCGCCCTCGCCTACGGCGGTATCCAGCTGCTGGTGTATCTGGAGCCGGCCCAACTGCCGCGGCTCAGCGAGATCACCCTCGATCCGATCGTGCTGGTGTTTACGCTGGCCCTGTCGCTCGTGGCGGGCCTGCTGTTTGGCGCGATCCCGGTGCTCAAGTACGCGCGGCCGCACCTCGCCGCCGCGCTCAAGGACAGCTCGCGCGGCTCCAGCGAGGGCCGCGAACGTCACCGCGCGCGCAACGGGTTCGTGGTGGCGCAGGTGGCACTCGCCGCCATCCTGCTGGTGGCGTCCGGACTGATGGTCCGCACCTTCCTCGCCATTCGCGAGGTGCCGCCGGGATTCACGCGGCCGGAACAGATCCTGACGATGCGGATCTCGATTCCGGAGGCGGTGGTCACAGACGCCGGCCAGGTCGCGCAACTGCACGAGCAGATCGTGCACCACATCGAGGCGGTGCCGGGCGTGACCGCGGTCGGCACGACCTCGTCGCTGCCGCTCGACGGGAACAACAACAACGACCCGATCTGGGTCGAGGACTTCCCCGCTCGCGAGGGCCAGATCCCGACGCTGCGGCGCCACAAGTACATCGGCGAGGGCTACTTCGAGACGATGGGCAACGCCGTTGTCGCCGGTCGCGATCTTACCTGGCGCGATGTCCACACCTCCGCCCCGGTGGCGCTGATCAGCGACAACCTCGCGCGTGAGTATTGGAAGGATCCAGCCCGGGCAATCGGCCGGCGGATTCGCCGCACGCCGCAGACGCCGTGGATTGAGATCGTCGGCGTGGTCGGCAACGACCGGCAGGACGGTGCGACGCAACCCTCGCCCACCACGGTTTACTGGCCCATGCTGATTGCCGCGGGGTTCGACAACCAGCCCTATGTTCAGCGATCGCTCGCGTATGCGATCCGCTCGTCGCGCCTGCAGTCGCCCGGCTTCCTGTCCGAAGTGCAGCGGGCGGTGTGGAGCGTGAATCCGAACCTGCCGCTCGCGCGCGTGCGCACCCTGGCGGAAATGTACGAGCGTTCGATGGCGCAGACCTCGTTCGTGCTCGTGATCCTGGGGATTGCCGCCTCGGTCACGCTGCTGCTCGGCATTGTCGGCATCTACGGCGTGATCGCCTACATCGTGTCGCAGCGGCGGCGTGAGATCGGCATTCGCATGGCGCTCGGCGCGCACCGCGGCACGGTGCAGCGGATGTTCATCGGCCGCGGCGTGGCGCTCGCCGCCATCGGCCTGGTCGTCGGCCTGGTGTCGGCGTCGCTGCTGATGCGCCTGCTGAGGTCGCTGCTGTTCGGCGTGAGCCCGTTCGATCCGCTGACCTACGCCGCGGTCGTGACGTCGCTGGGCCTGGTCGCGCTGGTCGCCACCTGGCTGCCCGCCCGCCAGGCTACGCGGGTGGACCCGATGTCCGCGCTCCGCGCCGACTGAGGGATGATTGGGGTCAGGCCGCGAAAAACGCCCTTACCAGGAGTTCAAAAGGGCGTTTTTCGCGGCCTGACCCCAATCATCCCTTTCCGATCTGTGCTATCTGTGTCATCTGTGTCATCTGCGGCCCCGGTTCTGAGATCCGTGATTTCCGCGGCGCTCCTGCTGGCGGCGACCTCCGCATGGTCGCAGGGCGTGAGTCACGGTCGTCTGTTCCCGCCATCCGACCTGGGCCTGCTCGAGTCCCCCGACCGCGACCTCTGGCAGCGGCCCGATCAGATCATGGACGCCATGGGCATTGCCGACGCCTCGGTCGTCGCCGACATCGGCGCCGGCAGCGGCTGGTTCACCATCCGCCTTGCGCGGCGGGTCGGCCCACAGGGGTTGGTCTATGCCGAAGACGTACAGCCCGAGATGATCAACGCCATCACGCGGCGCGTGCAGAAAGAGGGCCTGACCAACGTGCGGGCAGTGCGCGGGCAGAACAACGACCCTCGCCTGCCGGCGGGTTCACTGGATGCCATTCTCGTGGTGGACGCGTATCACGAGATCGAAGATCGCGTCACGATGCTGGCGAACCTCGCGCGCGCACTCAGGCCGCAGGGGCGCATCGGCGTGGTGGACTTCAAGCTCGATGGCACCGGCCCGGGGCCGTCCATTGAGGAGCGGGTGAGTCCCGACGTCGTGGTGAAGGACGCCGCGAAGGCAGGGCTCCGGCTGGTTCACCAGGAGCCCTTCCTGCAGTACCAGTATTTTCTGATTTTCGGGAAGTAGCGCGGAGGGGTCAGACCCCTTTGTGCGAGAGGAACTTCCAGGCGCTCGGCAGCACCAGGCCCGCCGCCACAATCTTGACCACGTCCACCAGCACGAACGGATAAAAGCCGGTGGCCAGGGCCGCGCTCATGCCGACGCCGTTGGCCAGCCACAACACGCCGCCCGCGAAGATTATCGACAGGCCCACGGCCATGGCTGCAATCGACGAGAGGTAGCGGCGGTCCAGGCCGCGCTCGGCGAGCAGGCCGGTCACGAACGCCGCCAGCGGATACACCAGCAGGAAGCCGCCGGTGGGGCCCAACAGCCGGGCAAAGCCGTGCGGCAGTTCGGGTGAGAACGCAAACACCGGCAGACCGGCCAGCCCAAGCGTGAGATAAAGGATCTGGCTGAGGGCGCCCAGACGGGACCCGAGAGCCGCCGCGCCGATGAGCACGATCATCGGCTGGATCGTGAACGGCACGGGCGTGAACGGCAGCGGAAAGCTCAGCTGCGCCGCCGACGCCGTGAGCACCGCCACGAACACGACCGACAGCGCTCGTACGCCGGTCCACACGTTGGCGGAGCCCGCGCGCATGCTGACCTGATCGAGAATCGTGGATGCGTGCGAGACGATGGGGCGTGATGTCATGACAGGGAATTCTACTGGTATGCCGGCCGCACTGACAATCGCGGGATCCGACTCAGGGGGTGGCGCCGGCA
>CAYHCX010000110.1:7893-9367 GCA_964355095.1 uncultured Acidobacterium sp.
GGTATGCCGGCCGCACTGACAATCGCGGGATCCGACTCAGGGGGTGGCGCCGGCATTCAGGCCGACCTCAAGACCTTTGCGGCACACGGCGTCTACGGCACGTGTGCGATTACGGCCCTGACGGCCCAAAACACGCTGGGCGTCACCGGCATCCACGTCGTGCCAGACGACTTCGTCACCGCCCAAATCGAGGCGGTGGCCGGCGACTTCGGCTGCCAGGCGGTGAAAACCGGCATGCTCGCCACCTCGCAAATCGTCGAGGCGGTGGCCGCGGCGGTCGAATCGTTCGACCTGCCGAACCTCGTGGTTGACCCGGTGATGGTCGCCAAGAGCGGCGACCACCTGCTCGACGACGAGGCGGTGCACGCCCTCCGCTGGACCCTCCTCCGCCTGGCGCGCGTGGTCACTCCGAACATCCCCGAGGCCGAGGTGCTGGCCAAGATGGCGGTGCGCACCGTGGACGACATGCGCGAGGCGGCCCGCCGCATCGCCACGTTCAAGCCGGGCGCGGTGGTGATCAAGGGCGGGCACCTCGCGGGGCCCCAGGTGATCGACCTGCTCTTCGAGAACGGGGAATTCCACGAGTTCGTGGGCCCTCGCATCGAGGGCCGCAACACCCACGGCACCGGCTGCACGTTTGCCGCCGCCATCGCCGCGCACCTGGCCCTGGGCGTGGAGCTGAAGGACGCGGTGCGGGAGGCCAAGGCCTACGTGGCGGGCGCGATGAGTCCGGGGATTCCCCTGGGCCGCGGTCACCGGCCGCTCGACCATTTCTGGAAGCTATACTGAATGGCTGTCATGGCCGCGCCAACCGCAATCACGACGACGCCGCTCGATGCTGAAGCCCTGGTGCGCGCGCTCGACATCACCGGCATCGGCGCCGTGACGACGTTCATCGGGCTGGTCCGCGACCACAACCTGGGACGGCGCGTGCTGCACCTCGAATACGAGGCCTACGAGCCGCTGGCGTTGCGCGGCCTGGACCTGATCGTGCAGGAAGCGGCGGAGCGATGGCCGTCGGCGCGGCTGGCCATCCACCACCGGATCGGGCGCATGGAGATTGGCGAGGCCAGCGTGGCCATTGCCGCCGCCTCGCCGCACCGGGCCGACGCGTTTTCGGCGTCGCGGTATGCGATCGAGCGCATCAAGCAGATCGTGCCGATCTGGAAGCACGAGTACTTCGAGGGTGGCGACGTGTGGATTGAGGGCGCCACCGCCGACCCCGACAACGCGGAGGCGCGCGCGCGGGCGCTGGCGATCGCATGCGCGTGACCATCCGGCTGTTCGCGCGCTTGCGGGACATTGCCGGCGCCGGCGAGTTGTCGCGGGAAGCGCACCCCGGCGCCACGGTCGGCGCGGTGTGGGCGGCGCTGGTCACGGAGTATCCGGAACTGTCGCCGTACGAAAAGTCGATTTCGTGCGCGGTCAACGCCGACTATTCGCGCTTTGCCGCCACGGTGGCGGACGGCGACGA
>CAYHCX010000110.1:9467-12230 GCA_964355095.1 uncultured Acidobacterium sp.
CCGGCGGCTAGATTGACCTGGGGCATGTTGTAGGGCTGGGCATGTTGTAGGGCACCCCTTCAGGGGTGCCGTGATGCCGCGTTGTCACAAGGAGCAGGTGTTTGTTCGACAAGCTCGAAACCGTCGAAGGCAAGTACGAGGAGCTGATGGCGTCGCTCGGCACTACCGCGGTGCAAAGCGACGCCAACGAGTTCCGCAAGCAATCGAAAGCGCTGGCGGAGATTGAGGAGCTGGTCCAGAGTTACCGCGACTACAAGGCGGTGACGCAGGAGATTGCCAATACCGAAGAGATGATCAAGGGCGGCGATCCCGAGATGCGCGATCTCGCCCTCGAGGAGCTCAACGACCTCAACAGCCGGAAGCAACGCCTCTCCGACCAGATCAAGATCCTGCTCGTGCCCAAGGATCCCAATGACGACCGCAACGTCATGGTGGAAATCCGCGCCGGCACCGGCGGCGAAGAGGCCGCGCTGTTTGCGGGCGAGCTGTATCGCGCCTACACCCGCTACGCGGAGCGGCAGCGCTGGAAGATCGAGCTGATGTCGCTCAGCGAGGCCGACAAGGGCGGCGTCAAGGACGTGGTCGTCAGCATCGAGGGCAAGGGCGCCTACAGCAAGCTGAAGTACGAAAGCGGCGTGCATCGTGTGCAGCGGGTGCCGGCCACCGAGGCCAGCGGCCGCATCCACACCTCGGCGGCGACCGTCGCGGTGCTGCCGGAAGCCGACGAAGTGGACATCCAGATCCACGAGAAGGATCTGCGCATCGACACCTTCTGCTCGAGTGGCCCCGGCGGCCAGAGTGTGAACACCACTTACTCCGCCGTGCGCATCACCCACATTCCCACCGGCACGGTCGTTTCGCAGCAGGACGAGAAGTCGCAGGTCAAGAACCGCGCCAAGGCGATGAAAGTGCTGCGCAACCGCCTCTACGAGGCGGAGATGCAGAAGCAGCACGACGCGATTGCCAAGGACCGCAAGAGCCAGGTCGGAACCGGCGATCGTTCCGAGAAGGTCCGCACCTACAACTTCCCGCAGAGCCGCGTCACCGATCACCGCATCAACTACACGACCCACCAGTTGCAGGGCGTGATGGACGGCAACCTGGACGAGCTGATCGACGCGCTGTCGACCTACTACACCGCCGAGAAGCTCCGCGAAGTGACGCAGAGCGGTCAGTGACCCTCCGCCAGCACCTCACCGCGGCCAAGGCCCGCCTCGTCGCCGCCGGCATCGAGCCGTCGGAGGCCGCGCGCGACGTGCTGCTGCTGGCCCGGCATGTGCTCGGCTGGGACCGCGCGACGCTCCACGCGCGAGACACCGATCCGCCGCCGGCGGGATTTGACGCCGTCTACGACGCCGCCATCGAGCGGCGGACGCATCGCGAACCGATCGCCTACATCACCGGTATTCAGGAGTTCTGGAACCGCGACTTCGCGGTGTCGAAGGCGGTGCTGATTCCGCGACCGGAGACCGAGCTGATCATCGAGGAAGCGTTGTCGACCGTGTTCGGCCGCGCCGCCGACATCGGCACCGGCAGCGGTTGTCTGGCGGTCACGCTCGCCGCCGAAGTTCCGCGCGCGCGCATCGTCGCCACCGACATCTCGGCGCCGGCGCTCGAGGTGGCGCGAGCGAACGCACGGCGGCACGGCGTGGCCGATCTTGTGGAGTTCCGCGAAGCGCGATATCTCGATGGCGTCGAGGGCCCGTTCGACCTGATCGTGTCGAACCCGCCGTACGTGACGGATGAGGAATACGCGTCGCTCGCGCCCGAGGTGCACGACTTCGAACCGCGGTCGGCCCTCGCCGCGGGCCCCGACGGGCTGGATGACATTCGCGAAGTGCTGTCCGCGGCGGCCAGCGCCCTGCGTTCCGGCGGCGTGCTGCTGATGGAGATCGGCCACCGTCAGGCAGACGCCGTCCGGGCCGTGGTCGCGTCGACACCGACGCTGGCGCTGATTCGCATCAGTCCAGATCTGCAAGGCATCCCCCGCATCGTCGTCGCGCAACGCCTTTAGCACCGGCACTTGTGGCACCTCAGGCACCCGAGGCACCATAGCGTCATGAGTTGCCTGTTCTGCAAGATCATTGCGGGCGAGATCCCCGCGGCGAAGGTCTACGAAGACGATGAGCTGATCGCCTTCAACGACATCAACCCGCAAGCGCCCATGCACGTGCTGGTCGTGCCCAAGCGCCACGTGGCGACGCTCAACGATCTGTCGGCCGCCGACGATGGGCTGGTTGGGGCCATGGTGCGGAGGGCGGCGGCGATTGCCAAAGACAGGGGGTTTGACGGCCCCGGCTATCGCACCGTGTTTAACTGCAACGCGCAGGCGGGCCAGACCGTGTTCCACCTCCACCTGCACGTGCTCGGCGGCAGGACCATGACCTGGCCTCCAGGCTAGCAGCAGAATTCGCCACCGCCGGGCCCGGACGGCCCGGCAGATTCTGCGACCTCCCGACGGCGGTCATCGTGTGAGCACGGCGATGATCTATACCCACGTGTTGAATCAGGGTGGCGGCGGCGTGCGAAGTCCGTTGGATCAGGATGGACGGGCTAATCGCTGATAGCGGAATAGGCCGCGACGTTCGCGGCCCCTATCGAAATATGCCGATCAGCCTGTCCCGTTGGGCGACATGGCCCTGGCCAAGCCGAAGTCGAATGGTTCCAGTGGGTTTGCCGGGCGTTTGACGCCAACTCATCCGGGCACTAGACTCCGGTCGTCAGTAATGGTGGACGAATAGGCAGTTCTGCCGACTTCTTGTT
>CAYHCX010000111.1:0-11736 GCA_964355095.1 uncultured Acidobacterium sp.
CCGAGCGTGCGCAGGCGCCGCGCAAGCCGGGACAATAGGGCACACTTGGAGCCGGATCCCGCGCACGCGCGGGATCCGGCCTCACTGCTATTCGGCCCAGATCAATACGCGGCCCTCTCGCGGCTGCGTCATGTCGAGCACGATGCATTCTGATAACATTCCTAGATGGCGATGACGGAGGAGGCTACATGCCAGTAGCGGGATCTTTACGTGCCGACTGAGGGTAATATTCAGGGCGCGGACCTTGGCGACTCTGCCATTCGCCTAGCTCTTCGGGAAAGGCTCGCGGTCGAGCACGCCAGACACGCCGACACAGTCCTGATTGAGGAACTGGGGCTGCTACGCGGCCAAGTGCGGCTCGACATCGCCGTGGTGAACGGACTGTTGCACGGCTATGAGATCAAATCAGATCGGGACAGCCTCCGCCGGCTGGACGCCCAAGTCGACGTCTACAACAAGGTTCTCGATCGCGCGACCTTGGTTGTCGGCGACCGTCTCCTTCAATCCGCGGCCGAATTTGTGCCGGAATGGTGGGGAGTGTTGCACGCTCGCTCTACCCCCAGCGGCCTTCAGCTGAGGCTGGTTAGGCGCCCTCGAAAGAACCCGCGCCGAGACCCCCGTGCGCTGGTCGAGCTGCTGTGGTCCGAGCACGCGATGGAACTCTTAGAGCAACGAAACGCAGCTCGTGGGGTGCGAGGCAAACCCCGCCGCGTGGTCTGGGAGCGCGTGTGCGACCACTTCAGCATCGAAGAGATAGGGGCTGCAGTTCGCACAAAGCTCAAGGCCAGGGTAGTGAATCCAGTTCTTGCATGACCGTAGCGATGTGGTGAATGGTACCGAATCGGCGCCATGCTTCCGCAGAACCGTGCTTGGGGGCACCGTCAGCTGCCGCCTTCATCGATGCACAGCCGGCACAATGTCCGGCCCCGGCAAAATGCTTCCGAAGGTGGCCATAGACCAGTCTTGTCGCGAGTTCTGGGAACTGAATCGACGGCGGTTTGGACCTCGTGCTCTCCCCCTTCACTAGCAGCCACTGCTCCGCGAGCGCGTATCGGATCGATGCTGACACCTGCATGATTCGCGGGTCGAAGCCCTCCACTCCAGATGGATGTTGGATTGCGCTATCGCCGTAGGCCGGAAGTCGTGTGATTTGGCCGCGCCTGGCGTGGAGGTGGTCTCTCCAGGCTAGCCAGTCGGCACGTTCGACCAAATCGTGTGAGTGCCGTTCGACGCCGCCCATGCTGACCGGAAACGTGCACGCCGAGATCGTAAACGTACGCCAGCGCTCCTGATGAGGCGTATCGGCCATGAAAGCCGCTGCGAGGGCTCCAACGCCATCGACGATCAGATCTTCAGCCGCCCCCAAATCGATGATGAGGTCGACCTCCTCCGGCGTCAGTTGGTGCTGAGCGAGGAAGGCCCCTACCCTTTGCGGGAGGCCGCTGGCCTCGAACTCAGGCCGGGTTAGGCGCAGGGCCACTCCGTTGTCAGGGTGGCTAAGGGCTGCACCTACGTCAGCCCCCCGGGATAACCCGGTGACCGGCGTGAAGTTCATGCCAGAGGCTGAGGCGAGGGCGAACGCCTCGACAGCCGCCTCGGGTCCGTCTGCTGCCAGCTCTCGAACGTCAATGAAACACCGGGGATACGTGCTCACGCTGTCGGCAAGGTTATCGAACGCCGTCTCCAGATGGGCAGCGACGGACTTATCCGGTTTTCTCTCTACTACTTCTAGCAGCGGAGTGATTCGAGCGCGAAGGGCGACCGCGATCTGCTCAAGCGCCGCTTTCTCGCCGCGCTTGATCTTCAGGATCGGCATGTAGTGGTGAGGCCCGAAGTTCATACGCCGTCGCCTTTCTGTGGGGTCCTGAGCACCAAGGGCTCTACCTCGGTGGCAAGACCCATGTAGAACGACAGCAGACCAGCACGTGGTTCCGCACTTTCAGGTGAAAAGCAGATCCGAACGGTCGTATCGACGGCTGCGAGCGGAGAGACACGTTGCCTGAGGGTCTCTACCCCGATTTCGTCGCACAACACAATTAGGACGGCTTCGAGCACCCAGATGCGCCCATCCAGAGCCTCGGGCAGTCCCTTGATATGACTGATTGCCCTGAGCGCCCTCTTATCGCCGGTCACTACAGCCAAACCGAACTCCGCCGCCGCAGCAAACAACTGGGCTTCGCCGGGATCGACGCCCTCGGTTAACGTCAGGACATCGAGCCAAGCAGTTGGCTTCGGAATCACGGGCACCGCTTCAGCAATCGGAACTAAGGCGTCGCAGGCCTCTGCGCCGAAGCGATCCCGCAACCGCCCCTTCCGGAGCATGTGAGGAAGTGCCGCAAGTCTTCCGCACTCCGAGAGTTCCACGCCAAGGATCTGGGCCGCGTCATCGAGCAGTCCGGCTATTCCGAGTTTACAGAAGACGTCGGTGTCAACCAGCAGCTTCATCAAGGGCCGACTCGCCGCAGGCGCACTGGAGTAACGCGCGGTCGGTCTCCGTCGCCGTCGCGCGATCGATGAAGCGGTCAATGAACTGACGCAGCTGCCTTCGGGCCCCGGAGCCACGGTACAGGGCCTTCACCGCGAGGGTGGCCGTTGGGTAGTCGCCAGTCCTGTGTGCCCACGAGAAGATCACGGAACTCGCGTCGGCACCGATCTGGCGTTCGAGCTCAAGCGCCAGACGGGCCAATGTCTTGAAATCGCCGGCTCCCCGGGCATCGATCTGCGGCACGCCTCCGTCACCAACCAGCACGCGAGTCGCGTAGAGATCGGCCAAGCGTTCGATGTCCCCCTCGTCAGTGATTTCGTCCTCCTCGTCCACGACCGGCCGGTCTGGCGCGCAGTCGCCGGCAGCAATATGCGCCGCCTCGTGCGCGACACGGAACGCCACGCGGCCCGGTTCGTCGTGCTTGTAACCGACTAGGATCACCGGCCGGTTCTCAACGACACAAGCCATACCCTGGAAGCCTGGCGTCGGAAGAAGATCGAGGGGAACCACAGGAATTCCTCGGCTCCAGAGGTCACCCACGATGTCCACCATTGATGGCGCTCGGCCCGCGTGTCCGAGTTGCTCTCGCCACTTGATGCCGTCAACGGGCAAAGGAGAGACTTGGCCCGGCGCCGGGTCTCGCAGACAGCGAACGACGGCCGAGGCGACCCGCATCGCGGTATGGATCGCCGGTCCGAGTCTGTCGCGGTCGATGTCTCTGACGCGTCTGAGCTGAGCGGCTGGATAATTCGGTGGCACTAAGGCGACACTCGGATCGTTCACCGTTGAGGCGGAGCGACCGAGAAAGCGCCCGACACGGATCTCGAAATCCTGCAGCAGGGCGGGATCTTCAGAGCAGCGCTCATCCCACCAGTCAGGCAAGATCGCCCTGCGCACGAACTCCTTGCTGAAACCGGCCTTTGAGAGGCGATGCATCAGTGTCTTGAAGTTCTGATTGGTGGGTGGGCTGATTGTGTTCGTCGTGTCCTCCAAGGGGCGAGCATGCCTGCGACATTGGTCGCGGATGCGTTCATTGGCTCGCAGGTCACTCGACTCGCGGGGGGCTCCCATGAGCCCTGTAATAATACCGAACCGGGAGGAATTCGACCGTCAATTCGTCCGGCTGCCGGATGGCTCCGCTGCGCGGCCTTCTCGTGGTTGCGTCCTCTCGTGCACGATGTCGGGCCCGCGCTGCTCGATGTCTTCCACCCGCAGCTTGACGCGCTCGTCCTTGAAGCCCGCCTCGCGCATGCGCAAGTTTTCGCAGGTCTGAAAGCCGATGCCTGCCCGGGCCGGCCTCCGGTTCTCAACTCTGTCGGCGCAATATGTTGATATTATTATTTAGGTGCGGCTGCGCTTCATCGTTTCTGGCGTCCACAGTGGGCCCAATCCTTCGCCAGGGCTGGGTGTCGCGCGTTCACTGCGAATAGCGTATCCGTCGGCCGAGATAGTCGGTGTCGACTACGGGCTGCGCAATTCGGGAATCCACGACACGGTTCTCGATGACGTCATACTGTCGCGACCGTGGGAAGAGCTGGATCTCGGGCACCACGCGCTGGACGTGGCCGCGATGACGGGTAATGGCGAGTGGTGGGTGCCGGGCCTCGATCTGGAGGTGGAGTGGCTCGCGTCGCTGCCATCGCTGCCGCCGCGGTGTCTGGTGCCGCGCTCGGCGGCTCTAACGCGCAAGCCGGCCACATACCTGGCCGCGCAGCTTGGTTGCGCGGTACCGCCAACGCTCGCGCCAGGATTCAGCTGGCCCGAGGCGCAGGAGTTCTGTGGGGCTGCCGGTTGGCGGGTGTGGGCGAAAGGCACGCGGTACGAGGCCGTGCGGGTGACCGGTTCGAGCACCCTGCAAGCAGAGATCACTGAACTGGAACAACGCTGGGGGGCCGGCAACATCCTCCTAGAGGTCGACATCGACGGCCAAGAGGTCTCCATCGCTTTTGCCGCTTTTGAAGGGCGGCTCCTCGGCGCCGTGCAGATGGACAAACGCATCGTCACCACCGAAGGCAAGACGTGGGCGGGAGCCATCTCAAAACCAGAAGACACCGACACGCGGAGTCTCGAGTCGGTCGTGCGTGCGATGAACTGGACTGGTGGCGGGGAAATCGAATTGATCCGAGATTTCTCGGGCAAACGGTACCTCATCGACTGCAATCCCCGTTTCCCGGCTTGGATCTTTGGCGCCACGTTGGCTGGGGAGAACCTGCCGGCCAGCCTGGTCCACGCGGCGGGCGCCTCGGTCCCGCATTGCTCACCGCGCCTCTCGGGCGCTTTCGTTCGCGTTGTTCAAGAGATCCCGCTTCGTATTGGCTTTCCACTGCCTCCCTTGCCCTTGCTAGACGAGCAGCAGGTCGTTGTCGGCAAACACCCGTCAGGCATGCCGGCCCTGTCTCGCCGATTGCCACGACCGCTCTCGTCAAGAGTCGAGCTGCAGGTCGACCCGGGCATAGGCGAGGAACTTGAACGGGCCTCGACCGGGGAGTCCCCCGCGCGGATTTTCTTACGAGCCGAGGCCGAACGGCTGTTCGGCGAGGCCGCGCGTCAAATCGGCGCGCTCCGGTCTGCTGGAATGGACGTCACCCTCGCTTACAGCGTGAAGACCAATCCCGATGCTCGGCTTCTGGCGGTTGCTCTCAAGCATGGATGGATGGCAGAAGTCACCAGCGCTCAGGAGGCAGCGCTTGCCGAGCGTGCCGGCTTTCCTCGGTCATCGCTGATTGTCAACGGTCGCGTGGCGCCAGTTTGGCTTGCGCGCAATTCAGGCCAGCCGTGCGCCGCCGTGTTTGCCGATAGCCTCGAGGCCCTGAGCGTCATCGCCGTCTCGCGTGAAGCGGCCTCGATTGTCGGAATCCGCGTGCGCACAGAAGGGTCAACGTTCGGCGTGGATCTCGGCAACCCAGCGCACTTCGGCCAGGCCGTCGATCTGTTGTCATCGATTGGCGGGCACGCGAAGCTTGGCCTTCACGTGCACGCTTCCGAAGAAGTGCAGGGACGTGACCAATGGAACCGTACCGCGGACCGCTTGTTGGCGTGGGCCAGCGCGATTCGATCCGAGACCGGACGCGAGGTCGCGTGCCTTGACATTGGTGGCGGCTGGTCCACACGTTCCTTCTTCGAGTTCCTTCTGCCTCGATTGCCCGAATGGCTGGGCGCAGCCCGGGATCAACTCCCCGGCCTGAGTCGCGTGATCCTCGAGCCGGGGCGGGCGGTCTCTCAACCAACTATGGCCCTTCTGACTAGGGTGGTTGAGGTTCGCGGCAGGCCCGTTTCGGAACTCGTCGTCGATGCCGCTATCTCGGACGTTCCCTTCGCATCTCAGGGGGTACGCCGGATAGCGGCTCGTCGTCACGACGGAACGTGGAGCGTTATCGCACCCGGTCACGCCATGGTGCTCGGTCGACTTTGCATGGAGGACGACGTCCTAGGCCGCGACCTTTGCGTCAGCGATGACACGAAGGAGGGCAACCTGCTGGCCATCCTCGATGTTGGAGCCTACGACACGAGCATGGCGTATCCGTTTGGGAACGGCACCCATGCTTGAGGCCATCGATTTTGTTCCGTCGTACCTGAGCCATCATGGGTCGGGGTGCTGCCGGCGCGCGCAGGCGTGGTTTACGGCGTTTGCCGTCGATCGGCGCCAGCGCGGCGAGCGGCCACCGTCGTGGTTGCGCAACGAGTTCAAGTGGGGGCCCCATTCTTGGCCCCGTTACTGGTGCCAGATCTCGCCCGGTTCGACGCAAGACTGCGGTGTTCTCGCGGCCCTCGCGCGTGCGGCCTTCGCTGCCTATGGCGTCGACAGCGTTGCGGTTCAACTGCTGGAGAGTTTTCCGGAGCGAACCAGGCGCGACTGGTGTGCGACCTGGATGCGTGCGGGCGTCGATCCCGCATGGTGCGCCGGCCCCGCTGTCTATCACGAAGCGGTGGGCCTGATTGACTCCGGCGTCCTGCGAATTTGGGATCCGCTGGAGTGTGCCTTCCGTTCATTCGAGAACGGCTATGGTCAGATTGTCGGGATGCGGGTTTACGTCGGCCGGCCGGTATCCCTCATGTCCGGGGCCCTCAATTGGGATGGCGTGTCGATCCCCACTGGCGAGTGGGTCTCGCTGTTGGAGCCCGCGAGGTCAACACCGCTCGAGGTCGTGCGCCTGAGCCCCGGGGATCTGTACGCTCGAGACGTGGCCAAGGTTTTGCTCGATGGCTGGGAGGCTGTTGCCGCGGCTGACCCCCGCCTGCGCTTGCTGCACTCGGCATGTGCAAATGAAAGCCCGATTGCGCACTTGCGACTGTTCGCGTCCTTCGCGAGCGGCGAAGTGAACCAGGTTAACGCCACCCTTGGTCAATTGCTCGCCGATCCGGCGGTGATCGTTTTGCGCTGCACTGACGGCGGTCGCGTCATAGGGGCGGCGTTTGCCAGAAGTGATGTATCCCTGGAGGCGAAGGTCGGGTCAATCGACCTGGTGGCGGTGTCGAACGAAGAGCGGCGGTCAGGCATTGGCCGTGCGCTTGTGGATGCCGTGATTTGGGAGCTCCGGGCAGCCGGCTGCGAAATCGCCCAAGGGGAACTCATGACCCGCAACCAAGCCGCAGCTCCGTTCTGGCGGGCTGCGGGTATGGAGGACTTTTATACAGTCCAGCAGCGCTGGATAGGCGACGAAGAATCCGCCTGAGGCGTGCCGCGGATCACGATTAGCCGTCTTCGCCGGGTCGTCGCTGAAACTGCCGCCGCAGCGCGATGACGATGAATGAGATGAGGCTGATCGACAGCACTCGGGAAAGCACGTAGAGCGAGGTCGGGTCATCCGGCCAAGAAATGTCCTTCTGGACCTTGTCGGGCAGCTGGAGTGGAACCACGATCTGTATTCCAGTGCTGACGATTGACCAGACGGTTGACCAGTACCCGTCCCATGATGCTGCACTGGCTACGGTTCGGCCCGCGTCCGCGCATGCATCACATGGCGGGGCCGGAACGAGTGCACCTGTCCCCAGGGCGCCCGTGATGAGAGTCAAGATGGCGAGAAGGGACAATGGCCTTAGGTAGCTCTCACCGTACCGGCTGGTCCGCCGGTACAACCAGAGCAGGGTGTGTTGCCAACGATCCTTCCCGCGCGCAACCTCCAGACGCAAGTCCATTTCCTTGACGAAGAACTTTCCGGCTTCGGCATACCGAAGGTGCTTCTGATGGGAATGCCGAAGCCCTCGGTAGATGTCCGCCGCCTGGTGACGCCCCCGATCACCATCCGGCGACAGCGTGAGTTGCTCGGCATGTTCGAAGTCGAGATCAAAACGCTGAACGTCTGCCCCTCTGAGGTCGATCCAGTTAATATTCAGCTCAGGGTGGGGTTTACCAAGGTCAGTGGGAGGGCGTGACAGGCGTATTGCGTGTCCTGGCTGCACAAACACGTCGCTGAGGTTCAGCAGGATTTCGCCGTTGAGTCCGTCAGGGGCCGTGATCTTCTCCAGTAGACACCCGGCTGAGAACATCGACCTGTCGAAAGAGAGACGGTTTGACGACGACAACTTGACATCGGAAACCCGCACCAGGCCGCAGAATGCCACGTCCTCGAAGCGTATTCCCTTCTCTACCTCGTTGGCTGTCAGGATCAAGCGGTCTCCGAAGTACGAACCGGAGAAGTCTATGCCGGCGCTGACGTCCAGGTTAAGGCAGGTCACCGGTCCATAGAACGACGAGTCCGTCAGCTTGGCAAGCTCCGAGAAGCTGGCGTCATTCAGCGAAACAGTGCCTTTCGCTGTGACGCGGATAGAAACGGTGCTGTTAAAGTGGGCGTGGGAAAGCTCGATGTCACCGTCGACCGCAGCCGAGGCCACGTTGAACTTGCCTGCGTGCTCCGAGCCGCCCGCCGAAATGTTGCCGCGGATTCGAGCTGAGTTGACCAGCGTTTCGCCTTGCTGGCCACCAAGGATCAGGTCGTCGATCGTGACCGATAGAAGGGATAGCTTGCCCGGGGTGAGAAGCTGCAGGGGCGCGGTCCTCGAGAGCATGCAATCACCTCGGATGGTCGACGATGCAACTCGGACATCCGTTGAGAACGGCAGCGTCGACAGCAACAAATTCACATCGATCCGGGAGTCCTCGACGACCAAGCTCTCGAGACGAGTGATCGCTGGCATAATCAGGCTTTGCCGGAACTGGCAGCGACGGATACGAATGCTGCCGTCTACGGCCGCGGCGCTGAAGTCGACGTCCTCGTGGAACACGACCGCGTCCAACTCCGTGGTGCCTCTAAAGTGTGCCACGGACAGGACGACCGGCACTCGGCACTCACTCTTGGGCCACTTGAAATCACTCGGAAACTCAAAACCGGTTGCGTCGATCGCGACTTTGCTCTTCGTGCATTGGCTCACGAGTTCGGTGAGCGCCGACTTGAAGACAGCGCGGTCGGTGGAAGGTGAATGGAATAGGCAGCGATCTGCGCCGGCGACGTCGTGCTGGCACTGTCGCCCGTCGGCCGTTCTGTAGGAGCAAGTCACGGGGATGGGGATATTGTCGTCGCGCAGCGAACGATGTCAACGTCAGTATACTCGTCCAATTGGCGTGCGTTATTCGGCCCAGATCAATACGCGGCCCTCTCGTGGCTGCGTCATGTCGAGCACGATGCCCGGCCCGCGCCGATCGAGGTCTTCCATCCGCAGCTTGACGCGCTCATCCTTGAATCCCGAGGCCCAGGAACTAAACGCGATCGGCCCCGACTTCAGCCGCAGGATCCAGAACGGCACTTCGATGCGCGCCAGTTTGCCTTCGTCATCGTCGAACGCCAGGATGTGCAGCGTGGTCAGGCTGACCGTTGATGCGGGCCCGGCCGGCACCTCCAGGGCTTTCGGCGTGCCGTCACGGAACTCGAGGAGCGGCTGGCCGGGGAAGCGGGCCTTGACCTCGTCGAAGGCCTTCGCCGCGTCCATCTCGGTCGTCTCGGCCACCTCCATGTGGTTGCGGAGCCAGGCGGCGGTGAACACCACGGCGCCGACGCCGAGCACGAACAGCAGGAAGAGAACGCCGACGACAATCGGGATCCATTTCCGCTTTGGCTTCTGTGGCGCGTCGTTCATGTCACTCATAACGTCAGCTCCGTTCCTGCCCCGGTTTCCGCGGCGCGGCGGAGCACCAGGTCCGCGGCGACCACGTCTTCAACGGCCATGCCCAGTGACTTGAAGATGGTCACGTCATCGTCCGTGCGGCGGCCCTCCGCGCGGCCCAAGACCAGCTCGCCGAGTTCGCCGCGGATGTGCGCGGGGTTGAACAGCCCGTCGGCAATGCCGATCACCACGTCTCCGGATTCGGCGAGGGCCGCGGCCCGCGAGTCGACGTAGAGGCGCGCGCGCGCCACCAGCGCCGGCGGCATCTCACGCTGATCGGGACGGCACGCGCCTACCGAAACCACGTGCGCGCCGGCGCCGACCCACGCATCTTCGATCACGGGTGTGGGGGACGAGGTGGCGAGCACGATCAAGTCGGCGCCTCGCACCGCCTCTTCAGCCGTGCCGGCGGCACGAATGGCGACGGCGATGTGGCCGCTCATGTCGCTGACAAAGCGTTCGCGGCTCCGCGCCCGCGGCGACCATACGCGCACGTCCTTCACCTGGCGCACTTCCGCGAAGGCTTCGAGGTGGCTGCGGGCCTGCACGCCCGTGCCGATGATCGCCATCGTTGAGGCATCGCGCTTGGCGAGGAACCGCGCCGACACTGCCGACACCGCCGCGGTGCGGGCCTCGGTGATGTAGCGGCCGTCCATCAGCGCCACCAGTGCGCCGGTTTCCGGATCCAGCAGCAGGATGGTGGCGAGGTGCGACGGCAACTGCTTCGCCGGGTTATCCGCAAACACCGTGACCACCTTGGCGCCCAAGGTGCCTGGATTCGGGACGAACGCCGGCATCAACCCGAAGTAGGCCTTGGTTGGTCCGACGGTGAGCACCGTCCTCACCGGCTGCAGCACCTCACCCGCGGAAAAGCGCGCGAGCGCCGCCTCCATGGCGGGGATGAGGTCGCCCATGGGCAGGAGGGACTGGACTTGCTGTTCGGTCAGGAGGCGAAAGTGTTGTGCCACGGCCACAGATTAGGCCACAGATTGCGCAGATTCCACAGATTCCAAGGCTAAACTGTTTCACCTTACTCGCATGATTCACCGTATCAAGTCCATCGACGCCCACGCCGCCGGGGAGCCGCTCCGGCTGGTCATTGAGGGGCTGCCCAGCCCCGAAGGCCGGACCATGCTGGAGAAGCGGGCGTGGGCCATGAAACGGCTCGATCACCTGCGCCAGTCCATCATGCTCGAACCGCGCGGGCACACCGACATGTACGGCGCGCTGCTGACCGAGCCGGTCACGCGGGACGGGCAGGCGGGCATCTTGTTCATGCACAACGAGGGCTGGAGCACGATGTGCGGCCACGGCATTATCGCCGTCACCACCATCGCCATCGAGCGTGGCCTGATCTGGTCGAAGCAGGAGGGCAAGCCGGCCACCGTGGAGCTGCGCTACGACACGCCCGCGGGCCGCGTCGAGGCGCGCGCCCACCTGGCGCATCACGGCGACGCCGTCCGCGTGGAGTCGGTCGCCTTCCGCAACGTGCCGTCGTTCGTGTTCGAGCCTTCCGTGCTGGTGCCGGTGGGCTCCCGGAAGATCCCCGTCGACATCGCCTTCGGCGGCGCCTTCTACGCCATCGTGGATGCCGAGGCCGCCGGCGTGCCGATCGACGCCGCGCACCTGCCGGAACTGCGGAAGCTTGGCATGGTGATCGCCCGCGAAGTGGAGCGGCTGCGCCGCGTCGTCCACCCGAACGATGCGGGCCTCGAGGGCATCTACGGCACGATCTTCACGGCGCCGTCACAGCTGCCCGACGCGCACTTGCGCAACGTCACCGTCTTCGCCGACGCGGAAGTCGATCGCTCGCCGTGCGGGACCGGCACCGCCGCCGTCATGGCCGTGCTCAACGACATGGGCCTGCTCCTGGACGATGTGCCGTTCGTGCATGAGAGTATCGTCGGCACCACGTTCAAGGGCCGGGTGGTGGATCGTGTGATGGTGGGTGAGCGGGCCGCGATTGTCCCGGAAATCGAGGGCTCGGCGTGGATTACCGGCGAGCACACGTTCCTCATCGACGGCGAGGATCCGCTGAAGGCGGGGTTCCGGCTGTAGGGATGATTGGGGATGATTGGGGTCAGGCCACGATTTTCACCCTAGGGTGAAAATCGTGGCCTGACCCCAATCATCCCTATTTCAGGCCGGCGATC
>CAYHCX010000112.1:0-7152 GCA_964355095.1 uncultured Acidobacterium sp.
AGTCCGTCGCGTGTCCCCATGATGTAGGCCACGCGACCGCCGTCGGGAGACACCGTTGGATACAACGCGCGGTCGGGCGGCGGCGACACGCGCGTGACCTCGCCGGAATCGAGCCGCGCGCGAAACACGGCTTGCGTGCCATCCCGCCCGCTCGAGAACACGACGCTCTGCCCATCGGGCATCCACGCGGCATGCCGATCGAACGCCAGATGGGTGGTGACGCGGCGGATGTTCGCGCCGCCGGCGTCCATCACGCCGATGTCCCAGGTCCGCGCATCGAAGCGGGTTGTGGTGAACGCGATCAGGCGTCCATCGGGCGACCACGCGGCGTCTTCGTCGTGAAACTCCCGGCCGGTGGTGAGCCGCGTCACATCGCCGCCGGCCAGGTTGAGGGTGAACAGCCGGTGCCGTCCCTCGCGATCGCCATGGAAGGTCACGGCGCCGGGCACCGCAACCGTGAGCGTGGGTTGCAGTGTGACGACAACTCGTTCCGGTTCAGGGCTGGGCGGCGTTGAGGGACTTCCGCTGGGTGACGCCGTGTTGCCGCAGCCGCCAAGCGCCACGCCAAGCGCGCTCAACAACCAGAGTTCCCGCCACGTCATCCGGGCAAATTACCATCAAACCTGTCTCTACGCATGGCACGGCACTGCCATCGCCTGGCGTTGGCTGTCCACGACGACAACCTTGATGCGAAGAGCCTGCTGGATGTCACACCTCAGTGGCCGCGCCGGGCAGCGCGGCCAGCGTCCCCGCGAGCCGGACCGCCCATCCCCGCCACGACGCCGACCACTCCGGCCGCGACGTTGTACTCCACCAGCCAGGTAAGGACGACGTACCCAGGATCGCTTCCCGCCAGCACACGGACTCCCGCGATGGCCGACAGCGCGCCAACGAGCAGACCGATTCCAGCGGCGCTCCGGACGGCCAGGTTGGTTTGCACCGTTACGCCTCGTGTGGGTCTGCCAGAAGTGAGTACATATTCACAAAGATAAAGGCTGCCGGAATGGTCTGTCAAGCGGAGCACTTTGTTCACTTGGAAACGCGGAAATGCATTATTATTGTGAATGATGATTCACTTATGGTGACACGGAGACGGAACGTTGAGACGACCGTCCGCCGGAAGCAGATCGCGGAAGCGGCGCTCGCCATCATCGCGCAGCAGGGGCTGGCGCGCTTGAGCATCGCCGGCGTGGCCCGGCGCGTGGGGCTGGTACCATCCGCGCTCTACCGCCATTACCACGGCAAGGAGGAGATTCTTGACGCGGTCCTGGAGTTGGTCCGTGAGCGTCTGTCCGACAATGTGCGCGCCGTCACCACCGAGACGGGCGACCCGTTCGAGCGACTCCGGCGCCTGCTGGCGCTGCATGTGGCGCTCCTGAAGGACCACCCGGGCATCGTCCGGGTCGTGTTCTCGGAGGACGTCTACGCCGTCAGGCCGGCGCGCCGCGCCCGGGTGTTTGGGACGGTGAAGACCTACTTGAAGGGCGTCGCCGACATCGTCCGCGCAGGTCAGGCGGCGAAGACCCTCAAGCCGGATCTCGACCCGCCGACCATCGCCCTGATGTTTCTGGGGCTGTTCCAGCCCGCCGCCATCCTCTCCCAGATGAGCCACGGAGAGGTGGACGTGGCGCGGCACGCCGAACAGGCCTGGCACGTGTTTGCCGGGGCGATCCGCGCCGCGTGACGGTTGTCGTGCCACGAAGTGACTCGTCCGACGTTCACCCGACCGCCTCTTAAGGAGATCTCAATGACACACCTGTCGCTCGCCCGCACCATCACCATAGGCGTCCTCACCTTCGCCGCGCCAGGCTGGGCACAGCCACCGGATCCGGCGCCGAGCACATCCGTCGCCCGCGACGCCGCGGGCGCCCTCCGGCGCGTCCCCGACTTCTCGGGCGCGTGGGTGAGCGAGCACGCCGACGGAAATCTGCCGGAACGCGCGGTCTCCGCTCTCGGCGCCGGCGGCGTGCCGCCGGTGACGCTGGTCATCGCCCAAACCGCAACCGCGCTCTCCATCAGCCGGGATGTCAAGTCGCGATCGTATGTCGCGGTGTTTCCGCTCGACGGCGCCGAGGCGGTGCAGGACACGCCCCAGGGCACCATGAAGAGCCGCGCCCGCTGGAACGAGTCCGTGCTGATCATCGACGGCACGCGGCCGCTGCCGGGGCCGCTCGGCACACGCCAGGTGCGCTTCCAGCAGCGACACACTCTGGGTGACGAGGGCCGCACCATGCTCGTGGAAGTGGTGCTGCAGACACCGCGCGGCCCGAAAACACGGAATGTAACATTCCGCCGCCGCCCGGAATAGGCCGGCGTGTGCGGCACGATAGGACTACCCGCCCTCGTGACCGCCCGAATCGGCGGACTCAGCCGGTCCGGACCCTGGCCAACAGCGAGGCAGGGTCCGCCGCCAACGGCAACGTGACCGAGGTCGCCGCACGCTCGACGGGTTGTCGCTGATCAGCAGCGCATGGCATGGCACTGGCATCGCCCGCGCGCACATCGGCATCTGACCCGCTACTATTTCATCACCAGCGCAGATGAGGCCCAAGCCAGAGATTCCGTCAGAGATCGAAGATTTCCGCGACGAGCGCTGGCGCCGCGAAGGCGCCCGCCAGGTCGAGACCGCCGCCGAGGCCGAACGCTTCGTCGAGCAGGCCGGCTTCGCCGCGTGCCTCACCGATTCCCGCCGGCCGGGTCCGTCGCTCTACGTCGCGGTGTGCGGACGGCGCGACGCGGTGATGCCGCGCAACGTCCAGAAGGATCCCGAAGCGTCGCTGACGTGGGTGTTGAAGGACGAGGTCATCCAGCGCGGCAAGGTCTATTACGCCAGGCTCGCGCGCGGCAAGGCCATGTTCCTGGCGCCGCGCATGATTCCTTACTTCAACGCGATCTGGGGCCTGCGCCGTGCCGAAGAACCGCGGCGGCTGAGCAAGGACGCGCGGGCGGTCCTCAAGGTGCTGCGCCGGGAATGGGAGATGGCGACGGCGGACCTGCGCGAGGAGTCGGGCGTGACAGATCGCCAGGCGTGCACGAAGGCGATCGACGAGCTGCAGGCGGCGATGATCGTGGTGCCGAGCGAGGTGCTCTACGCACCGAAATTCACCTACATCTGGACGCTCGGCGTCGGCCGCTTCCCCGACGGGTTGCGGGCGCGCGTGAAGCGCGACACTGCCCTGCGTGAGATCGCGCGCGGCTTCCTGGCCGGGGCGGGCATGACCATTCCCGGGGAGCTGGCGCGCGTCACGGGGCTGTCGCGGTCAGACGCCGGCCTGGGCAACCGGGCGCTGGTGGCGGAAGGCTACGCCACCATGCTCGCGCCCGGCTGGTACCAACTGAAAACAGAAGAAAACTATTCTTCTGATCTTCTAACCTCCTGTGATCTCCTGTGATCTCCTGAACTCTCAGGGCACGATCATCCGGATGACCCCGTCGCGCTTGTTGAGCACGAACAGCTGACCCTGCGGGCCCATCCCGAGCCGCAGGTCGGCGCGCGACGCCGCGGTCTTGCCGGCGGCGGCGTTCTTCTCGCGAATCAACTGCAGCAGCGTCTTTGACGTGCCCTTGTCGTTGAAGAGGATCCGCCGGATCGCATCCTGTCCGCCCTTGGGCTGGTTGTCCGCATCCACGTAGAAGATCTCGCCGCTCGGGTTGTCGCCGAAGACCAGCTTGTTGGCCAGGGCCTTCACCGCGTTCTGGCGATACACGTAAACGCCGGTCACCGCAGCGCGCTGCCATAGGGGATCGCGGTGATCGTACTCGGCGATCGGATACACGAGCCCGGCCTCGCCACGCGGCTTGTCGGTGCCCACACCCTCGCGTCCCAGGTAGGTGTAGCTCCCCTCCCACTTATTCCAGCCCAGGTTGGCGCCGGCAGTCACCGGGCTGATCTCCTCGACGATGTTCTGGCCGATGTCGGCCACGTACATGTTGCCGGTCTTCGCATCCCACGAGAAGCGCTGCGGGTTGCGCACGCCGTAGGCGTAGATCTCGCCAAGCGTGTCGTCCTTGCCGTCGGCGGCAAACGGATTCGACGGCGGAATGCCGTAGTTGCCGTTCGCGCTGTTCTTGCCGAGCGGGTCAATGCGCAGGATCTTGGCGAACGCCGAAGCCAGGTTCTGCCCGTGCTTGTAGGGGTCGCCGCCGCTGCCGCCATCGGCGAAGCCGACGTAGAGCAGCCCGAACTCGGGGCTGCCGGGCCGCGCCTGCGAGTTGAACGCGATCTGGCCGCCGTTGTGATTCCCGAACGGATGCGCGGCGCGAAACAGCTCGCGCGGGGCGCCGCCGTCGTAGGTGGCGGCGGCCGGGTTCTTGGCCGTCCATTCCAGCAACACCGTGTCGTGCGTGTGACCGGTGCCGCTCGGCAGGAAGTCGGCCTTCGGCGTCATGTTGCTGGTGTCGGTATGCGTGTAGAACTTGCCGTAGCCGGGCGTGCCGCGCCGGGCGAACTGCGGATGGAAGGCGATGCTCTGGAAGCCGCGCTCGGAACCCTGGAAGTTCACGCTGACGCCCCACGCCTCGGCGTTGATGTCGAGGTACTCGGCCACCGCCTTGCCGTCGTAGCTGACGCTGTAGATCTGGCCGCGCATGGTGTGGACGAACAACCGCCGCGTGCCCGGCTCGTCCACCAGCGTGTTCATGCGCGGCGCTTCCCCGCCGGCCGCATCCGGAATGGTGGCGAACTCGACGAAGTTGACGGCAATCACGCCGTCGATGGTGTTGATCGGCGTGGGGAACGGATCGGTGGTGCCCTGCGCCAACGCGGGCGAGGCACTCAACAGGGCCAGGACGAGCAGGCGGGTCATGCGCATGACCGGTATCTTACCTCCGGCCCGATCGGGCGCCCCGACCCGCCGCAGCGCCTCGGCTATCGCGCCGACCTGGTGGCCAACGGGCTCGAGGCGGTCGAGGCCGTGCGCCAGGTGCCGTACGACGTCGTCTTCATGGATCTGCAGATGCCCGAACTCGACGGGCTCGACGCCACGCGGCGGATCATCGCGGAACACCCGGCGGGCCGCCGGCCGCGGAGATGGTGTTCACCAACTCGGGCAGCCCCAACCTTAAGACTCGCAAGTTGCTGGGCGATAAGGCATATTACTGGCTCGCATGACGATCCTCGGAACGGCCGAGCTGCAGCGGCTCACCCTGAGGGTGCTCCTGCCAACCGAGGGCGACGCTCCGGGGGCAGAGGCCCTCGCGGCCGCGGCACACCGCGCCTACGACGACCTGGCCCGGGTGACGGTGCCGCTGATTGGCCACATCGGCGTCG
Source organism: uncultured Acidobacterium sp. (assembly GCA_964355095.1). Classification (GTDB taxonomy): domain Bacteria; phylum Acidobacteriota; class Vicinamibacteria; order Vicinamibacterales; family UBA2999; genus 12-FULL-67-14b. The sequence continues at coordinate 5,270 of CAYHCX010000112.1, forward strand.
CGGCAATCACCGATCGCGCGTCGCACCTGGCTACCCGTGGTTGGCCCGCACGCAGGTGCCCGCCCACGGCGACGGACCGTTCGATCACGTCGTCGCCGGCCTGAAGCGGCAGGACCCTGTCGTCGCCACCGCCGCCGCCGCGGCGGTATTCGCCACCTTCATCGGGATGCTCGCCACGTTCATCGGCGAACCCCTGACCACGGGCTTGCTGCGCCAGGCGTGGCCCGATGCTTTTTCCGACGCGAACACAAGAGGACGCAAGACATGACGGACCGGGTTGCCATTCGCCAACTCCCCACGCGCGTTCCGGGTCTCGACCAGATCCTGGGCGGCGGTTTGCCGGAGTTCTCCTTCAACGTCATCGCCGGCGCGCCGGGTGCGGGAAAGACGACGCTGGCGCAGCAGATCATGTTCGCGCTCGCCACGCCCGAGCGTCCCGCGCTCTACTTCACCGTGATCGGCGAACCTCCGATCAAGATGCTGCGCTATCAACAGCAATACAGCTTCTTCGATGCCGCTCGCGTCGGTGAGTCCGTGCGCTACATCAACCTGAGCGAAGACGTGGTCACCGGCTCGCTGGAAGCGCTGCTGGCGCGCATCGTCCAGGAGGTCGAGGCCACCAGCCCGGGCGTGGTGATTGTCGATTCGTTTCGCACCGTGGCCCAGGCGGTCGAGCGGGCCAACGACAGCAAGGTCGATCTCCAGCACTTCGTGCAGCAACTGGCCATCCGGCTCACCACCTGGGAAGCGACCACGTTCCTGGTCGGCGAATATCAGCTATCGGAGGCTGAGCACAATCCGGTGTTCACCGTCGCCGACGGACTGCTCTGGCTGATGCAAAGCCTCGATCGGAATTCGATCGTCCGCAAGATGCAGGTGATGAAGATGCGCGGCCAGGCGCCCATTCCCGGGCTGCACACCTTCCGCATCACCGGCGACGGACTCCAGGTGTTCCCGCGCATGATCGTCGGACCCGAGGACAAGTCGCAGGGGCCAACCGCAAACGCGACGCGCACGCCGCGCCAGCGGATCTCGATCGGCGTCAAGGGGCTGGACGAGATGCTCGGCGGCGGTATTCCGGTTGGCTACTCCATGTTGCTGGCCGGGCCGTCGGGCTCCGGCAAGAGCGTGCTCGCCAGCGAGTTCATCGCCGACGGCGCGCGTCATGATGAGCCGGGCATCATCGCCGTGTTCGAGAAGCGGCCCAATGAGTACTCGCAGGACAGTCCCATGGGACGCCGGTTCGACCAGTTCGTCCGCAACGGCAAGGTTGGCATCCTCCAGACCCGCCCGCTGGACCTGTCTATCGACGAGATGCTCAGTGAAATCACCGAATCCATTCATCGGCTCAAGGCGCGCCGGGTGGTGATCGATTCGCTCTCCGGATTCGAACTGGCGCTGGCGCCGACGTTCCGTGAGGAGTTCCGGGAATCCCTCTATCGCATGGTCACGGTCCTCACCGGCATGGGCATCACCATGATGATGACGGCGGAGGTGGAAGACAGCTATACCGACCTGCGCTTCAGCCCGCACGGCACGGCATTTCTTACCGACGCCATCATCATGCAGCGCTATATCGAGGTGAAGGGTCAACTGCAGCGCATCATGGCCGTCGTGAAAGTGCGCGGCAGCGCGCACAGCAAGGACCTGCGGGCCTTCGAGATCACCGAGACCGGGATCGAGATGGGCGAGACGCTGGGCACCTACGAGGGCTTACTCACGGGCAGTCCGGAGTTGTCCGCGATCGTCCCGGCCATCCTCGCGGGCAGGAAGCCGCGGCCACGGCCAACCCGGCGGTGAGTCATGGGTGATGAGAACGCGTCGGTAGAGAAACGCGAAGGCGCGGTGACGGCGCGCGAGGACGCGTCCACCCTTCGCGAGGA
>CAYHCX010000112.1:7252-11677 GCA_964355095.1 uncultured Acidobacterium sp.
GCGTCCACCCTTCGCGAGGAAGCGATCCTCGCCAGGGAAGAGGCCGCGGGGGCGAGAGCGGAACTCGACCTCCTCATGATCCAGATGCGCGAAGCCAACGAGCGCCTGATCGTCGGGACGCTCCGCGCCCAAACCATGACCGAGGTCGCCGAAGAAGCCAACCATCTCAAGGATGAGTTCCTGGCGACAGTGTCACACGAGCTGCGCACGCCCCTGAATGCCATTGTCGGATGGGCGCGAATCCTGGGGTCGAAGCAGGCGCCGCCGGGCGTGGCCGAGCAGGGGATCGCGACCATCGAACGCAACGCCTGGGCCCTGGCCCACATCATCGACGACCTGTTGGATATGTCGCGCATCGCCACGGGGACGCTGCACATGGCGGCTCAGCCGGTTGATCTGGTCGCCGTGGTGCGGGCGGCACTCGACACCGTGGAGCAAATGGCAGAGACCAAGAAGGTGCGGCTGGCGTTTGCCCCGGACCCTTCCGCCGTCGAAACCATCAGCGGAGACGCCGGCAGGCTCGAACAGGTGATCTGGAACCTGCTCGCCAACGCGGTCAAGTTCACGCCCGCGGGCGGGGGCGTGGAGGTCTTCATCGAGCACCGCGACAGCGTCATGGAGGTCAGGGTCGTCGATACCGGGCAAGGCATCAGTCCGGACTTCCTGCCCCATGTCTTCGCCCGTTTCCGCCAGGGCGACGGTGCGACGACCGGGCGCTACACCGGACTCGGCCTTGGGCTCTCCATAGTCCGGCAGCTTGTCGAGTTACATGGGGGAACGGTGCGTGCGGCCAGTGAGGGCGTGGGCCGCGGCGCGACATTCACGGTCAGCTTGCCGATTGCCCCCGTCGATCCGCTCACCGCTCTGCGAGGCCGGCGGGCCGGGCCTTTGCCCCCCTCGTCCGCGCCCCAGCCCCGGCTCAATGGACTGCGGATACTGGTCGTCGATGACAGCACCGACGGCCGCGCGCTCACGTCGTTGGTGCTGACGCAGGCGGGCGCCAGCGTGAAGACGGCGGCGTCGGTTCGAGAAGCGCTCCAATCAGTCGAGACCGATTGGCCGGATGCCCTGGTGAGCGAAATCGCCCTGCCGGAGCAGGACGGCTACGAGCTGATCCGGCAGATTCGGCGGCGCGAGGCCGACCACCAGGGGTTTCTCCCCGCGGTCGCCCTCACCGGCTACGCTCGCGCTGAAGATCGGACGCGAATCCTCGATGCCGGATTCCAGGCGCATCTCCCAAAACCGGTTGAGCCGTCCGACCTCGCCAACACCATCGCCGCCATCACCAGGGATCGGCCGGGCCGCGAACCCTGACCGGCGTCACGCGGCGAAAGTGCTACGCTCAAAAGGCGTGGCCGCCGACCTCATCATCTGCACGGCAACGGAACTCGAAGGCGCGCGGCTGCGCGAGCGCCTGGGCGCCGATTCGTCGGTGGAGATCGTGCGGATGGGCGTGGGGCCGGTGAACGCCGCGCATGCCGTCACGCTGGCGATTACGCGCTCGCGGCCGAAGGCGATCGTCGTGTGCGGGATCGGCGGCGCCTACCCAGGCGCCCCGCTGCGGATCGGCGACGTCGCCTGCGCCGACAGCGAGTGCTACGGTGATCTCGGCGCCACCAGCCTCGGTGGCTTCCTCGACATGCAGGCGCTCGGCTTTCCGATCGTGGATGGTCCCGAGCCGCTCTACAACGTGCTGCCGATGCAGCTGTTCCCCGCCCCCACGCGCGTCCGCTTTGTCACGATGTCGTCGTGCACCGGCACCGACGCGGCCGCGCGGGCATTGGAAGCGCGAACCGGCGGCGCGGTCGAGAACATGGAAGGCGCGGCCGTCGCCCACGTCGCGCACCTCCACGGCATCCCCGTCGGCGAGCTGCGCGGCATCAGCAACATCGTCACCAATCGCGACACCAGCGCGTGGCGGATCAAGGAAGCCGCCATCGCCGCACAGGAGGCCTTGCTCACGTGGATCGCCCAGCGCTGAACTTCGCGTTCTCGTCCTGCCCCAACGACACCTTCGCCTTCCACGCCATCGTCCATGGCCTGGTGCCGGGACCGGCGGTCGCGCCGCACATCGACGACGTCGAGGCGCTGAACGCGCGGGCGGAACGGGGCGAGGCGGAGGTGACGAAGATTTCGATCGCGGCGTACCCCCGGATTCGGGATCGGTATTCGTTGCTGCGAGCCGGCGGCGCCGCGGGGTTCGGCGTGGGTCCCATCGTGGTGGCCCGAGCGGCCCGTGAGGTGGGCGGGCGCGTGGCCATTCCGGGCGAGCGCACCACGGCGGCGTTGCTGTTGCGGCTGCTGGGCCGGTTTGAGACCGTGCCCATGCGGTTCGACCAGATCGAGGGCGCGGTGCTCCGCGGCGACGTGGACTGCGGCGTACTGATCCACGAGGGCCGGTTCACCTACGAAGCCAAGGGCCTCACGCTGCTGACCGACCTGGGCGCCGTGTGGGAACAGCGCATGCAGTGCCCGCTGCCGCTGGCCGCCATCGCCATTCGCAGGGATCTGGCGCCGGAGTTTGGCGCGGCCATCGACGCGGCGCTTCGAGCGAGCGTCGAGTACGCCTTCGCGCATCCTGACACGAGCCGGGACTACGTCGCGGCTCACGCGCAGGAGATGTCTCCGGACGTGGTCCAGCAACACATCCGGCTCTACGTGAATCAATACACGGTCGAGTTGGATGAGCGGGCCGTCCAGGTGATGCTCGAGTTTGGCGACGAACCCGGCTGAACGGCAACTGGCGAGCTCTGGTACGCCGCTTGCACCCTGAGCAGGCGGGGGACGTGTCATGGCTCAGTCGAAAGTCCGTTACGCCGTGGTCGGCCTTGGCCACATTGCGCAAGCCGCCGTGCTGCCGGCATTCGCGCACGCCAGGCGCAATTCGTCGCTCCACGCCCTCGTCAGCGGCAGCGACGAGAAGCTCAACAATCTGGGCGACCGCTACCGCGTGCCGGTGCGCGCCAGCTACGACAACTACGAGCGGTGCCTGAAAGAGGTAGACGCTGTCTACATCTGCACCCCCAACTCCGAGCACGCCGGCTACGCGGTGCGGGCCGCCCAGGCGGGCGTCCACGTGCTGTGTGAAAAGCCGCTCGCGGTCACCGAGGCCGAATGCCGGCACATGATCGAGGCCGCGGCGACCGCCAACGTCCGCCTGATGACGGCGTACCGGCTGCACTTCGAGCCGCTGTTTCTCGAAATCGTGGAGATGGTGCGTGCCGGCCGCATCGGCGAGCCGCGCTACTTCAGCTCGTCGTTCTCGATGCACGCCAAGCCGCACGGCATCCGCACCAGGCGCGAGTTGGGCGGCGGCACCTTGTTCGACCTCGGCGTGTATTGCATCAATACGGCGCGCCTGTTGTTCCGGGCCGAGCCTACGGAAGTGTTCGCCTACTCGATTGACGGCGCCCGCGCCGACATGCCGGAAATCGACGAGATGACCTCGGGCCTGCTCCGCTTCGACGGCGATCGTCTGGCCAGCTTCACCACGAGCTTTGCCGCCAACGGCGTGTCGGACCTGCGCGTAGTGGGCACCGAAGGCAACATTCACGCGGAGCCGGCCTACGATTATGCCGAGGCGCTGGGCTACACGCTCACGGTCGGCACCGACGTGACGATGAAGAAGGGCCGGCGGCGCGACCAGTTCGCGGCCGAACTCGTGTACTTCTCGGATTGCGTGCTGCAGGGCACGGAGCCGGAGCCCTCCGCGGAAGAAGGCTGTTGGGACGTGCGCGTGGTCGACGCGCTCTACGAGTCCGCGAAGCGCGGCGCCCCGGTCTTGCTGCCCCACTTCGGTCCCGAACGGCCGCCGTTCCAGAAGCAGGCCGTGGATCTACCGCCGGTGCGCGAGCCGGACCTGGTGGCGGTGGAGAAACCGCACCACGACTAGCGGCGCGATCACCCGACGATCTGCCTGGCGAGCAGCAGGCCAAGCCAGCCCGCGGCGAGGCCGCCGGCCAGGGTAATCGCGACGTTGACCGCCGCGGCAACGGGAAAGCCGTTGGCGAACAAGGTGAGCGTCTCGTGGTTGAAGCTCGAATAGGTCGTGAACCCGCCGAGAAACCCCGCCGTGACGGCGGCGCGAAGCTCCGGGCTCCACGCCGAGATCGAGGCGGCCTGCATGGCAAACCCGATGGCGAAGCAGCCGAGCAGGTTGACCAGGATCGTGCCGTAGGGAAATCCGGCGCCAATCCGCTCGACGGCCCACGTGCCAATCAAATACCTGGACCCGCTCCCGAGTCCGCCGGCGACGACAATCCACAGCAGTTGCATTCAGCTCCAGCCCTTGACGGTGTCGCGGACGATCGCGAGCACGGCCTCGCGCTCGCCCGCGGTGAACGAGATATATCGCAGATCCGCGACGCCTGCCATGGTGCTCGGCGAGGAGCCTGTCCGTGTAATCTGCGTCAATCTGCGGCCTAG
>CAYHCX010000113.1:0-11540 GCA_964355095.1 uncultured Acidobacterium sp.
AAAGTGAAAAGTGAGAAGTGAAAAGTTAGAAGGGTTCGACGACCACCCTATTGTCGCGCATAACGAGCGAGCATTCGACATGTTGCGCATCCGCCGGCACCGTGACGTGGTCGGCCACGACGCAGCGGGTGAGGGAGGCGCGGGCGCCGATCGTGACGTGGTTCCAGAGAACGGTGTCGGTGAGCGTCACGCCGGGCGCGATCGTGCAGCCCGGGCCGCGGCCGGCCGGCCGGCCTTCGCGCGCGGCGATCGCCAGCGCCGTCGCCAGGTAGTCGCGCGGCGTGCCGATGTCGAAGAACTCGGCGGTGGTCCGCATGACACGCACGTTGCCCTGCCGCTGCGCGATCAGGCCGGGATACATGCCGTGCACGGTCTCGGACTTGCGGTTGGGGCTGACACCCGCGAACGCCGCCGCATTGGCCGCCTGTACCCCAATGAAGTGGCACGCGCCCGGCTCGCGGCCGAACCCGCGGACGATCCCCGCCTCGTCGGCGATGATGCCGTTGTACTTCGGATCGCCGTCCACCACCGCCATGGTCACGAGCGCGTTGGTGTTGACGTGCCGCGCCGCCAGCGCCGGCAGGTCAACGCCGGCCAGCGTGTCGCCATTGACGATCAGGAAGCGATCGGCGTCAAGCAGCGGCAGGGCCCGCGCCGGGCCGCCCGCGGACCCCAGCACGTCCGGTTCCCACGAGTAGCGCACGCCGAGTCCGACGCCGGAGCCGTCGCCGACTTCGCGCGTAATCGTTTCGGCACGATGATGCAGGTTGAGGACCACGCGGGTGACGCCCGCGGCGCAAAGCGCCCGCAGGATCCGCACGACCAGCGCCTCGCCGGCCACCGGCAGCGCCGCCTTGGCGCGGACCGACGAGAGCGGTTGCAGGCGGGTGCCCAGGCCGGCGGTGAGCACCAGCGCCGGCCAGCGTGACAGGCTGCTCATTGGTCGGCGTGGCCCACCTTCGCGCCGGGTGCTACGGTGGGCAAGCCCACCTTCGCGCCGGGCGCTGCGGTGGCCAAGCCGGCGAACACCATGTCGGACCCGGTCAGGCCGTTCGCGTCGCGATGCTGGAGAAACAGGAAGCGATACGAATCGGTGATGTAGTCGGACGGCAGGCGGCCGAGCGCGCGCGCCGTCGCGTGAATGGCGGCCTCGCCGCCTTCGAGTTCCACGAACACGCCCATCGGCGTCTCGTCCACCGCCATCACCACGTCGTCCGCCTCGAACTCCTCGCGGTACTTCTCGTAGCGGAACCAGATGTGGAGGCCGAGGCTTTCGAGAATGGTGAGCAGCGCGGCGCCGTCGGCGACGATGGTTTCGTGTTCCTGGCGGAGCTTGACGAGCCCCGGCAGCGGCGGTCCCTTGAACGTCAGGATGCTTTTGCCGCCCTCGGATCGCACGCGCAGCGTCGATCGCTGGCGGCGCAGCGCCTCGTCGTCGGTGTCGAGCAGCGCGTCTTCCTGGAGGCGGCGGCCGTGGAGCGGCGTGGCGCCAAGCGCGAGAATCCTCGCCCGTGCCTCGTCGGCACTGTCGAAACGAAGCTTGATCTCGCGTTCGAGCGCCACCGCAACCCCCCCGTTATTCCTTGCGGATGGTGAAGAACTGTTCCTGGCCGCCGCGAATCACCAGTAGGAACGCGGTGCCGCCCGATGACACCTGGGCCAGCGCCTTGCTGGCGTCCTGCGGCGTGCGGACCGCCTTGCGGTTCACCTGGGTGATGATGTCGCCGCGCGTCAGGCCCTGGCGGAACGCCGGGCTGCCCTGTTCCACGTCCGACACCAGCACGCCCTGCGTGTCGGCCGGCGCGCGCAAGCGGCGGGCGACGTCGGAGGTCAGCGGCGTCAGCGTGATGCCGAAACCCTGCGATGCCTGCTCGTCGGGCTCGGCCGAGGTCTCGCGGGTGGCCGCGGCGAGATTGCCTTCATCCTCGAGGTCCAGCTCGCCGACGGTCAGGTTCAGCGTCTTCTCTTCGCGATCGCGCATGACCTTCACCGGCACGGTCGCCCCGGGCCTGGTCGCCATGACGGTGGCGACCAGCTCGTCGCGGTTCTTGATCGACTTGCTGTTGAATTCCAGGATGACGTCACCGGGTTCGATGCCGGCCTTCGACGCCGGCTGGCCGCGGGTGACGGCGCCGACCAGGGCGCCCTTCCGCTCCTTGAGGCCGAACTCGGCGAGCGCGTCGGCGGGGACCGGGGTCACCTGCACGCCAATGACGCCGCGCGTCACCTTGCCGGTGCGCAGCTGCGGAATCAGCTCGCGCACGCTGTTGATCGGAATGGCGAAGCCGATGCCAATGTTGCCCTGCGCCCGCGAGTCGGTGTAGATCGCGGTGTTGATGCCGATCACTTCGCCGCGCGCGTTGAGCAGGGGGCCGCCCGAGTTGCCGGGGTTGATCGCGGCGTCGGTCTGCAGCACGTCGGCGAAGCGCTGCTCGGCGATCGGGAACGAGCGCGCGGTGGCGCTGATCACGCCCACGCTCACGGTGTGGGCGAGGCCGAACGGGTTGCCAATCGCCATCACCCAGTCGCCCGGCTCCATCTTGGAGGAGTCGCCGAACTTCACTTCCATCAGGTCCTGCTTCGGCTCGACCAGCTGGATGAGGGCGCTGTCGGTGAGCGGGTCGCGGCCGACGAGCTTGGCTTCGTGATAGACGTCGCCTTCTTCACCCATGAAGTTCACTTCGATCTTGGTGGCGCCCTCGACCACGTGGTTGTTGGTGAGGATGTAGCCTTCCTTGTTGATCACGAAGCCGGTGCCGGCCGCCTGCGTCTGCTGCTCGCGCGGCTGTTTCGGGCGGGCGCGGTCCTGGCCGCCGAAGAAGCGCTCGACCAGGTCGTCGCCGCCGCCGCCGCCAAAGAACTCGGTCATCTCCTGCGCGCGCTGCGTCGAGGTGCTGCGGATGTTGACCACGGCCGGGCTCATCGCCTTGGCGATGTTGCGGAACGTGGCGGCGTCCACCGGGCCGCTCAAGGGGGCGCTGTTCATGGGCGGCGGCGCCAGGATCTGCGCCGACGAGGCCGGCGTCAGCCCGAGACGGGAGGCAATGACCATCCCGACGGCGAGCGAGGCCACCATGATCAGGAACGAATAGAACAGCGTCGTTTTCCGGCTCGACATGAGACTTCCTCCAAAACCCGCGTATTTCGCAGGGCACCCCTTCACGGGGCGCCGATTGCACTGCCTACACTAACGTGACGAAGGACGCCTGGCGAGGCCCTGTTACTTCCGGGCCGTTGCCGGTCCAGACCATATTGATCTCGGTCCGAACGCCAAAATCCTTGAAATAGAGCCCTGGCTCGATGGTAAACCCGCTGCCGGGCAGCAGGCGCCGCTCGTCGTGGGTTTCGTAATCGTCCAGGTGGGCACCATTACCATGGACGTTTTCGCCCAGGCTGTGGCCGGTCCGGTGCAGGATGGCGTCGCCGAACCCCGCCTCGACCAGCACGCGCCGCGCGGCGCGGTCGGCCTCGAAGCCCCGGATGTCGCGTCCCGCCGTCGCGGCGTCCTGGATCGCGGCGACGGCGGCATCACGCGCGCCGCAGATGGCGGCAAACGCCTGGGTCATGCGCGCCGGGATCTCGGCGCCGGCAAATCCCATCCACGTGATGTCGGCGTAGACGGCTCCCGGCTCGGTCAATTTGCCCCACAGGTCGAGCAGCACCAGCTCGTTCTTGCGGATCACCCGATGCTGAGCGGCGGACGCGAGGTAGTGCGGGTTGCCGGCGTTTTCCTGCGCCGACACGCACGGCGCCGAATCGGCGACCAGGCCTTCGTCGCCGAACCAGCCGACCATCTGCTGCTGGATGTCGTACTCGGTGGTGGGCACGCCGTCGCGCAGCCGCCGGGCCACCGATTCGAACGCGCGATCCTTGATGCGGTAGAGCGCTGCTGATGCCTTGCGATGGGTGACGATCGCGGCGTCGCTCCACCGCGCCTCGAACTGCTGGATGAGATCCCCGGACGACACCACCTCGAGGCCGAGGCCGCGCACCAGCTCGATGGTGCCGGCGTCAACGCGCGACACGTAGGGAATGGCGCAGCGCGGCGAGTACTCCATGGCCACGCGCTTCACGCCGTTCACGAGCGAGGCGAGGCCGGTCTCCAACTGCTCGCGGCCGGCGTAGACGGCCTTGGCACCGGGCAGGTGGTCCAGGTTGTAGCGCTCGATGGCGTGGACCAGGCCGCGCGGCTCGCCGGTGGCGGGAATCAGGTAGAACCATCGCCGCGTGGCCAGGTGGCCGGCGCCGGCGAGGCCCGCCATGCGGTAGGCGACGGGGTTTGAACCCTGGAAGTCGTAGAGGAGCCAGGCATCCAGGCCGTGGACCCGCAGGGCCTCCTGTACGGCGGCCACGTCAATGGGCATATTCCTCCGATTATAGCGGACGCCCAGAACCGCCCGGTACCGCCCGGCGTCCTATAATCAGCGGTGCCCACCTTCGCGGCCGGTTTCCGCCGCCGCTTCGGTGGATCCACCTTCGCGGCTGACAGGTTTGCCGCTTCGGTGGACAGGCAGGGAACTGATAGGAACTATGACGACACGAACATTCCTTTGCGGACTCATGCTGACGGCGATTGTCACCGGCGGACCGGCGCACGGACAGGCGCTGCAGCCGACGGTGCCCCAGCCACCGGTCCCGCCGCAGCCGCCCATCACGTTCCGCGCCGAGGTCAATTACGTGGAAGTCGATGCCCGCGTGCTCGATGCGCAGGGCAAGTTCATCCCGGATCTCACGGCCGGCGACTTCCAGGTGCTCGAAGACGGCAAGCCGCAAAAGGTGACGGCGTTTTCACTGGTCAACATCCCGGTCGAACGTCCCGAACGGCCGCTGTTTGCGTCCAAGCCCATCGAGTCCGACGTGCGCACCAACCTGCGGGCCGCCGACGGGCGCATCTACCTGCTGGTCCTCGACGACCTGCACACCAACGCCCTGCGCTCGCAGCGCACGCGGAACGCGGCGCGCCAGTTCATCGAGCGCTACATCGGCAGCAACGACATCGCCGCCGTGGTCTTCACCGGCGGGCGCTCCGACGCCGCCCAGGACTTCACCAGCAGCCAGCGGCTGCTGCTGCGGGCGGTGGACCAGTTCATGGGCCGCAAGCTGCGGTCGTCGACCATGAACAAGGTGGATGACTACTTCCGGCGGGCTGGCACGTCCGACACCGGCAAGCCGGTGGACCTCGATGACAAGGAGCGGGGCTACCAGGCGCGCGCCGCGCTCGAGACCATCCGTAACCTGGCCCAGTACCTGGGCAACATCCGCGGCCGCCGCAAGGCGCTGGTGATGTTCAGCGAGGGCATCGACTACGACATCAGCAACGTGTTCGAGAACACGGAAGCGACGATGGTGATGGACACTACGCGCGACGTGATTGCCGCGGCGACCCGCGCCAACGTGGCCGTCTACGGCGTTGACCCGCGCGGCATCGCCTCGGCGGGCGACGACCTCATCGAAGTGCAGGCGTTCCCGGACGACACCACGGTGGGCCTCGGCTCCAGCTCGATGTTCAACGAAGTGCGGCTGGCGCAAGACAGCCTGCGGGTGCTGTCGGAAGAGACCGGCGGCTTCGCCGTGGTCAACCGCAACGATTTCGCCACCGCCTTCCAGCGCATCGTTGACGACAACAGCGCCTACTACGTGATGGGCTATTACTCGACCAACGATCGGCGCGACGGCCGCTTCCGCAAGATCGACGTCAAGTTGAACAACAGGTCGGGCCTCGTGATCCGCGCCCGCAAGGGCTACGTCGCGCCGCGCGGACGCGCGCCGGAGACCAAGCCGACCACGCCGAACGCGGCGTCGGCGGAACTGCGCGAGGCGATCGAAAGCCCGTTGCCGCTGCCCGGCCTGCCGCTCGGCATGACCGCGGCCGTGTTCAAGGGCCCCGCGCCCAAGGGCTCGGTCGTCATCTCCACGCTGGTCAACGGCAGCACGCTGCCGTTCGCGGAAGCGGGCGGCATGTTCAAGAACGATCTCGAAGTGATGGCGATGGCCACCGACGAGAAGGGCAAGACCACCTACAGCGACCGCAACACGGTGAACCTGAACATGAAGCCCGACACCGCGAACCGCGTCAAGGTGACCGGCTTCCGCGTGATCCAGTCGATGGACCTGGCGCCCGGCCGGTATCAGCTGCGCGTCGCGGTGCGCGAAGGCAACACCCGGACGGCCGGGTCGGTGACCTTCGACCTCGAGGTGCCCGACTTTGCCAAGACGCCGCTGTCGATGAGCAGCCTCGCGCTGACCAGTGCCCTGAGCGGCGCGGCGCCGACCATCCGGCCCAAGGATCCGCTCGAGAAGCTCCTCCCGGGACCGCTGTCGAGTTACCGCGACTTCCCGCAGAGCGATGAACTCGCGCTCTTCGCCGAGGTCTACGACAACATCAAGCAGGCGCACAAGGTCGAGATCAACGCGATGATCAAGGCCGAAGGCGGCCAGACCGTGTTCCAGACGCGCGAGGCGCGTGAGAGTTCCGAACTGGCCGGCGCCGCCGGCGGCTACGGCTTCCAGGCGCGCGTCCCGATGAAGGGCCTGGCGCCGGGCCTTTACGTGCTTCGGGTCGAGGCCACGGCGCAGATCGGCGACCGCGAGATGACGTTCCAGGAAGTGGTGTTCCGGGTGCTGCCCACGCCCGCCGCGAGCCAGCCATGATGAACCTGTTACCCTTGTTGATTGCCGCCATCCTGCAGACCGCGCCGGCACCGATGCAGACCATCGCCCGCGACATGATGAGCGGCATCGAAGAGCCGCGAGAGGCCGTGGCCCGCTCGGCCGAGGACTGGGCCGCGCTGTGGCGCCAGCACGCCGGCGACCAGCCCGCGCCGCGCGTGGACTTCGCCACGCGGACGGTCATCGCCGTGTTCCTCGGCACCCGGCCGTCGGCCGGCTACGCCGTGGAGATTGTCGGCACCCGCGCCGAGGGCGCGGGCCTGGTCGTGGAGTGGAGCGAGCGGAGTCCAGAGCGAGGCACGGTGGCGGCGCAGGTGTTGACGTCGCCGGCGCACCTCGTGACCGTTCCGAAAGTGACCGGCGCGATCAGGTTCGAGAAGGCCGGTAAGTGACCGAGCCCACCAGCACGGGCGTTGACGCCCGCCTGGCCTCGGTGCTCTGCTACGCCGGCTGGTGGGTGACGGGCCTGGTCTTCCTGTTTGCCGAACGCCAGCATCGCGGGGTTCGTTTTCACGCCGCCCAGTCGCTCATCGTCTTCGGCGTCTTCTCGGCCGTCATGCTGGCGTCGGGAGGCCTGAGCGCGGTGGCCTTCTTCGTCGCCGGCCCGTCGTTTCAATTGCTCCAGGCCGCCGGCAACGTGGTGTGGCTGGGCGCGGTGGCGTTGTGGCTGGTGCTGCTGCTGAAAACGTGGCGGGGAGAAACGTGGCGCGTGCCGCTGGCCGCCGACCTGGCGGAGAAGATCGCGGGCTGAAAACGACACCGGGTGTGGTTTTCCTGCAATTCCCGTGAAAACCACACCCGGTGTCGTACTTAAGTGGTCGGCGTGATCTTCGGCACGGCCTTCGGCTTCACGGTGCCGTTGGCGTGGGAGAAGTTGTAGCTGTTGCTCGACATGCGGGGATTCTTCGGGGTGGTGAGCGTCACCGTGATGATCTCACCGGGCATGAACGGCTTCGGATGGCGATAGGTATCGCCGCCCGAGAGCGTGCCGGCCTTGTCGATCCAGCTCTCATCCAGCTTGAACCCGGCGATCGGCGCTGCCGAGGTGTTCTTGATGGTAAGCACCGTGACCACGTTGGCGCCCACCACCTTGGTGTTGGGCTTGGTGTATTCCACGGTGGCCTCGCCCCGCACGGGCGAGATCAGCTTCCGGGGCGCGGCCGGGGCCGCGGGCGCCGGCGCAGGTGTCTGGTCTGCGAACGCCACCGGGGCGAGTAGCAGTCCGATTGTCGCCGCCACTGCCAACCGCTGTTGCAATTTCATACGATGAACCCTCCGAGGCCGGATTATATGCTGTCCTGAGGCACCCCTAAAAGGGGTGCCCTACATTTCGCCGTTCCAGTCTTCAGGCTCGGCAGCCGTTGACCGGAATACTTCGAGGTGCCACTTGCCGCCGCCCCACGGCTCAATCACTTCCGTGGCGACCACATCCACCAGGAGTTCCGCGAACGTGCGGCCTTCGGGGTCGCCCTCGAGGTGGTAGGCCGGGTCGTCCCACGCGAAGTTGGGATAGATGGTCATCGTCAGAAACAGGTCGTAGCCGTCGTCAACGACGATGATCTGTCCGATCGGACGCTTCTGGGTGGAGTGATAGACGAGGTACTTCTCGGCGCTGTGCGCGCGGATGTAGCGCTTCAGCGCGAATTCGCGTGCGACGATTTCTTCAACCGCGATCTTCTTGTCCCAGCAGTCGCGGCAGTAGCGTTCTTCGCCGCGAGGCTCCGAGACTTCCTTGGCCCCGCACAACGCGCAGCCCTTCTTGTTCCCAATTGACTTGCGAGACATGACTGGCGAATTGTACCCCATGGGACAAAGGTGCTGGGGTGCGGCGCCGTTGTGGCGGCTGGCGGGCAACCCGGCGTTCGAGCAGTCGCAGCAGTTCATCTTCGAGCGCCTTGCCGCGGCCGGCCTGTCGCCGCGGTTCGAGTCGTTCGCCGACTCCGGCATGGGCTGGGAGCAGCCGACCGGAACCCTGCGAAGCGGCGGCCCGAATGGCGAGGTGCTGTTATCGCGCGAGACCCATCGCGTCGCCCTCGCGATCAATTCGTTCAGCACGCCGCCCGGCGGCGCGTCGTTTCCCCTGGTGGACGTGGGCGCCGGGACCACCGCCGCGGCCTACGACGGCAAGGACGTGAAGGGCGCGGTCGTGCTCGCCGGCTCGCCTGAACGGACGATCACCTTCCTGTCGTGGCGACGACGGCGCTGTACCTGGCGACGGCGGGCGCGGATGAGGTCGGGCCGATGACGCGGTTGCTGGACGCGGCGCGCGAGGCGCGGATGGCCACCGAGAAGACCACCAACGCCACGCCCGAGATCCTCGAGGCGTGGCGCACGTGGTACGTCGAAGCGATCGAGAGCGTCGCCCGGCTACGTTAGCCACAGAGCAGACAGCCACCGATTAGCGCCGATTAGTCACAGAATAGACGGCCGCCGATTAGCGCCGATCAGTCACAGAACAGACGGCCACCGATTAGGCACCGATTAGTCACAGATCAAAGAGAAGAGGGATCAAGAAGGATCAATCTGTGCTTAATCGGTGTCTAATCTGTGGCTCTATCTCTGTGGCCGGTGGCTGCCGTCCGCGGCCGTGGTGCTCAGCGCCCGGTGCAGGATTCGCAAGAGGCCTTCGGCCGTAAACGGTTTCGGCAGAAAGTGCATGGTGCCGGACATGGCGGCGCTGGCCATGCTGGCATCGGTCGCCACGCCGCTGGCCGCCACGATGCGAACGGCGGGATTGATTCGCACCAGCGCCGCAATGGTCGCGGCGCCATCCATTACCGGCATCATCATATCGACGAGCACGAGATCGACGTCGGCCTGATGCTCGACGTAGGCCTGCACGCCTTCGCGGCCGTTCGCCGCCTCGACCACGCGATACCCGAACGACTCCATGGTGCGGCGGGCGATCAGGCGGATCATCGCCTCATCATCGATGATGAGCACCGTACGGCCGTCGCCACGGAGCAGGTCCGCGGCCTTTTCGGCCGGCGCATCGGTGGCCAGCTCCGCCTGGGCCGGCAGGTAAAGCCGGAACTGCGTCCCCTTGCCGAGGGTACTGTGGCACCGGATGAAGCCGCCGTGGCCTTTGATGATGGCGAGTGAGGTGGACAGCCCAAGGCCCGTCCCCTTGCCCACCTCCTTGGTGGTGAAGAAGGGATCAAAGATCTTCTCGAGCACGTCCGGCGGAATGCCGGTGCCGGAGTCGTCCACGCGCATCAGCACGTAGGGGCCCGCCTGGGAATCGATATCCAAGGCCGCGGCGCGCTCGTCGAAGACGGTGTTCCCGACGGAGAGCGTCAGGTCGCCGCCGTCCGGCATCGCGTCGCGCGCGTTCACGCAGAGATTCAACAGCACCTGGTGCAGCTGCGTCGCATCTCCCAACAGCGTCCACGCGGCGGGATCACAGGCGGTTCGTAGCGTGATGTTCCGCGGAAACGTCTCGCGGACGATTGCCGCCACTTCGGCAACCACACTCGTGGGGTTCACGCTGACGCGCTGGCCATCGATGCCGCGGGCGAACGACAGCACCTGGCCCACCACCTGCGCACCGCGGCTGGCGCTGGCGGCGATCGTCGAAAGCAGCAGGCGACCGGTGTCGTCGGTCACGCTCTCCTTGAGGAGTTCGATCGACATCATGATGGGCGTCAGGATGTTGTTGAGGTCGTGGGCGATGCCGCCGGCCAGGGTGCCGATGCTCTCCATCCGCTGCGCCCGCAGGAACTGCAGTTCGAGCAGCTTGCGCGCGGTGACGTCGGTTTCAATCGCCAGGATGCTCTGCGGCTCGCCGTCCGGCGTGCGCATCAGCGTCCAGCGCGCCTCCACGGTCACCTCGCGGTCGTGCCTGGCCTTCTGCCGCAGCTCACCGGTCCACTCGCCCGTGGCCGTCACCTGTTCGCAGGCGGCCTGGAACGTCGGCCCGTCGGTGTGCAGCAGGTCGCGGACCCGGCTCCCCGCCGCCTCATCCGCGGTCCACCCGTACACCCGCTCGGCACCGCGATTCCAGTAGGTGATTCGCTGGTTCAGGTCGCGGACCATGATGGCGTCGGGGGCCTTGTCGAGCAGCGACGCCTGCTCGCGCACGCGATCGCCGGCCTGCCGGCGTTCCGTGATATCGCGGGCAGTGCCGACGACGCGCTCAAACGCGCCGGCGGCGTTGCGCACCGGAGATGAGTGATCGCGAATCCAGCGGACCTCGCCGCTCGGCCGGCGGATGCGATACTCGATGTCGGTGGGAAGGCCCTGTTGCTGCCGCCGGTTCGCTTCGACGACCACCGGCAGGTCGTCGGGATGCACCGACTCGCGGAATGAGAAGGGCATCCGGTACAAACTCTCGCAGGCGCGCTGCCAGATCTGCTCGTACGCCGGACTCACATACAGCGTCCGGCCGCTGCGCGGGTCGCAGGTGTAGAACACGTCGCGCAAGTTGTCGGCCAGCTCGCGGAACCGCGCCTCGCTTTGCTGCAGATCGTCTTCGGCCCGCTTCCGGTCGGTGATGTCATGGGTGACGCTCAGGATCTCCGTGATCGTGCCGTCGGCGGCCCTGAGCGGCACGGAGTGGGTGTCCATCCAGCATTGCGTGCCGCGCAGGCCGATGATGCGGAACTGCAGGCGGCCGGACTCGCCGCGTGCGGTCCGCTGGTGCAGGTCCATAAAGGCCGCGCGATCGTCGGGATGCACGAGGTCCAGGACCTGCCGGCCGAGCACCTCGCGGCCATTCGACGCCTCGATCATCCGCAGCCCAGCCGGATTCATGTCCAACAGGCGGCCGTCGAGCGAGACCACCTTGACGCATTCCGGTTCTGTCTCCACGATGGCGCGCAAGCGGGACTCGCTGGCGCGGAGGGCATCGACGGTGAGCTTGCGGCGCAGGC
>CAYHCX010000114.1:0-6243 GCA_964355095.1 uncultured Acidobacterium sp.
GCGATGGTGCCCGACTCGAAGTCGTCGGCGGAGGTGGTGCCGCCGAACGGCATGTCCATGTGGGTGTGCACGTCGATGCCGCCGGGCAACACGTACTTGCCGGTGGCGTCGATGACCCGGTCGGCCGGCATTGTCAGCGACGTGCCGATGGTCGTGATCTTCTCGTCCTCGATGAAAACGTCGCCGAGGTATTGGTCCGTGGCCGTGACGATGGTGCCGTTCTTGATCAGAATGCTCATGGCTAACACTCCAGACACACGCCAAAACAGGAGATCAGAAGGTCAGGAGAATACTCATCTCATTCGGCGAACATTTCCTGCAAGGTGTCGAACACTTCAGTGGCCGTCGCAGCGGAAAGACGTCCGAGTCGCCTGACGAGGCGTTCGCGATCGACCGTGCGCAGTTGATCGAGCGCCACGAACCCTGAACGGTTCTGGAACCGGCACGCCACGCGCCACGGGTAGGCCTGTCCGCCGGTCGTCATCGGCGCAACAATGACGGTCCGCAGATGTTGGTTGAGTTCGTCCGGCGACACGATAAGGCAAGGCCGGGTCTTCTTGATCTCGCTCCCCTGGGTCGGATCGAGTCCGACCAAGTGGACTTCGCCGCGCGCGAATGCCGCCCGCGTTACCGCCACTGCCAATCCTTCGCATCAAAGCGTGTTCGAGTCGGGGCGTCGAGGAGCGGATCGTCACCTCGGGCGTGCATAGCCTTGGCCGCAGCGGCCCAACCAGCTCTCGGCCCATGAGCGGCCCGCACGACCAGGCGGCCATGCTCGGCCTGCAGCTCGACTTCGTCCGGCAGCTGTGCCTGTTCGAGCAAACCCTTAGGTACACGGATGCCCCGAGAATTGCCGATCCGGACAATGCGAGTCTTGGCAATCATGTGACTACATTGTAATCACGTTAATTGGGATTGGCAATCTGTGCGGGCCCAGCAGGCCAACTTCACATGGGTGTCTGGCGCCAGCACGCGAGCACCCCAGCACCCTTGCACCCCAGCACCTCAGGGAAAACGGCGCCCCATAAAGGGGCGCCCTACGTGGCCGGTTGCCCTATACTGCGCGCATGAAGCCGGACATTTCGGTCACGTTCACGGGCTTGAAGTTCACCAACCCGTTCCTGCTGTCGTCGGCGCCGCCGACCGAGTCGGACAGCAACATCATGCGGGCGTTCGAGGCGGGTTGGGGCGGCGTGGTGACCAAGACCATCGGCCTGCATCCGGTCACCAACGTTGCCGGGCCCAAGACCAAGTTCCTGCGCTCGACGCTCGACGGCCACCTGTCGATGCAGAAGAAGCCCGACACGGCGCTGCACTCGTCCTGGAACTGGGAACTCATCTCCGACAAACCGCTCGACTGGTGGATCCCGAAGATCGAAGGGATCAAGAAGGCGCATCCGGACCGCATCCTGGTGGCGTCGATCATGGCCGGCTCCGGGAGCGACACCGAACTGGCCCATTGGCAGACGCTGGCGAAGGCCTGCCAGGATGCCGGCGCCGACGCCTTCGAGCTGAACCTGTCGTGCCCGCACATGGACCGCAAAGACATGGGCTCGAACATCGGCAAGGACCAGGAGCAGGTGTCGATCGTCACCGAAGTGGTGAAGGCCGTGGCGAAAGTCCCGGTGTGGGCCAAGCTCACGCCCTCCACCACCGACATCGTCGAAGAGGCGAGCGCGGCGTTGCGCGGCGGCGCCGACGCGATCGTCTCGTCCAACACCTTTCCCTCGTTGCCGCTGATCGATCCGGAGACGCTGGAGTTCGAGATGAACGTGGACGGCCTGGTGTCGAGCGGCGGCCTGGGCGGGCCGGCGATTTTGCCGCTGTCGCTCGCGAAGATGGCGTCGCTGACCAACGCCTTTCCCGACAAGGCGTTCTCGGGTATCGGCGGCATCGCCGAGTTCGCGCACGCGCTGAACTACTTCCTGCTCGGCTGCGGCACGGTGCAGGTGTGCACCGCGGCCATGCTCGACCGCGCGATTGGCCCGAACGTCATCAAGGGGCTGATCGAGGGCATGCAGCAGTTCATGGAACAGCGCGGCTACCACTCGCTCGAAGATTTCCGCGGCCTGCGGCGGCGGAACGTGGTCGTGCACTCGAAGATCCGGCGGCCCGACGGCAAGGAGTATCACGGCGGCCACGAGGCTGAGGGGTATGCGGGTTGACGAGGGCACCCCTAAAGGGGTGCCCTACAAGGAGCCCTACAAGGAGCCCTCCTGGCACATGGACGACCGTGAGCCCTCCTGGCGCAAGGAATTCGTCGAGCTGACCGAGGACGTCTCGGGCAGTTCGCTCTGGAACCCCGACCTCGCGCCGACGTCACTGGCGAGCCGCACCTGGTCCACGTATCACATCGCCGCGCTGTGGATCGGCATGAGCGTGGTGATCACGACCTACACGCTGGCGTCGGGGCTCATGCAGCAGGGCATGTCGTGGTCGCAGGCCCTCGTCACCATCCTGCTCGGCAACGCCATCGTGCTGATCCCGATGATCCTCAACGCGCATGCCGGCACGAAGTACGGGGTGTCGTTTCCGGTGCTGTGCCGCGCCGCCTTCGGCGTGAAGGGCGCGAACGTGCCGGCGATGCTGCGCGCGATCGTCGCATGCGGCTGGTTCGGCATCCAGACCTGGATTGGCGCGCTCGCGCTCGAGGCGCTGCTGACGGCGGCGTGGCCGGGATGGGCCGGCGTGCCGGGCAGCGTGTGGATATCGTTCGCCGCCTTCTGGCTCGTGCAGGTGGCGATCATCATCCGCGGGCTCGAGGGCATCAAGCTGATCGAGGCGTGGTCGGCGCCGTTGCTGCTCGGCGGCGGCCTGCTGCTGTTGTGGTGGGCGGTCACCAACGGCGGCGGATTGGTGCGCATCCTCTCGGAGTCGCCGAAGCTGCAGCAGGGGAACACGCCGTTCTGGACACTGTTCCCAGCGGCCCTGACCGCCAATGTCGGCTACTGGGCCACGCTCAGCCTCAACATTCCTGACTTCACGCGCTACGCCAAGAGCCAGCGCTCCCAGGCGATGGGCCAGGCGTTGGGCCTGCCACTCACGATGACGGCGTTTGCGTTCCTCGGCGTGGCGGTGACCAGCGCCACCATCGTGATCTTCGGTGAGGCCGTGTGGGATCCGGTCGTCCTGATTGCGCGTATCGGCAGCCCCGCCGTGGTCATTTTCGGCGCGCTGGTCATTCTCGCCGCGCAGATCACCACCAACATGGCCGCCAACGTGGTGTCGCCGGCGAACGACTTCTCGAGCCTGGCGCCCAAGCGGATCAATTACGTCACCGGCGGGCTGATCACGGCCGCTCTGGGCGTGCTGATGATGCCGTGGAAGCTCTACGCCGACGCCTCGGCCTACATCTTCACGTGGCTGATTGGCTACTCGAGCCTGATGGGCGCGGTCGGCGGCATCCTGATCGCGGACTACTGGATTCTGCGCAAGCGCGAGCTGTCGCTGCCGGACCTGTTCAAGATCGACGGCCGCTATGCCTACGGCGGCGGCACCAACGGCGTCGCGATCATCGCGCTCGTCGGCGCGATCCTGCCGGTCATTCCAGGCTTCGCGCGCGCGGCCACCACACCGGGCGGCGTGGTCGCGGACCCGACGCTGTTCGACCACATCTATACCTACGCCTGGTTCGTCACCTTCGCGTTGAGCGCGGCCATCTACCTGGTGCTCATGCGCAGGAACAGCCGCGCCTCGTTCGGTTAAGATGACCGGGTGATGAACACCGGCTCCTACGTGAACGGCAAGTGGTATCGCCCCGCATCCGGCGGCGTCACCAGGAACATCAACCCCGCCGACGTCAGCGACGTGATCGCCGAGTATCCGCTGGCGACCGCCGCCGACGTGCGCCTGGCGATCGACGCGGCGGTGGCGGCGTGGCCGGCGTGGAAGAAGACGCCTGGACCCGAGCGCGGGCGCGTGCTGTGGCGCGCCGCCGATATCGCCCGCCGCCGGCTCGACGAGATCGCCCGCACGCTGACCCGCGAGGAAGGCAAGATCCTGAAAGAAGCCCGCGGCGAAACGCTCAAGGGCATCTCGCTGCTCGAGTACTACGCCGGCGAAGGGTTCCGCATGCACGGCAAGACGCTGCCGTCGGAGTCGCGCGACACCTTCACCTACACCGTGCGGCAGCCCCTCGGCGTGGTCGGGCTGATCGCGCCCTGGAACTTTCCGTGGGCGATCCCGGTGTGGAAGAGCGCCCCGGCCATCGTCGCCGGCAATTGTGTGGTGTTCAAGCCGGCCGAGCTGACGCCGGCCACCTCGGCGCTGCTGGCCGAGATCTACGAAGAAGCCGGGCTGCCGCCCGGCGTGTTCAACATGCTGGTTGGCTCGGGAGCCGAAGTGGGGGAGGCGATGGTGAACGCTCCCGAGTTGCGCGCGATCTCGTTTACCGGCTCGAATCGCGTCGGCGGCGCCCTCTACGTCAAGGCGGCCCAGCGCGGCGCGAAAGTGACCTGCGAAATGGGCGGCAAGAACGCCGTGATCGTGATGCCCGACGCCGATCTCGACAAGGCCGCCGCCGCCATTCATGGCGGCGCGTTCGGCTCCACCGGCCAGCGCTGCACGGCGACCTCGCGCGTGATCGCGCACCCCGACATCAAGAGCGCGCTGGTCGATCGGCTGGTGGCGGCCGCGACGAAGATGAAGCTCGGTCCGGGCCTGGACGACTCGTCTGACATGGGTCCTTCCGTCGGCGACAGCCAGTGGCAGACGGTGATGGACTACATCAAGGTGGGCCAGGGCGAAGGCGCGCGCCTGCTGACCGGCGGCACCCGGCCGGAGGCGCTCAGCCACGGCTACTTCGTCGAGCCGACCATCTTCGACGGCGTGTCGCCGTCAATGCGGATCTTCAAGGAAGAGATCTTCGGGCCGGTGCTGTCGGTGGCCACGGCGTCATCGCTTGAGGAGGCGCTCCGCGTCGCCAACGCCGTCGAGTACGGCCTGACCACGTCGATCTTCACCGAGAACATCTCGTCGGTGATGCGGTTTGTGGACGAGGTCGAGACCGGCATGGTGCACGTCAACGAGCCCACCGTCGGCGGCGAAGCGCAGCTGCCGTTCGGCGGGACCAAGTCCACCGGCGTCGGCGAGCGCGAAATGGCGGAAGAGGGCCTCAACTTCTTCACCGAGATCAAGACCGTGTTCATCAACTACTCGGGCAAGGCCGAGCGCTCGATGACGCGCTAAGGGGGGGCGAGCCTCAGCGCCTTGCCTGATGTTCGCGCCGTTCCTTCTCAGCAAAGTAGAGGCCGACAGCGAACACCAGGCTGAAAAGAATCACCTGGGGCACAAGAAACATCATTGGCGTCTCCTCCGTTCCAGCAGCATTCCGGACGCAAGCAACGCTGTTGGCAAGATCACTATGACAAGGCCTGAGAGCAGCGTCAACTGATGGCCCTGGACGAGGAGGTCAAGGGGGATGAACACCGCGAACAAGACTCCAGCCTCTCTCAGGAACTCGCCCAGCATCTCTGCGACGCTGCGACGTTCTGGAGAGGCGGTGTCCTTCGGGTCCGCCGCCGGCGCCACGGGTTCCATATCACCAGCGTAGGAAGCGGCCTTCGCCAACCGCAAGCGGTTTCCGATGCCAGATGAATCCAGAAAATCAGAATCCGCGCAGGCGCCGGCGGATTCTGCGGATAGTACGAAGAAACTGCCACTGCCAGCTCACTTCCAGAGCCCGGAATTCTCGCCACCGAGATCGTCGATGAGCTCGAAGCGGCCCTGGCGCAGTTTGCGAAGATCGCGGCGAGACTCAAGACCAAGACTTAATCTGAGTCCAATCTGCGCCTAATCTGTGGCTGGCCTTCTTCATCCGCGGCCCAGTCGACACACGATCTCGTACTCCTTCGCGCTGACCGGTTGCACCGACAGGCGGCTGCCTTTCTGGTTCACCATCATCTTCTGCAGTCCCTTGACCTCTTTCAGCGTGGTCAACGGCAGCACGTCCTTGAAGCGCTCGACGAAGGCGATGTCCACGCTGAACCAGAGCGGCTTCTCGGCCGTGTGTTTGGCGTCGTAGTAGTCGTGGCCCTTCCGTGAGGCGAATGAATCGGGATAGCCGGCGCGCACGATCGTTGCGAGACCGGTCACGCCGGACGGATCGGCGTTCGACGCGTAGAACAGCACGCCGTCGCCCACCTGCATGTCGTCGCGCATGAAGTTGCGGGCCTGGTAGTTGCGCACGCCCTCCCAACCCGTCTTGCCGTCGCGTTCGAGATCCTCGATGGTGTAGGCGCTCGG
>CAYHCX010000114.1:6343-11430 GCA_964355095.1 uncultured Acidobacterium sp.
CCGTCCAATCCGCTGATATGCCGAATTTCCGCCTGGCCCTGCGCACCCTGTTCAAGGCGCCCTTTGTCACGGCCGTCGCCATTTTGTCGCTGGCCCTCGGCATCGGCGCTAATTCCGCCATCTTCTCGCTGTTCGACCAGATGTTGCTGCGGCCGCTGCCGGTGGCCAATCCGGCCGAACTGGTGAATTTCGGGGCTCCCGGGCCCAAGCAGGGGTCGACGTCGTGCAGCCAGGCGGGCTCGTGCGACGAGATCTTCAGCTACCCGATGTACCGCGACATCGAACGCGTGCAAACCAGCTTCACCGGCATCGCCGCTCATCGCGGCTTCGGCGCCAACATTGGCTACAAGGGCACGACCCTCAGCGGGGAGGGCATGCTGGCCTCGGGCAGCTACTTCCCGGTGCTCGCCGTCAACCCGGCGCTCGGCCGGCTCTTCACCCAAGACGACGACAAGACCATCGGCGGTCACCCCGTCGTCGTGCTCGGCCACGACTACTGGCGCACGCGGTTCGAGATGAGCCCGTCGATTCTCAACGAGACCCTGATCGTCAACGGCCAGGCTGTCACGGTGATCGGTGTCGCGCCCCCCGGCTTCAAGGGCACGACCCTCGGCATCAGCGCAGATGTGTTCGTGCCGCTCAGCATGCGCGGCGTGATGCAGCCGGGCTTTACCGGGTTCGACAACCGCCGCAATTACTGGATCTACGCGTTCGCGCGGCTCAAGCCCGGTGTCACGCTGGATCAGGCGCGGGTCGCGCTGAATGGCCCCTATCGCGCCATCATCAACGACGTCGAGGCGCCGCTCCAGAAGGGCATGAGCGACCAGACGATGGCGCGGTTCAAGTCGAAGGAGATCACCATGACGCCCGGCCAGCGCGGCCAGAGTGACGTGCATACCGAGGCGCGCACGCCCCTGACCATCCTGCTGGCGGTGACCGGCACGGTGCTGTTGATCGCCTGCGCCAACATCGCCAACCTGCTGCTGGCGCGCGGCGCCGGACGCGCCGCCGAGATGGCGGTGCGCCTGTCGATTGGCGCGAGCCGCCGCCAGTTGATCACGCAACTGCTGACGGAGTCGGTGTTGCTGGCGGCGCTTGGTGCCATCGGCGGTCTGCTCGTGGCCAAGTGGACCCTGGATCTGATCGGGTCGATCCTGCCACCCGAGGCGGCCGCGATCGTGGCCTTCACACTGGATCCCACGATGCTGGCGTTTGCCGGCCTGGCGGCGCTCGGCACCGGCATCGCCTTCGGGTTGTTCCCGGCCTTGCACAGCACGCGTCCCGACCTGGCATCGACGCTCAAGAACCAGGCGGGTCAACCGGGCGGCGCCAAGGCGGCACGCCGGTTCCGCACATCCCTGGCCACCGTGCAGATCGCGATGTCGATGGCCCTGCTGGTGCCCGCGGGCCTGTTTGCCAAGAGCCTGTTCAACGTCAGCCGCGTCGACCTTGGGCTCAATCCCGATCACCTGGTGCTCTTCAGCCTGGCGCCCGAGTTGAACTCGTACTCGAGCGAGCGCACGCGCGAGTTGTTCACGCGCCTCGAAGAACAGTTGGCGGCCCTGCCCGGCGTCACCGGCGCCGTGGCCGCGATCGTGCCGGTGCTGGCCGGCGACAACTGGAACAACAGCATGGCGGTGGAAGGGTTCGAAGCCGGGCCCGACACCAACACCTCGTCGGCGTTCAACGCCGTGGGCCCCGGTTTCTTCAAGACCATGGGCATGCCCCTGATTGCGGGACGCGACTTCACGCTCGCGGATGCCGGCACCGCCCCGAAGGTGGCCATCGTCAACCAGGCGTTTCTCAAGAAGTTCAACCTGCCCGACAACGCCATCGGCAAGCGCGTCGCCACCGGCAGCCGGGGCGCCGCCCTCGATACCGAGATCGTCGGCATCGTTCGCGACGCCAAGTACAGTGACGTCAAGCGCGTGGTCCCGGCGCAGTACTTCCGTCCCTACCGGCAGGAAGAACGCCTGGGGTTCGCCTACTTCTACGTGCGCACGGCGCTGCCATCGGAGCAGTTGTTGTCGTCGATCCCGACCCTGATGAAGCAGCTCGATCCGAACCTGCCAATCGAAAACCTCAAGACCATGGCGATGCAGGTGCAGGAGAACGTGTTCCTCGATCGCCTGATTACCACCTTGTCGTTCGGGTTCGCGCTGCTGGCCACGCTGCTGGCGGCGGTCGGCCTCTACGGCGTGCTGGCCTACACCGTGGCGCAGCGCACGCGCGAGTTCGGCTTGCGCATGGCCCTGGGCGCTGACGGCGGCCGCGTCCGCGGCATGGTGATGAGGCAGGTGGCGATGATGGCGCTGGTTGGCGGCGTCATCGGCCTGGTCATCGCCCTCGGCGTCGGCCGGCTGGCCGAGTCGCTGCTGTTCGAGATGAAGGGATATGATCCCCTGGTGCTCGGCGCCTCGACCATCGCCCTCGCCATCGTGGCGCTCGGCGCGGGCTTCATTCCCGCACTGCGCGCCTCGAAGATCGATCCGATGAATGCTCTCCGCTACGAGTAAGGAGAATCTGTTGATCAGGCGACCGTGAACTGGCCGCTGCGGTTCGCGCCAGCGCGCGCACTTCGGCGCAGACCCGAGGCATGGCGGAAGTCTATAATCGAATCTGCCATGGAGAAAATCATCGTCACCACCAAGTTCAACACCGGCCACCGCCAGCTTGGCTACCCGGGCAAGTGCAAGTGGGTGCACGGGCATACCTGGCGGGGGAAGGTGATGGTGTCGGCCGAAGAGTTGCCGCGCGACGACCTCGACATGTCGATCGACTTCGGCGACCTCAAGAACGTGATGCGCTTCATGGACCACAAGATGCTGGTCACCGAACAGGACGCGACCTTCCTGGACGCCGAGCTGTTCGAGCCCGAGAGCGTCGTGATGCTGAAGGGCAAGGGCCCGAGTGTGGAGAACGTCGCCCACTACGTGTTCGACGGCGTCGCCGACCTGATCCGGAAGCAGTACCCAGGCCGGGGCGTGCGCTACACGATTGAAGTGACCATCCAGGAGACCGAGAACAACATCTTCATGGTCGAAAAGGCCGTCACGATCTGAGCACGCCCGCGCACTAAACCTCCGCCGCTCCGCCCGGTCTAACCCAGGCAGGAGGGCCGAGCATGGTGACGCGCCGACAATTCTTCCAGACCGCCGCGATGGCCGCGGCCGGAGTCTGCTTTCCTGGTGGCGCCACCCTCCGGGCGCAATTCTCACAGGTCTACAACTTCTTCGCGCTCAACACGCAGGACTTCGCCTATCCCCAGCAGTCGGCCGAGCTGGTATGGCGGGTCATCGACCTGCACGAGTCGCTGGACGTGCCGATCGACATCTCGCTGACCTCAACCCTGGTCGATCTCTACGAGGCACAGTACATGGACCTGCTGCGGCGGCTGTTCACGTCGCAGGTGGTGTGCCTCGGCTATCACGGCCGCCCGCCGCTGCCGTACCACGCCAGCTTCGACTGGCTCGGCATGAGCAGCATGTCCAGCGACCAGCAGCGCTCGACGATCCACACCTACGAAACGCATGGCCTCGACCTGACCACCGGCCAGCCCACCACGGCCGCGGGCGGATACGCGAAGCTCGCGAGCGTGGCCGGCTACGCGCCGCCCTCGGTCGGCATCCTGGTGGCCGGCGCCACGCTGCAGGCGTCCGCGGATGCGGTGCTGTCGATGCTGGGCGCGCGGTTTGGCGTGGTGCACGGCCGCGCCGCCAACCTCGGCGACACTCGCAACGGCCTTTACGTGCGCCCCGAACATTACGACCTCAAGCTGTTCGAGCTCGTCGGGCGCGGCGCCACCGAGGTGCTCGACGAAGCCATCGCGGCGGCGCCCACCGCGGCCGGCGGCCGGGCGCCGTTCGTGGTCGGCGTCAAGATGCACGACAACGACTTCTTCGCCGAAGACTCGGCGTGGACGACGGTCTACCTGGCGAAGGGGGCGCGGCAAGGCCCGCCGTGGAACACGGCGTTGAAGTCGCCGCTGCTGTCGTCCGACGCGCAGCAGCAGGTCTGGAGTCTGTACGAATCAACGGTCCGCTACGCGGCGTCGATCCGGAGCCGGGTGCCGATCGCGAACAGCCACGACTGGCAGCGGATGGTGGCGTAGGTGGGGGTGATTATGCGTCGCATCAGTTGGGTCATCGTGACGGCCGCCATCCTGGGCGGATTGTGGTTGATGCAAGACATCCTGATCGGGGCGGACCGCACGCGAATTTTCGTCACGTTCGTGTCGCACAACGAGGAATCGATCAGCAACGAGCCCTGCGCGCCGGTGATGACCGACCCGGCACGCTTCGCCAGCAACCGCGCCGCGGTGCTGGCGCTGGCCAACGTGATCTGGGACAAGCACGCGACCTGGGACTTCCAGACCGAATACGAGTTTCTGCTGCGGATGAACGACTGGGAGACGGCGGCGGAACGGGACGCCACCCAGGGCCTGAACCTTGTTCATTACCTGAACACGTTCGCCCCGGGCCACATCCAGGTCGACGCCCACTCGCACGAGAAGCGCGGCTACAACTACGCCGACATCGCTTACCTGCTGTCGCAGTTCAACGTGCCGCCCAACGGCATCGTCGGTGGCTTCATCATGTCGCCGGTCCGGAACCAGTCGTGGATCCGGCTGCGCGACCCGCTCAAGGGAAAGAAGTACCCCGACCACACCTGGACGGCGACGCAGTTGTGGGGCGGCGGGTCGGCCGGTCACACGAGCGATTCCAATGCCTCGGGAATCTGGCGGCCGAAGGCGGCCGAGGCGTTCGAGCAGGATGATCCGAACCAGACGCTGCTCAACGTGGGCAATTACCCCGGCATCGAGCACGCGGCGGATCCCGAGCCAATCGCGTCGCTGCTCGCGTCGCTGCGTGAAGGGCGCCTCGAGGCCGGGCGCATGTATACCGCGACCATCATGATCCCGCAGTGCGAACTCGACAGCGACCCGACGCTGATTCCGCGCGCGGGGCTGCTGATCGATCAGTTTCAGGAAGATGTGGCGAAGGGTGATCTCGTGTGGGCGACGCTGACGGAGATGGTGCGGGTGTGGCGCGCCGACTACGGCTCGACGCCGCTGATCGTGCACCCGT
>CAYHCX010000115.1:0-5738 GCA_964355095.1 uncultured Acidobacterium sp.
TCAGAACTTCACCGTGGCGACGATCGACGCCGAGCGGCCGGGCGCGAACACGGTGCGGACGTCCTGGCTCGCGTAGTACTCCTGGTTGAGGAGGTTGCGCGCCTGGATGCGTAACTCGAGCGGCTTCGCCACTTTCACGCCGGCGGCGGCGTCGATCAACGTGTAGCCGGGCACCGCCCTCTCCGTCGGCCCGAAGTGGTCGTCGTCCGAGAAGTACGCCGCCCGCACCTGGCCAAACCCCCGCTCGCCGACCTGCTTGCGCAGCACCACCGACAGGTTCACCGGCGACACGTCATCGAGGTAGGCGTGGTCGTCGAGCGCGCGGCCTTCGGCCACCTGTGTCGCCAGCTCCAATGACACGCCGGCGCCGAGGTCGGCCTGGCCTTCGATCTCGAAGCCGCGAATGCGCGCCGTGCCGCGGTTGCGGAAGAAGAAGAAATCGGTGGCGGTCGAGTAGCGCTCGATCAGGTCGTGGATGCGGTACTCGTAGTAGAAGGCGGCCACCCGGAAGCGCGGCGCCAGGTAGCGCAGCGCGACGTCGCCCTGGATGCTCGTCTCCGGGTCGAGGTCGGGATTGCCGGTGATGAAGCCGCGTCCCGTCGGTCCGCGATAGTAGCGATCCGACAGCACCGGATCGCGGAAGCCCCGCGCGATCTGGCCGGTCAGGCTGAAGCCCTTGAAGCTGCCGAGCGTGGCCGAGGCGAAACCCGAGAAGGCGCCGTTCCCGGTGGAGCGATCGCCGAAGTAGCCGCCTTCGTTCCTGGTAGTGACGTAGTCGGCGCGGACGCCGGCGCCCAGCACCAGCCTGGCTGCGACGGCCGAGTCGATCGACACATACGCGCCGGTGTCGGTGCGACCGGCGGAATCCACCGACACATTGGGACGCGTGCTGACGACGTCACCGGCCAGGTTGTGGGTAATCAGGTCATCGACCGCGTGCAGGCCGGCGCGGCCGTTCACATCAAGGCCCACCTCGAGGCGCGACTTGCCAATCAGGCGTTCGCCAAACCCGCGCACCTGGAAGTCTTTGGCCGACACCTCGGCCCGCTCGATGACGCGACCGTTCGTGGCGGTCGCGAACTGGTCCTGGTCGGTGACCTGCGCGTAGCTGCCCATGAAGCCGGTGACGCCGAGCCGCTGGAAGCCGGCGGCCTCGCGCGCTTCGTAGCCGGTCGTGAAGCGATGCGAGTCTTCGGTGGGATAGAAGAACCGCACAGTTCGCGAGTTGTTGCGCGGGCGCTCGATGTCGCGGCTGAAGTCGCTTTGCCAGCCCGCGCTGAGGACGCCGGCGCCGGCCTTGTGCTCGGCGCGGACCATGACGCCGTGGTCCGCGAATCCGGAGTTGAAGACCGTCGCCGCCGGACCGTGCCAATCGTCGGCCTGCCGCGAGTGCGCCGCAATCAGGAACCCACCCTCGGGCAGGCCCTTGGAAATCTCGACCGAGCCGCGGCGCTCCGGCACGCCGGCGCCGAGGGTCCCCGAGAGCTGCGCCGCCCACGGCGAGCCGGGCGCCACGCGTCGCGTGCGCACCGAGATCACGCCGCCGAACGCGTCGGACCCGTAGGCCACCGACCCGGGTCCGCGCGCCACATCCACGCCTTCGATCAGCGAGGGGTCCAGGAACGTCGCGCTGGCGCCGACGCGGCGCTCCGAGCTGACGCGGGCGCCGTCGATCAGGATCAGCGTGCGGCCGCGCGCCAGCCCGCGAATCGCCGGGACGGCCGCCTGGCCTTCAGAGACCTGGTTGACGCCGGCGACGTTCTCGATCGCCTGCATCAGGTTGGTGGGCTGGCGCGCCGTCACATCGCGCCCGCTGATGCTCGTGGTTGCCGCACCGGGGGTGGCCTCGATGCTCGGCGCCGATCCGGACACCGTCACCGACTCGCTCAGCAGCGATTGGATCGTGACCGTGAGTTCCTGGCCGGCCTCGAGCCGCTCGATCAGCACCGGCCGCGCGTAGTTGCCGGCCTGGTCGATGATCAGCACTTCAAACGGCGTTGGCGGATCGGGCTGCCACTCGAAGCGGCCGTCGGCGTCGGTGATGGCCTCGCCCGGACGGCCCAGGATCGACACCGTGGCGTTGGCCACGGGCTGGCCCTGTTGATCGACGACGCGGCCCTTGAGGGCGAACGCTGAAGTTGGGAACGCCAGGATGGCGAGAAGCACAAGAGCGCGAGTGAACATCACAGGTGGGAGCGTTGGCGGCCGACTGCGTCCGGCATGCTGGCGATTATATCCGCTAAGATCGCGGCTGATGTCGATCGACACCGTGTTCCTGGACGCCGGCGGCGTCCTCTGTCATCCCTCGTGGACGCGCGTGGCCGGCGCGCTGGTGCGTCACGGCGCCACCGTGACTCCGGCGGCGCTCGCCACGGCCGAGCAGCGCGCGACCCACGAACTGGATCAGGCCTCGGTGATTGACGCCACCGACGACCGGTCGCGAGGGTGGCTCTATTTCAACCTCGTGCTGCGGCATGCCGGCGTCGAACAGAACGCCGGCACCGACGCGGCGCTGGCCGAGCTGCGCGAGTATCACAAGGTCGAGAATCTGTGGGAACACGTCGAGCCGGACGTGGTGCCGGCGCTGGCGGCGCTGCGGGCGCGAGACCTGCGGCTGGTCGTGGTGTCGAACGCCAACGGCCGCCTCAAGCACCTGTTCGATCGCCTGGATCTCACGCGCTGGTTCGATCACGTGCTGGACTCACACGAGTGGGGCGTCGAGAAGCCGGACCCGCGGTTGTTCCAGATCGCCCTCGAGCAGGCGCGGGCGAGCGCCGCGCGCACCATGCACGTCGGCGACCTGTATCACGTGGACGTCGTGGGCGCCCGCCGCGCCGGCCTGCGCGAGGCGGTGCTGTTCGACGTGGCGGGACTTTACGGGACGGTTGACTGCCCGCGCGTCGATTCGTTCGCCGCCTTGGTCGATTGGTTGGACAGGACCAGCGGGAACCAGACCCGGAAGCGCGTGCCCTGACCTTCGGCGGTGGTGACGCGAAGCGCGGCCTGGTGGCTGCGCACGATGCCGCGGACGGCCGCCATCCCCAGGCCGCGGCCCTGGTCCTTGGTGGAATAGAACGGATCGAACATGCGCGCCAGCGTGTGCTCGCTGATGCCGACGCCGTTGTCGACCACGTCGATGAACACGTAGCGTCCGGGCGTGACGTCATTGCCGAACGTCATGTTCTTCAGCATGGCGCGGTCGAGCATCTCCTCGCCGGTTGCCACCGTGACCACGCCGTGCTCGTCCACGGCTTCGGTGGCATTGACAATGAGGTTGAGCACGACCTGCCGGATCTGCGTGGGGTCGGTCTCGACCAGCGGCAGCGACCCCGGGCTCTGGTAGGTCAGCGTGCAGTCGCGCGCCACCGAGGCAACGAGCAGGTCCACCATTTCACGGACCAGCGCATCGAGGTCGACGCGTTCGGCCACGACCCGGCCGCCGCCGGCGTAGGCCAGCATCTTCGACACCAGGTCGGCGGCGCGCTGCGCGCCGATCAGGATGGCTTCGGCGGCGCGCTGCTGGCTCGAATCCTGCGGCGCCTGCATGGCCAGCAATTCGGCGTTGCCGAGAATGCCGGTGAGCAGGTTGTTGAAGTCGTGCGCGATCCCGCCGGCCAGCACCATCAGGCTCTCGGATTTCTGCTGTTCCTGCAGGCGCCGATCGAACGCGTAGCGCTCGGCCTCGGTGCGCCGGCGGCTCGAGATGTCGTGCACGACCACCAGCCAGCCGGCGAAGTGGCGCTTGGCATCGCGCACCGGTGTCACCTTCACCTCGAAGTAGCGCGGGCCGGGTTCGACCTTGACGATGGCCGGCTGTCCGTCGGTGAGCGGGCGGTCGTCGGCCACTGCCGCGGTCCACCACGACACCACTTCGTCCACGGGCCGGCCCAGGCTGGCCAGCGTGCAGCCGGTGTAGCGCTCGGCCGCGGCGTTGATGTCAACGATGCGGCGCTGCGCGTCGAGCACCAGCACGCCGTCGTCCATGCTGTCGACCACCATGTCGCGCGCCACCGGCACGAGCCCGAACAGGCGGTAGCGGTAGAGGCCCCAGGTGAAGCAGACGCCCGACACCGTGAAGGCGATGGGCGTGAGGTCGGGCCCGGTGGCCGGGAGGACGCGCGCGACGTAGAGGATGTTGCTGATCCACGGCACCAGCGCGCCGGTGATCATCAGCACCGTCTGCCGCCGGTACGGCGGCGGGAACCGCCGCAGGCCGCGCACCAGGATCAGGGTGCCGAAGGCCATCAGCAGGTAACTGTAGGCGACGTGCACCCAGTACCACGGCCCGCCGGTGTAGACGAGGCGGGTGCCGAGCGGCGTGGCCACCTCCGTGATGGCGGCCCAGTACACGTGGTGATATTCGTTGGTGGCAGCGAGCACCAAAGTGATCGCGGGGACGATCCAGATCGCCGCGCGCAACACCCGGTTTTCCGGCCACGACGCCCGGCTATACTGGCTGGTGAAGATCAGCCACAGGGCGCCGATCGGGGCGACGCCGAGGTATTGGACCTTGGCAATCAGGATGCGCGCGCCGGTATCGCCGACGAGCGTGTGCATGGCGCTGGTGAAGCTCCACAGCGCGACCGCAGTCGTCAACCAGCTGAACGCCGCGCTGCCGTGGACGCCGCGCCGGGTGCGCGCCATGACGACGGCCGAAATCGACAGCCCGGTGGAGGCGAAGAGCGCCGCGGCCTGAAGCGTGGTTTGCCAAAACACTGGGGCGTCCATTATCCGCGAAGGCATTGTTCCCAGCCCAACCGTTAGTGCACGCCGAGGGTCGGGCCGGTCCGGCCGCCGGCCGATTTCTGGTAGACTCAAGGGTGCTGTAGGGGAGGGCCGCCCAGGGCGGCCTTCCGTGTTTCAGGGCCGGTTGGGTTCTGTCTTCACTTGTCTCGGTTTGACGACAGCCTTCAGTAACGCGCCGCCCCGACGGGTCAGTTTTGGACCGCGGGTCACTGCCAGCGGCCGGCAGTCCGCAAGGGCTGTGGCAAGCGTTCTCGCGTAGCGAGACGAGGAGAAGACGATGGGTCGGAAGTTGTACGTGGGGAATCTTCCCTACACCGCGGCGGAGCAGGATCTTCAGGAGTTGTTCGAAAAAGTCGGCCCCGTGGAATCGGTCACGGTGATGCGCGACATGGCCACCGGACGTGCCCGTGGTTTCGGATTCGTGGAAATGGCCACGGACGAGGGCGCGCAGAAGGCCATCACCGAGCTGCATGAATCGCAGCTGGGCGGACGGACACTCACTGTGAACGAAGCGCGTCCCAAGGAAGCCCGCGGCGGTGGTGGCTTCGGTGGCGGTGGCGGCGGCGGTAACCGCGGCGGCGGTGGTGGCTTCGGTGGCAACCGCGGCGGCGGCGGTGGCGCCGGCGGACGGCGAGAGCCCCGCTGGTAAGCTGGCAGGTCTGACGCTAAATGGCTACACGAGGACCCCTCGGCCGAGGCAAACGCGAACGCGAACGTGCGCGCGTCGAGAAGCAGAAGCAGAAAGTGGTTCGCCGCGAAGAAACCAAGCAGCGGCGCAGTCAGGTTGGCCCGAACGACCCCAGTGGAGTGGATCCGGACATCGCGGGCATCGTCCCCGGTCCGCAGCCCAATCCGTGGCTCGATGACTTGGTTGACGAGCCAACCGAGGACTCAGACACTTCCGACAACGACAAAGGCCGGGGCTAACCCCCGGCCTTTCGTCTTTTGGCGGCGACGGCTAAAGCCATCGCCCTCCTACCGAAGCCCTACGG
>CAYHCX010000115.1:5838-10981 GCA_964355095.1 uncultured Acidobacterium sp.
ACGGCTA
This sequence comes from uncultured Acidobacterium sp., assembly GCA_964355095.1. GTDB lineage: Bacteria > Acidobacteriota > Vicinamibacteria > Vicinamibacterales > UBA2999 > 12-FULL-67-14b. The sequence goes on from CAYHCX010000115.1 coordinate 5,846, forward strand.
AAGCCATCGCCCTCCTACCGAAGCCCTACGGTCATCGCCCTCCTACCGAAGCCCTACGGTCATTCTTACTTCAGCTTCGCGCCGGTCAACTGCGCGACACCCGCGAGCGTGGTCTGCGCCGCGTTCAATCCCAAACGAAAATCCTTGTCCGAGTAGGTCGCGAAGACGTCGGTCGGCTGGTGCCAGTGCGGGTTCCAGCCGTTGCCGGTGTGGATGCCGCGCTCGTTCTCCCGCAGGCTGATCGACGGCACCAGGTCCATGAACGCGGTGGAGTCGGTGTTGGTCATGCGCGAGCCGACGTTGGACGGGTAGTCGGTGGCGTACTTCTCGTTCGCCGCATGCAGCGCCCACGCCAGCTCCTTCGCGCCGGCAACGAACTTCGAGCTGACCTGGAACTCGATGTTGACGTCGGCTTCCGGCCGCTGCTCGGGGCTGAGCGTGCCGTCGGCGCGCGGCATGCCGTGGTCGAACATCATCATGTCGTGCTGGATCATCCCGATCCACGTCGGCTCGGGATAGCGGCCCGACCCCGGCGGATCCTCCTTGCCCTGCAGCGCGGCGCGCTGCTCGGCGTAAGCGCGGGCGCCATTGAGCCCGGTCTCTTCGTTGTTCCACAACGCGAAGCGAATCGATCGATCGGTGACGACGTCGGGTGAGCTGAAGACGCGCGCCAGCTCCATCACCAGCGCGGTGCCCGAGCCGTTGTCGTTGGCGGCCTCGCCCCAGCCGTGGCCGTCCATGTGCGCGCCGATGATGTACATCTCGCCGGGCCGCGTGGCGCCGATCTTGGTGCAGTAGACCTGTTCGCGCGGGCCGTCGGTGGCGGGCTCGGTGTTGAGCGCGCGCAGCTTTTCGTCGGGCTGCTTCATGGGATCGTTGTTGACGCCGGTACGAGCGCGCACGCCCCGCGGCCGTCCGCCGCCCTGGGCGGTGGGGATCGCGTCGGGGTCCGGCGCCGGGCGTTGCTGGGCCCCGGCGTTCGGGTTCCGCGGCGTCGTCGTGTAGGTGTACTTGATCCGCTCGGTGTTGGTGCAGCCGTAGCTCTTGAGCTGCGCCTCGATCCAGTCCACCGCCTTGCGGTTGCGCTCGGTGCCCTGCCGGCGATCGCCAAACTGCGTGAGGCCCTTGACGGTGGCCTTGTACTTCTCGAGATCAAGCCGGCCGACCAGCGTCCGGATCGGATCCGGCGCGGCGGCCGGCGCGGCAGGCTGCTGCCCCTGGAGCGAAGCGGTCAGCAGGCCAACGGTGAACAGGCCGAACAGGATTGGTTGCATCCGCCTAATTTACCTGAACATCCGCCCGATTGAGACGTAGGCTCGCCAGCGGGTGCCCGACCCGTAACTGGCGGCCAGCAGCAATGGGCCGGCAAAGGTGTCCATGATGAAACCGGTGGTGGCGTTGGTTCGCCATGACAGCTTCTGGCGATCGTCGAACGCGTCGCCGGCTTCCAGCCACGCGCCGGCATACATGGGCCCGCCCAGGAACTCCGGCAGCCGCGTCAGCTCCCGCAGGTAGCCTGCCGTGGCAATGAGGTAATGGTCTCCGGCCAGCTCGCCCGCGCTGTAGGCGCCGAGGTGCATGGGCGAGCCCAGCTCGAACCGATCGACGATCAACGGCTGGTGGCGCACCGAGGTGCCTCCGCCGGCCAGCACGAACAATCGGTGGTGGTCGTTGAAGGTCCAGAACTGGTTGGCCTCCGCGCTCAACTGGCCGGTACCCGTGCTGGAACGCTCGCCCGCGTCAGGCTCCGTCACGCCGGCGCCGGCGATGAAGTGGCGGTACGCGGCCCGGGCCAGCAGGCCCTGCGTCGGCACGACCGCCCGATCCTGGGTATCCAGCCGCCAACTGGCGTACGCCACCGTCCGTCGTCCGCGAAATTCCGGCAACCCCGGGTTGCCGATGTGCACGCGGGCCGCGAGGTGTCCGAGCGACGCACCGACCCGCACGTCGCTGTTGCGGCCGAGGTTGACGCCGAGGTCGACGCCGGTTTCCCATTCGGTTTGTCCATACTGCGCGATGTCCGCGCCGCTATCGACGACGCTGAACGTGCGCTTCGTCAGGCTGCCGTAAGGCGTGATGAAGATGGCGCCTGCGAACGGAACGTACAGCGAGGCGGCGGCGCCGGGGTCTGAGCCCACGGTGGCGTCGAGACGCAGTTCCGACCCTGAACCCACCGCGTCGAACGTCAGGAAGCGGCTCGTCACGCCGACGCGAAATTGATCGGACGTCGTGTTCTCGACGTTTAGTCCGAACATCAGGAAGGGAGGTGAGTACGGCTTGGCCGTGGCCTCGACTTCGAGGCCTGGCGCGCCGCTTGCGGTCGTGATGAGATGCCACGAGATCTGTTCGTAGCGGTCCAGCGCCGACAGTTGGCCCAGGTCGCGCTCGATCGCGGCGGGATCGAGCGGGCGGCCGACGTGGTGCGCGAGCAGGTGTTCGAGGCGGCGCGAGTCCGCCGCGGCCAGGCCGCGCACCTCGACTGATGCCGGCGTCAGGTCCGCTGATTTTCGCGCCACCCGCCGATGCTCGACCCAGCGCGCCCACTCGGCCTCGCTCACGGCCAAGGGCAGCAACTGCTCCCGCATGGCCTCGGCGGCCTGGTAGCCCGCCTCGATGAGCGCATCGCTCCTGCTGAAGTCGGTCGACGAGAAACCGGCCATGGGCACGTTGATGATGACGTCGGCCGCCGCTATCGTCGTCCGCGTATTCGATCGCATCATCGCGTCGAGCGCGGCGCCCATCAACCCGAACACGGAATAGTTCACCGTCTGGAGGTCCGCCAGGTCGTTGACGTTCACCGCAATGACGTGGGCCGCGCCCATGTCGCGGACGATGTCGGCGGGGAGGTTGTTCATGACGCCGCCGTCCACCAGCACGCGGCCGTCCATCTGCACCGGAGGGAAGATGCCGGGGAACGACATCGAGGCGCGCATTGACAGCGCCAGCGAACCGCGTTCAAGAACGATGGGCTTCGCCGTCAGAAGGTCCACGGCGACCACGCGGAGCGGCGTGGGCAGGTCGTCAAAAGACGCCACGGCGTAGTACGGCGCGGCGATCCGTTTGAGCAGGAGATCGATCTGTTGACCGGTATTCGGTGAGGTCGGCGCGCTCAGACCGCCCTTCAACCCGAAAGCCATGCGGGATGGAAATGAACGGGCATCGGATTTCCGGCGGACGTTCTTGAACTGGAAGGTGGACGCCGCGAAGACGGTGTTCCAGTCCATGTCGTGGAGCAAGCTCTGGAGCTCGGCGGCCGGCATGCCGGTGGCGAAGAAACCCGCGGCGAGCGCCCCCATGCTGGTGCCGGCGGCACGGTCGATCGGGATGTGGTGCTCCTCGAGCCAGCGGATGACGCCCACGTGTGCAAGCCCATGGGCGCTGCCGCCCCCGAAGGCGACCCCGACCGGCGGTCGGCTCTGGGCGGCGGCCGGCCACGGGGCCAGAAGGAGAAGCACGACGGGAAGTACGAGTCTCGGGAGGCTCAATCTGGCGCCCATGCTTGAGGTGCATGCAATTGTCTGGCCGAATTGTCAGCGATGGCGGTTCTCCGCCAAAGTCAGCGTGGCGGACGGATTCCCCTGTTCGCCGGCAAACCGATGCCGTCGCTGCGCAAGCGCCGGTCTGAGGTCCAAGTCACAACTCCTCGACGAAGTGGCGCCACGTCTGGGCCCGGACGCCCGGCGCCACGGCCTCGGTCCCGCTCGCGACTTTCGGCGCCTGATGCACGAGCGACATGGTCACCTTGGTGCCCTGGCGGTGTTGTTCGAGAGCGGCGCGCAGGCGCAGCATCGGCGCCGCCATCGCGGGCCTCACCGTCCGGGTGTCCTTGCACTCCACCAGCGCGAGAGACCCGCCACGTCTCGGCACCACGAAGTCCACCTCGAGTCCCTGCTCGTCGCGGAAGTGGTAGATCTCCCGCCTCCCTCCGCCGTTCACCTGCGCCTTGACGATCTCCGACGCGACGAAGCCCTCGAACAGGCTGCCCGCAAACGGCGACTTGGCCAGCTCGGACGCGGTATCGATGCCCAGCAAAAATACTCAAGCCAGACCGGCAGCGGCGATGATCGCGAGCCGGCCTGTCGCAGACGGCCCGTCCGGCGCATAACCGCGCCGGCCACGGCACGGCCAGCCGATGACGCCCGAAACAATGTTCAGGGATCTGGAACCGGTTCGGTAGAATGCGGAGGTGAAGGAGTTGGCCCAGTTGCTGAATGACATGCAGCGAACGGGTGTGATCCGCAATTACGCCGTCTTCGGCGCCACCGCGCAGATGCGCTATACCGAGCCGGTGGCGACGCTCGACGCCGACGTGCTCGTGGCCCCGGCCGCCACGGACCAGCTTGACGTCCTGGGCGCCATCTACGAGTTCTGCGCCGCGAGGGGTTACCAACCTGAGGGCGAAGCCGTTCGCGTCGGCGCGTGGCCCACCCAGTTCGTGCCGGCGTTCAGCCCGTTGACCCAAGAGGCCATGGAGCAGGCTGCCACCGCCGATTTCGAGGGCGTGGCCCTGCGCGTCGTCGGCGCCGACCACCTGGCGGTCATCGCGCTGAGCGTCGGGCGCGCCAAAGACCTCACGCGCGTCCTGGCGTTGCTCGAATCCGGCAGTGTCAGCCGGGAATCCATCAGGGCTCTGGCCGCGCGGCACGGCCTCGCCGAGGCCTGGCAGCGTTTTGAGCGGAGGCTCCTGAATGACTGACCTCGAGGGAATGCTGAAACGTCAGGCGCAATGGCAGAAGAGCCGCCAGGCGCTGACGTGGCCGGAGAAGATCCGCATGGCAGAACGAGTTCGCGAGAGCGCCAAGCAGTTGCGCATCCCGCCTCGTCCGGACGTGCCCGCTCCGCCCAAAGAACGGACCTGACCACGGCGGCTTCACCCTCGAGTTCGCCACCCCTGGAGATTTCGACGGCGGGTTCCAATTCTGCCGCGTCGCCTTCCGGCAGAACCGGGCCGGCGACGGCGCCAACTGGGCGGTTAATTACCTGAGGGCCGACATCAACATGTCGATCCGCCTCTCGGAGCTCACCAAGACGCACGTCAGCTTCACCGCTCCCGAAGAACCCTAACCAAGGTGCCTAAGGTGCCTAGGGCGCCTCGGGACTATTCAATTCCGGCTTGAAGTGCGCGCAGCCAGACCA
>CAYHCX010000116.1:0-10809 GCA_964355095.1 uncultured Acidobacterium sp.
ACGACGAACTGGTGGAAGTGACGCCGAAGAGCATCCGCCTCCGCAAGCGCATCCTGCAGCAGAACCTGCGCCCGCGCAAGTCGGACGACTAGCCCGAACGGCAGTGGGATCGGCCCGTCCGTGAGCCGGACTCAGGCGGGCCGCGTCCGGGCCGGTTCGTTACCGATCAGGATGAGGTCAACCGACACGCAGTGCCCTTCCATTTCGAACGCGCAGTCGGCTCGGGCGACGGCGTGCGAATACGTCGTCATGAAGTCGGAACCTATCGTCACCATGGGGACCGCGATGTTCGAGGCCGGCTCCACCGCGGCCAGCTTGTTGCGAAACGTTCCCGCCACCATGTTGGCGACCTCTCCCATGGCGTCGGCCATCTCACCATTGACCGCCTCGCATGGCATTCCCAGCATCGCGCCGGTGATGTTCCGTGCCGCATCCAGTGAGCTGTGGATCGACACCAGGCCGCGGCGGTGTCCGGCGAAGGCCACCGAGGCGACGACACCGGATTGTCTGGGGCCGCGGTGGTCCCCGTTGGGTGGCACCCGTACGAGCGGCTTGAAGATCATGGTCTCGAATACTTCTTCGGTGGCGGCGACAAGACTGGTGATCAGATCGGCGGAGATGGTCATGATGGCTCTTGATAGGCGGTCCGGGTCACGCCCCAATGGCGGACGCGATCTTGTCTTTAATGGTGTCGGGCGTGAACGGTTTGACGACGTAGTTGTTGACGCCGGCCCGCAAGGCCTCCTTGATGTCATCCTCCGCGGCATTGGTCGTCACCATGAGCACGGGCAATTTCCTGGTGGCGTCATTGGCACGGACCGCCTTGACGAACTCAATGCCGCTCATCTCCGGCATGTTCCAGTCGGTGATCACGAGGTCGACCGGAGTGGTGGAGAGGCGGTCGATGCCTTCCCGGCCGTTCGCCGCCTCAAGGCACTCGGTGTGTCCCAGCTTGTTGAGCGTGTTGATGATGATGCGCCGCATCGTGCTCGAGTCGTCTACAATCAAGAAACGCATGGCCACTCCGATAACTATGAGAGGAACGTCCTCGCTGGATTGAATCGGCAGATGCTTCGCCGGGTTGAATCGGCAATTCCCGCGGCCGCCGGCCGCTCCGAGGCATGAGATCAATGGCCGAGCAACTGCCAACGCCGCAGTGGCTGGAACGCGCGAATCGCCTCTCGCTGATGGGGCGAATCCTGTCGGGCACCATTCACGACGTCAATAACGCCCTTCAGGTGGTGAGCGGGAGCGCCGAGCTGTTGCAGGCGGCGCCGGGTCCATCCGAGGCCGGGGCTCGCCGCGTCGCCGCGATCGGCGCGCACAGCCAGCGCGCCACCGCCTTGCTCGCCGACCTGACGGCATTTGCCAAAGAGAACGAGGGCCCCGTCGAGGCCGTTGACCTGATGGAGATGGCGGAACGTGCGCTGGTGCTGCGCCGGCACAACCTCAACCGGCTGCAACTGGCACCCGTCATCGAGGGCGAGCGCGTCAGGGTTGAGGCATGCCGCCGGCGCGTCCTTCAGAGTGTGCTGAACCTCATCGTCAATGCGGAGCGCGCGCTGACCGGCGTCGGCGGCGCCACGTTGCGGCTGACGCTGGCCGGCGCCGACGGCTTTGGCGCGATCACCGTGACGGACAACGGTCCGGGATTTCCCGGGGATCAGGCCGGGGCCATCTTCGAGCCGCGGCTGTCCGCGGAGGGGGTGGTTGACGATCTGGGTATCGGGCTATACGTGTCGCGCTGGCTGGCCGGGCGTGATCGAGGCACGCTGACCGCCGCGTCAACACCGGCGACGGCAACGTCGTTCACGCTGCGGTGGCCGGTGTCACGCCGCTGAGATCCCGACCGCGCCACCCAGTCGCTGCAGCTTGTCGATGAGCGTCGTCCGGCTCAGGTTGAGCAGCCGCGCGGCCTGACGCTTGTTGCCGCCAGTCTTCTCGAGTCCTCCCATGATCAACTCGCGTTCGAGTTGCGTCATGATGGCGGCGAAGTCCAGGCCCTCGTCCGGAATCCTGACCGGCGCCAGCATGCTCGAACGGTCGGGGTGTCGCAGGTCGTCGGGCAGCATGGACGGACCGATTTCCCGTGCCGTCCCGCTCACCGCCACCGCGTGTTCGATCGCGTTTTCGAGCTGCCGGATGTTGCCCGGCCACGGATGGTCCATGAGCAAGCGAATGGCGGCCTGGTTGATCGATCGCGGCGAGACGCTGTTGTGCTTGCACGACTTCGTCACGAAGTGTTGCGCCAGCAGCGCAATGTCCTCCCGCCGCGCTCGCAGCGGTGGCAAGGTGATGGGGACCACGTTGAGGCGGTAGAACAAGTCCTCGCGGAAGGTGCCGTCCTTGACCGCCCGGCGAAGGTCAAGGTTAGCGGACGTAATCAGCCGAATGTCGAACTTGAACGGGCGGGACTCGCCGACGCGTTCGATTTCCCGCTCCTGCAGCGCCCGCAGCAGCTTGGCCTGCAGCGGGAGCGACATGGATGCGACCTCGTCGATGAACAGCGTGCCCTTGTGCGCCAGCTCGAAACGCCCGACCCGCCCATTCACGGCGCCGGTGAAGGCACCCTTGACGTGGCCGAACAGTTCCGCCTCCACAAGACCCTCGGGAATCGCGGCGGCATTGAACGCCACGAAGTGCTGGTCGCGCCGCGGGCTGTTGTAGTGAATCGTCCGCGCGATGAGTTCTTTGCCGGTGCCCGTTTCACCCTGAATCAGGACCGTGCTGTTCATCGGCGAAATCAGCTCGAGCGCCGAGAATACCTGCTGCATCGCGGCGCTCTGGCCGACGACGTTCGGGAACCCGAACCGGTCGTGCAGGCGCGCGCGCAACTCGGCGTTCTCCTGCTGGAGCCGGCGTTCGCTGATACCGGTACTGAGCACCTGTGCGAGTTGCACCATCTGGAAAGGCTTGATCAGAAAGTCGATGGCGCCCTGCTTGATCGCCCTCACCGCCTCCTCGACTCCGCCCCATCCAGTTATGACGACCGCGCGGATTTCGGGATAGCGGGCAAGGGCGGCGTCAAGCACGTCCATCCCGTCGGCATCAGGCAGGCGGAGATCGACCACCAGCCCGTCGTAGGCAAAACTCTCCAGCCGCGCCGCGGCGTCGGCGGCATCAGACGCTTGGGCGACGGCGAAGCCTTTGGCCTCGAGCGAGTCGGCGATCATTTGTCGGAGGTCGGTCTCATCCTCGACGATCAGAACGGTGGGCTGGGGGCACTGTGACATATGAATGAACTATGCAAGCCGTGAGAGACTGGGTTCGCTTCTTCACTGCACTTTCTTAGTGCAGCGCCGATTGTAGATCAGAGCGTCCGACTTGGAGTCGGACTACCGACACTAGCAACCACTATGCCAATTGACGCCGCAAGTCTCCCCTGGGAGGTTCTGGTTGTCGACGATGATGAAGGCATCATCGACCTTATCCTGTCGTATTTTAATGAGTTACGGATTCCTGTGACCGGGGCGAACGACGGACGCGCGGCGGTTGCGACCTTGCAGCGGTCGAACGGGCGGTTCGGACTCGTGATCACCGATCTCACTCTCCCCGGCGCTGATGGCTTCGCCGTGCTTCAGGCGGCGCGTCACGCCAATCCGAATTGCTATGTCGTCATCGTGACCGGTTACGCGTCGATCGATTCCGCCGTGCAGGCCGTCCGCGTGGGCGCGTACGATTATCTAGCTAAACCATTCTCAATGGGCCAATTGGACGTTGTCCTCGGGCGGATCGTGGACCGCACGCAGTTGGAGGCCGCGAACCGGAATCCCAGTCGACCTGTCGAGGTTAGGTCAAATAGCAGAAACAGCGATCCTCACTTCGGCAAGACGACGCCAGAGACCGCGGCAACTCCTGACGAGAGGCGCCTGATTCGAATCGAGGCGTCCCTGGCGAGAATCGAAACACGTCTGGCGACCGCACTCAAATAAACCGGTCCACCGTCCTATCATGTCGGTGCACCGACACCGCCGCTGGCCGATTTTGTTCGCGCCGGCGGGCCGAGTGACGTACGCCAGAACCGGGCATCAGTCTTGCTGGCTGATGGCTATCGTGAGCGACATTACTGACGGTGCCATCCTGGCGGCCCTGCGCCGCCAAATGACCACTGCCGTTCAGAAGCAGGCGGCGGCCGCGAGCAATCTCGCGAATCTCGACACGCCGGGCTATCGAACGCGCGACGTCTCGTTCGCCGATGCCCTGAGCGCCGAGATCGGTTCCTTGTCCACGACGCATGCCGGACATCTCAGCGGAACCGACGCCGGCCGTGCGCCGACATCGCAGGAGGCGGAGGGACTCGCGTCACGACGCGACGGCAACAACGTCCAATTGGACCGCGAACTGCTCGCCCTGAACCGCGCGTCCGGTGACTTCAGCGCCGCGCAGACGGCGCTGGCGGCGAAGTTTCGATTGGTTCGGTACGCCATTAACGAGGGTCGGTAATCATGTCCACCCTTGGCAGCGCCGTCACGGCCAGTGCCTCCGCGCTCAACGCGCAACGGGCTCGGATTGAAGTCGCGGTCTCGAATCTTGCCAATGCGGAGTCCACCCGTGGACCGGACGGGCAGCCCTACCGCCGGCGCGAAGTGGTCCTGGCGGCCGCCCCCGTGAACGCGTTTGAGGCCGCACTCGGCGACGCCGGGACGATAGGCGTGCAGGTGGTGCAGGTGGTCGAGGACCAGGAGCCCTTTCGCGTGCGCTACGAGCCATCGCATCCCGATGCGAATCCGGAAGGGTATGTCTCGGTGCCGAATGTCGATGTTGCCGAGGAAATGGTCGACATGCTCGGCGCCGCGCGAGCCTACCAGGCGAACCTGATGGCGATCACCGTGATTCGCGACACCATCCAACGCGCGCTGGAACTGGGTCGATAGAACCATGGCGACCACGCCCATCGGACCGCGCCCGGCCGCCCTGTCGGCTCTCTCGCCCTCGACCTCGGGGGCACCCGGAAGCGCGTCGGGTTCGGGCTCATCCGGAGGGTTTGCCGATTCGCTGTCGGGTCTGCTCGCGGCGGTCGACGAATCCGCTGGCGCGGCCAACACCGCCATCGGCGACATGGTGCAGGGCAAGGGTGACGTTCACGAGGCCATGCTTGCCCTGCAGCGCGCGGAAACGACGCTCCAGCTGACCGTTCAGATTCGCAACAAGCTGGTGCAGGCGTATCAAGACGTGATGCGGATGCCCATTTAACGCCCAGCCATCGTGAACCCTGACCAGATTCTCGCGCACCTCAAGCGCCTGTCCGCTTCGCTGACCGCCAGCCAGATAACCACGCTGGCTGCGGTCTTCGTCGGCGTCGTGGCGCTGGTGGCGGGCTCGGCCTACTGGCTCAATGTTCCAACATACACGCTGCTCTATTCAGGCCTTGATGCTGAATCGGCGGCCGCCGTGGTCACGAAATTGAAGGACGCCAAGGTGCCGTATGTGCTCGATGCCGGCGGCACGGCCGTCCGTGTGCCGGCCGAGCGCGCGGACGAGCTGCGGCTGGACATGGCGGCGCAGGGACTGCCGACGACGGGTCGCGTCGGCTTCGAAGTCTTCGATCGCACGGCGTTCGGGACCACGCAATTCCTGGAACAGGTGAATTTCCGTCGCGGGCTGGAGGGCGAGCTGGCCCGGACGATCTCGACGATTGCCGAGGTGGCGAGCGCGCGGGTTCATATCGCTCCCGCCAAGGACTCCCTGTTCACCGAGTCGGTTCAGCAGGCGAAGGCGTCCGTGGTGCTCAGGCTTCGCAGCAAGCGACCGCTGGCGGCGTCCACCGTTGCGGGCATCGCCGGACTGGTGGCCAGCAGCGTCGAATCGTTGCGGCCCGAGTCGGTGGTCATCATCGATACGTTCGGCCGGCCGCTCTCTCAGACCGCCGAGCGCGACGAAGAGGCGACCGCCGGTCTGCCGCTCGAACGCCAGCAGAAACTGGAGCGTGACCTCTCGGCCAAGGTCGTCGCCCTGCTCGAGCCGGTGGTTGGCGTCGGGCACGTGCGGGCGAATGTGTCGGTGCGCTTGAACGGCAACAGCGAAGAGCAGACCGAAGAGCGGTGGGATCCGACAACGGTCGTCCGCAGCCGCCAGTCGAGCACCGATGCCGGCGGTACCTCGGGCGGGCTGGGCATTTCTGGCGCCCGCGCCAACGCGGTGCCGGCCGTGAACCAGACCCCACGTGGCGTGGCGGCGACGCCCGCCCCGGCGCTGTCGGGCCGGTCCACGGAAACGGTCAATTACGAAGTGAACAAGGTGACGAGGCACACGAGTGCGCCCCGGGGGCAACTGGCGCGGCTGTCGGTGGCGGTCATCGTCGATGACTTGCGCACGCCAGGTGACGGGCAGGCGCCGGCGACCAGCAAGCCGCGCAGCCCCCAGGACATCGAACGCCTGCAGCGGCTGGTGGCCGCCGCCATTGGCCTCGACTCCGCGCGCGGTGACCAGGTCACGGTGGAGAACATCGCGTTTGACGAGGCGCCGATCGAGATCGCGCCCGAGGCCGGTGGCTGGTGGACGCGTATTCCCCCGGAAGTCGTGGACAGCGCGCCGCAAATCCTGCGCGTGGCCGGCGTGCTGATGCTGGCGACGATGGCCTTCACGATGGTGCTGCGGCCGATGGTGCGGGCGGCCTTCCCGGCCGGCCGTGCCCCGGCCAACTTCGAGCCGGCCACCTCGTCGCTGCAGGCTGGCCGGACGGTGGCGGAGCTGGAGGGCGACATCGAAGCGCAACTTGACGCCGACCTCGCGCTGCCGCGTCCCGAGACCCAGCGCCTGCCGGCCCTGACCAGACGCATCGCCAAGAAGGCCGAGGAAGAGCCTGAACTCATGGCCCGGCTCGTGCGGTCCCTGCTGGTGGATGAGGAGCGGTAGCCTCCGATGACCGCAGCAGCGAAGTCGATTAGCGGGGCCCGAAAGGCCGCCATTGTGATGATGGCGCTTGGCGAAGAGGCGTCCTCCAAGCTTTTCAAGCATCTCCAGGAAGACGAGATCGAGCGCATCGCCAAGGAGGTCGCGTCGCTCGGCAAGGTTGGGTCTGAGCTGGGGGAGCAGGTGCTCGGCGAGTTCCACCAGATGACCGCGGCCTCCGACTACATCTCCAGCGGCGGCGTCGAGCACGCCCGCCGCCTGTTGGCGAAGGCCGTAGGGCCGGACATGTCCCGCCGCATTCTCGACCGCGTCATCCGCTCGGTGAACGTCTCGGCCGGGTTTCAGACGCTCGAGAAGGCCAATCCGCTGCAGCTGTCCAAGTTCATCCTCGGCGAGCATCCGCAGACCATCGCGCTCATCCTGGCCCACCTCAACGCCACCTCCGCGGCGCAGCTGGTGACGCAGCTGCCCGAGGATCTGCAGGCGGACGTGTTGATGCGGATGGCCAAGATCGAGGATATCCCGCCGGAGGTGATCAGCCGGATTTCGAGCGTCATCGATCAGCGACTCAAGTCGCTGGGCGGGCCGTCGCGCGAGCAGCACGGCGGCGTGCGCGCGGTCGCCGAACTGTTCAATCGGTTGGAGCGCGGCGTCAGCCAGCCCGCGCTCGATCGCATCGAGGCGCAATCACAGGATTTGGCCGTTCAGATCCGGAATCTGATGTTCGTGTTCGAAGACCTCCTGAGCGTCGAGGAGGTGGGGATTCGCGAGATCGTCAACCGGGCCGACAAGAAGAGCCTTACGGTGGCCTTGAAGGGCGCCAGCGAGGACATTCGGCAACGGTTCTTTGGCAACATGTCGAAGCGGTCCGGCGATCTGCTGAAGGAAGAAATGGAGATTCTGGGCGCGGTCCGGCTCAGGGACGTGGAGAAGGCCCAGCAGGAGATCGTCGCCATTGCCCGCAAGCTCGAGGAGGAAGGCATGATTACCACCGGCGCGGGAGCAGGCGAACCCTATGTCGTCTAAGGCACGACGGCTACCCGGCGGGGTCGAGACGCAGGCGTTTGATTGGTCCAGCGGCGGCGCCGGCGGGCAGTCGATCGCGAGGGCCCCGGCGGTATTGTCGATGCCGGCCCTGGCGCCGCCCCTGTCGGGGATCGATCCGGCCGTGACCGAACGCGAGGCCTTTGCGCAGGGGTTCGCTCAAGGTGAGCGTGCCGGCGCGGAGGCCGCGGGCGCGCGCACCGCGCAGGTGCTGCGCCGGCTGGGACAGACGATCGAGGAACTCACCGCCCTTCGGGGCGAGATTTTCCAGAAGAGCGAGCGCCAGGTCGTGCAGTTGGCGGTGGCCATGGCCAAGCGCATCGTCCATCGCGAAATCAGCCTTGACGCCGACCTGATCGCGGCCATGGCGCGAGTGGCGCTGGACCGGATGGGTGAGGACGCCAACGCTACGATCCGTCTGCACCCCGACGATTACGCCGCCACGGCCGGCGCGCGCGGCCATACCGACGCCGGCGCGGTCCGCGTGGTGGCCGATCCGGCCGTGCGACGGGGCGGATGTCTCGTGCACTCGGACTTCGGCCTGATCGATGTCAGTGCCGACGCCCAGATTGCGGAATTGGCGACCGCGCTCCTCGGCGCGCAGCCCGGGTCGCCCGAACTGCAACCCCAGGTGTCTCTTGCCAGCTGATCCAGCGGCCATCAGCCTCGACGCCTACTTCGACCTGGTTCGCGACACCGAGCCCGCGCCGATGATGGGGCGCGTGTCACGAGTGGTCGGACTGCTCGTGGAATCCGTCGGTCCGCAGGCCCGCATCGGCGAAGTGTGCGAGTTGCGCCGCCGCGGCGGCGCGGCCGTGCCGATGGAAATCGTCGGCTTTCGCGAAGGCCGCCTGCTGTCGGTACCGCTCGGCGACACGGCCGGCATTTGTCCCGGCGACCGCATTGTCGCCCGGGGCGGCGTGCTCTCGATGCCGGCGGGCGAGGCGTTGCTCGGGCGCGTGATCGACGGCCTGGGCCAGCCGATCGACGGCAAGGGGCCGCTCCGCGCGCAGGTGCGGATGCCGCTGAAGCCGGCCGCGCTCAATCCGCTGTCGCGCGATCCGATTGCCGACCCGATCGGGACCGGGGTGCGCGCCATCGATGGGCTGTTGACATGTGGCCGCGGCCAGCGCATCGGCCTGTTCGGCGGCAGCGGCGTCGGCAAGAGCACGCTGCTCGGCATGATGGCCCGTGGCACCCAAGCCGATGTCGTCGTCCTGGCGCTGGTCGGCGAACGCGGCCGCGAGGTGCGCAGTTTTCTCGAGCACGACCTGGGCCCGCGCGGGCTGTCGCGCGCGGTGGTCGTCGTGTCGACTTCCGACAGTCCGCCGCTGGTGCGGCTCCGCGCCGCCTATGGTGCGACCGCCATCGCCGAACACTTCCGCGATCGGGGCAAAAACGTCCTGCTGATGATGGATTCGGTGACGCGCTTCGCGATGGCGCAGCGCGAGGTCGGTCTCGCCGCGGGCGAGCCCCCGACCGCCAAGGGATACCCGCCGTCGGTCTTCGCGTTGCTGCCCGGCCTGCTCGAACGCGCCGGCAATGTTCGGGGGAGCGGCAGCATCACGGCCATCTATTCCGTGCTCGTCGAAGGCGACGACACCAACGAGCCGATCGCCGATGCGGTCCGCGGCATTCTCGATGGTCACATCGTGCTCTCGCGCGACCTGGCCGCGCGCAACCATTATCCGGCCATCGACGTTCTGGCCAGCATCAGCCGAACGATGCCCCAAGTGACCGACGCCGAACATCGCGCCAAGGCGGGCCAGGTGCGCGAGTGGCTGGCCACGCTCCGGGACAGCGACGACCTGGTCAGTGTCGGCGCGTACGTCCGTGGCAGTAATGTGCGCATCGATACCGCGCTCGATCGGCGCGAGGCCGTCGCGGCCTTTCTCTGTCAGTCCGCTGACACCATCGACACGCTGCCCGACGCCGTCGGCGCCCTGCGGTCGCTCTGACGGCCATGCGTCCCTTCCGCTTCCGTGCGTCGGTCGTGCTCGACCTTCGACGCAAAGAGGAAGACGCCGCGCAGCAGCGCCTGGTTCAGGCGCAAAACGCGCTGGACCGGGCCGAGGCGCGCGTGCGGGAGGCGCGGCAGGCCGCCGCCGTCGCCACGGGCACGGGTGCCGCCGTGCAGACCGCGGGCGCCGAAAGCTGGCGGCTTGGATGGCACCAAAGTTGGATAAGGAGACAGCGACTGGAGGTCGACGCGTGCCGGCAGGCCACGGTGGTATCGGCCGCGACCGTCGAACGCGCGACGACCTCAGTCGGCGTCGCGCGCCAGCGGCGTCGCGTGCTCGAACGATTGCGCGATCGTGCCTGGCAGCGGCATCAAGTCGAGGCGGTCCGGCAGGAGTGCCGGGAGATGAACATGGCGGCGAACTTGCGATATCTCACGCATGCCGCCGGCGGTGAGGCAAACAACGATGACGATTGATTCCACGACGAACAGCAGTCAGACCGGCGCTGCTGCCGCGGACACGACGATGCAGGATGCGCTCGGCCGCGATGCGTTCATGCGACTGCTGCTGACGCAGCTCCAGCATCAGGATCCGACGCAGCCGCAAGCCGACGGCGAATTCCTTGCGCAGTTGGCGCAGTTCTCCACACTCGAACAATTGCAGCAGGTCAACGAGAAACTCGAATCGATGTCCAGTTTCTTCACGCAGGTCCAGTCGGTCACCGAAACCACGCCGTCACCGGAGGCAAAGTAATGGGTTTCTCCGCAAGTCTGTCGGGGCTCAACGTCAACCAGCAGAAGCTCAACGTCATCGGGAACAACCTGGCCAACATCAACACAATTGGCTTCAAGGCAAGCACGGTCCAGTTCATGGACCTGGTGAGCCAGTCGGTGGGGGGGTCGAGCGCCAACCCGATGCAGGTCGGCTTGGGCGTGATGACCGGCTCGATCTC
>CAYHCX010000117.1:0-10752 GCA_964355095.1 uncultured Acidobacterium sp.
AGGCACAGATTACTTATGGCTAATCTGCGGCTGATGGCGCATCCACGGCCCGACGCGGGCGAAGCCCGCAGACCGAGCCGGAGAACGCCGGAAACAAGAGTCACGGGCAAAGTTCACGACTCTTGTCTTCCGGCGTTCTCCGGCTCGGTCAGGCCGGTTCCAGCACACACCAACCGGCCTGGCGCCGGGCCGCCGTCTCTGGCCACTGCTCATTGGCTGAATCGGTGTCCAATCGGTGTCTAGTCGGTGGCTGGACTGTGGCTGATCGGTGGCCCGGACTATAATTCCGGGCGGAGGCTCTGCCATGATTCGCCGCGTATTTCTCGTCCTGCTCGCCGCCCTCGCCCTGTCGTCCCTGACGATCCAGGCCGGTTCGACCCCCGCCCGCGCCAAGCTGGGCATGGTCATCACCCAAAGTGACATCGCATCCCAGATTGGCTTTGAGGTCATCAAGGGCGGCGGCAACGCGATCGACGCGGCTGTGGCCACCGCCTTTGCCATGGCCGTGACGCACCCCGTCGCCGGCAACATCGGCGGCGGCGGCTTCATCGTCTATCGGCCGGCCACCGGCGAGCCGGTGTCGTACGACTTCCGCGAAGTCGGGCCGTCGCGCTCGTCGCCGGAGATGTGGCTCAAAGACGGCAAGTACGACTTCGAGACGCATCACAACAGCCACCTGTCGGTCGGCGTGCCCGGCACGGTCGCCGGCCTGCACCTGGCCTGGAAGGAACACGGCTCGAAGCCCTGGAAGGACCTGGTGGCCCCGGCCATCAAGCTGGCGCACGACGGCTTCGAGATTTCGCACGGCCTGGCGCGGTCGCTCGAGTCGATGATTCCGGAGTTCAAGAAGTACCCGGCGTCGCTGGCGCAGTTCTCCAAGAACGGCACGCCCTATCAGGCGGGCGAACTCCTGAAGCAGGGCGACCTCGCCCGCACGTTGACGCGCATTGCCGACCAGGGCCCCGCCGGGTTCTACGAGGGCGAGACCGCCGCGCTCATCGAGAAGGAAATGAAGGCCAACGGCGGCCTCATCACCGCCGGCGACCTCAAGGCCTACCAGGCCAAGAAACGCGGTGTGGTGAAGGGCACCTACCGCGGCTACGACATCATCGGCATGCCGCCGCCGAGCTCGGGCGGCATGGCCGTCGTGCAGATGTTGAACGTGCTCGAGGGCTACGACCTCAAGGCCGGCGGCTACGGCTCGGCCCAGAACATCCACTACACCGCTGAAGCGATGCGCCGCGCCTTCGCCGATCGCGCCCGCTACCTGGCCGACCCGGATTTCGAGAAGGACATCCCGCTGCCGATGTTGATCTCGAAGGATTACGCCGCCGGCCTGCGCAAGACCATCGACCCGAAGAAGGCCTCGAAGTCGGCCACCAACTCGTTCACGTGGACGAGCGAGTCGCCCGAGACGACCCACCTGTCGATCGTGGACGCCACGCGCAACGCGGTGGCGATGACCTACACCCTCGAATACGGCTACGGCTCGCGCATCGTCGTGCCGGGCGCCGGGTTCCTGCTCAACAACGAGATGGGCGACTTCAACGGCGCGCCGGGATTGACCGACCAGCGCGGCCTGATTGGCACCAACCCGAACCTGGCGCGGGCCGGCAAGCGCATGCTCTCGAGCATGGCGCCGACGATCATCAGCAAAGACGGCCAGTTGTTCATGGTCACCGGCACGCCCGGCGGCCGCACCATCATCAACACCGTCCTGACGACGATCCTCAACGTGATTGATTACGGGATGAACGCGCAGGAAGCCGTCGATGCGGGCCGCATGCACCACCAGTGGCTGCCGGACCGCATCAGCATCGAGCGCTTCGGGTTCTCGGCCGACACCATCAAGCTGCTGCAGGCCATGGGCCACACCGTGCAGGAAGGCGGCGGCCAGGGCGCGGCCCAGGTGATCGTGTTCAACCAGAAAGAGAACATGCTCGAAGGCGGGGTTGACCGGCGGCCGGAAGACGGCGGCGCCGCCGGCAAGTAGAGCCCAGGTTCACAGGAGTCCAGGAGATCAGGAGAAGTCTCGTGAAAAGATTTCTTCTGATCTTCTAATCTCCTGTTTTCTCCTGCTCTGCCCGGTTCACGTATTCGAAACCGAACCGGCCCTTCACGCACAGGTTGCCACGGGTGACGTCGTTATCGAATGGCGACGTGACCTTGACGATCCGCTGATCCTGCACGTGCACGGTCAGTGTGCAGCCGACGCCGCAATACGCACAAATCGTATCGGTCACGGCCTGGGTCCCTGGCCGCCACGCCCCTGCCTGACGCAGCTCGAACTCCGGCGTCGCCATCAGCGCGCCGGTCGGGCACACGGCGATGCAGTTGCCGCAGTAGACGCACGCGGAATCCGGCAGCGGCACGTCGAATTCGGTGGAGATGTGCGCCGCGAATCCCCGCCCGGCCACGGCGACGGCAAAGGTGTTCTGCGCATCGGTGCCGCAGGCCTCCACGCACTTGTAGCAGAGCACGCACTTGCCGTAGTCGCGCACGTACAGGTCGTTATCAACCTTGACCGGTTGGGCCACAGATGCCACGGGCACACGGGCCGCAGACTTGTCCGCCGAAGCGCGCAGCGCGAAGGTGGATGACGCAGAATCTGCGGCGGCCTGAAAGCGGCCCGGGCGGGCTCCGTACTCCAGCATCATTTCGCTCAGCCCGGGCGCGGTGCTGAGATCGACCGACGACCCCAGTAACTCGAGCACCACCTTCCGAGACAGGTCCACTCGTGGCGAGCGCGTCTTCACGACCATGCCGGATTCGACCTGGCGCGAGCACGCCGGCGCCAGCACGCGGGCGCCTTCCACTTCCACCATGCACACGCGGCAGGCGTTCACCGGCGTCAGCGTTTCCAGATAGCACAGCGTCGGGATGGCGATGCCCAGCGTCTTGCAGGCGTCGAGCAAGGTCGCACCGGCGGGCGCCTCCACCGAGCAGCCATCGATGGTCAGCGCCACCATGACGGGCGCCGGCTCTGGTGGCGGCGCGGGAATCACCGCCGCGGGCGGCGGCAGGCGGAACCAGATGGCGTCAGAATTCATGGTTTCACCCGTCCTTGGAGGGAAGGCACGTTGGCGAACGCCGATTCGATGGCCGACGCCGCCGCTTGCCCAAGGCCGCAGATGGAGGCGTCGCGCATGGCCTGCCCCAACTCAGACAGCAGGATAGATGACGCAGAAACACCAACCAGGGCCGCAGACTCGTCCGCCGTAGCGCCTGGTGCGAAGGCGGATGACGCAGATCTGGTAGCCAACAACTCCGCCTGCCGCACCGTGCCAACTCGACACGGCACGCATTGACCGCATGATTCGTCGCGGAAGAACTGGGCGATGCGCGACAGCGTGTCGTGCAGGTCCGCGGTCTCGTCGAACACCATGATCACGCCGGAGCCGAGCGTGGCGTTGGCCGCGCGCGCGCCTTCGAACGACAGCGGCATGTCGAGCGTGTCGGGCCCCACAAACGTGCCAGCGGCGCCACCGAGCAGGACGGCCTGCAGTGCCCGGCCCTCGGGAATGCCGCCGGCGAGATCGATGGCGTGCCGCAGTGTCTGGCCGCATTCAAGTTCATACAGGCCGGGCCGGGCCACGTGGCCCGACAGGCAAAACAGCCGAGTGCCGGTGGAACCGGGCGTACCGGTCCGCGCCCACGCCGCCCCGCCCTCGACCAGGATGTCCAGCACGTTGACGAGCGTCTCGACGTTGTTGACCACGGTGGGCTTGCCGAAGAGGCCGACCTGGGCGGGAAACGGCGGCTTCGAGCGCGGCTCGCCGCGTTTGCCTTCAATCGAGTTGAACAGCGCCGTCTCTTCACCGCAAATGTAGGCGCCGCCGCCGCGCCGGATCTCAATGTCGAACGCCGCTCCCGCGCCGGCGACGTTCGGGCCGAGCAACCCCGCGACCCGCGCCTGCGCCATCGCCGCGCCGATCGCCGCCTCGGCCTCAGGATACTCACCGCGAATGTAGATGAACCCGCGCTCGGCGCCGGTGGCCAGGCCGCAAATGGTCATGGCCTCGATCACGGCAAACGGATCCTGCTCCATCAGCACGCGATCCTTGAACGTGCCGGGCTCGGATTCGTCGGCATTGCAGACCACGAAGTGCGGCCGCGCCGCTTCGCGGGCCACGGCGTCCCACTTGCGGCCGGTCGGGAACGCGGCGCCGCCGCGTCCGAGCAGCTTTGCCGCGGTCACTTCCGCGATCACCGCCGCCGCACCGATCGCGATCGCCCTGGTCAGCGCGGTGTAGCCGCCGTGTTTTTGATAGTCGGCCAGGCTGCCGGGCGCGGCCTGGTTGACGCGCCTGAGGATCTTCGATCCACGTGCGGCTGGTGGCGCCACACCGTCATGTCGGTCGTTGGCCAGCGCATCGATTACCGCCTTGGCGGTGGGGACAGGGCTGATGACGAAGCGGTGCGGCGCCAGACCGGCGCGAGTGATGAGAGCGGCAGACCCGCGGTCGCACTGCCCGAGACAGGGCGACCGGTGGACGGCCGCTCCCATTTGCGCTTCCAGATCGCGGCACATTTGATCCGCGCCATTCAACCGGCACGCGATGTCGTCGCACACATGCGCCACCGCGGCCGGGCGCGGTTCAGTTGCCAGCAGGTGATAAAACGTGACGACGCCCCAAGCCTCCGCCGGGGGCACCGACAGGCGCGTGCAGATGTAGTTGAGCGCGCCGTGGCTGATCCAGCCGACGGCGTCCTGCACGGCGTGGAACACCGGCAGCAGCAGGTCGCGCTCGCCCGACACCTGGCGGCCGCCGAGGGCCATGCGGCCGTCGCGCTCGATATTCCGCGTGGCGCCCTGCCACCCAGTGGCGGGCGGCCCGAGCAGCCGATCGACCGCGGCCCGTTCGGCTTCGCTCGCGTCGGCCCCGACGATGTGAAGGTCCATGTCAGGCCTGCTCGATCCGGACAGCCGTGGCCTTGAACTCGGCGGTGCCCACCAGCGGGTCGGTGGCATCGTTGGTCAGCACGTTGGTGGGCACGTCATCCGGAAAATGGAACGTCATAAACGTGAGGCCCGGGCGCAGCGCGTGGTCGATGTGCACGGGCGCAACGACCGCACCGCGCCGCGAGGTGACGCGAACCGCCTGGCCTTCAACCAGGCCGAGGCGGCGGGCATCTTCCAGCGACACGTCGATGGTCTCGCCCCGGCGCGTCGGCAACGCATACGATCCCGATTGCACGCCGGTGTTGTATTCCGCGAGGCGGCGGCCGGTGGTGAGGCGCAGCGGAAACTCCTCGTTCAGTTGATCGAACGGCAGCTCGTGGCGCACCAGCGAGAACGGCGCTCGCGGCCCGCGCACCGGACGCTCCCACAGCCGGCTGTGCAGGAACAACTCACCGGGGTGGTGGTCGTCGTAGCAGGGCCACTGAATGCCCGTCCGTTCCTCGAGGCGCTGGTAGCTCATGCCGGCGTGCATCGGCGACAGCGCGCGCAGCTCGTTCCACATCGCCTCGGCGTCGGGCTGCCAGTCGTGGCCGAGCAGGCGCGCCAGGTCGCAAATGATCGCCAGATCTTCGCGGGCCTCACCGGGCGGATTCAGGGTCCGCCGCACGCGCTGGACGCGGCGCTCGCTGTTGGTCACGGTGCCCTCCGACTCGAACGCACCGGCGGCCGCGGGCAGCACCACGTCGGCGCGCTGCGCGGTTTCGGTCAGGAAGATGTCCTGCACGACGAGCATCTCGAGGCTCTCGAGCAGCCGCGTCGCCCGATGCTGGTCGGCCTCGGACTGAACCGGGTTTTCGCCAATCACGTAGAGCGCGCGCAGGTCGCCGCGTTCCATCGCGTCGAACATGCCCGACAGGTGGAAGCCCTTCTTCGGCGGCACCGCGACACCGTAGTGGCGGTCGAACCTGGCGCGGACCTCGTCGTCCTCGACGTGCTGGAAGCCGGGCAGGCGATCGGGCAGCGCGCCCATGTCGCCGCCACCCTGCACGTTGTTCTGGCCGCGCAGCGGATTGAGCCCCGACCCCCAGCGGCCGACGTGACCCGTCAACAACGCCAGGTTGATCAGCGCCAGCACGTTGTGCACCGCCGTGTGGTGCTCGGTGATGCCGAGGGTCCAGCAGATCATCGCCCGCGGCGCGGTGGCGTAAGCGTGCGCCATCTGCCGGATGGTGGCGGCGGGGACACCGGTTTCGGCGGCGCCGCGATCGAGCGTCCACGGCTCGACCAGCGCGCGGTAGTCGTCGAAGCCGGTGGTGGCGTGCTCGATGAACTCGGTGTTGGTCAACCCGCTGGCAATAATCTCGCGGGCCATGGTGTTCGACAGCGCGATGTCGGTGCCGACGTCGAGGCCCGCCCACACGTCGGCCCACTGCGCCGAGGCGGTGCGGCGCGGGTCGATGGCATAGAGCTTCGCCCCGCGCTTCACGCCCGTGAGCAGGTGGTGAAAGAAGATCGGGTGCGTCTCCCTGGCGTTGGAACCCCAGAGGAGGATGCAGTCCGTTTCCTCAGTCTCCTGATAACAGCTGGTGCTGCCTCCCATCCCGAATACCATCGCCAGACCGGCGACGCTTGGGGCATGTCAAGTGCGGTTGCAGCTGTCCAGGTTGTTCGACCCCATCACCACGCGCGCGAACTTCTGCGCGGCGTAGTTCAACTCGTTCGTGCTTTTCGAGCAGCTGAAGAGGCCGAAGGCCTGGCCGCCATGCGCGCGTCGCACGGCATCCAGTCCCGACGCGGCGCGCTTCAGCGCTTCGTCCCAGGTCGCCTGCCGAAGCGGGCCGCCGTGGGTGTCGCGAACGAGCGGATGGACAATACGCGTCATCCGACTCATCGTCCGACTACGGTAGCACGACCCACTGGGCGGTGGGGATCGACAGGAGCATGTAGCGGCGCCGCAACTCGACGACCTGCCCCGGCAGTTCGCGGATGCTGAACTCGCCGGCCCGGCAGCGGTCTCGCAGGCGGCGGATTTCGAAGCGGTAGAGATCGTTGATCTGCTCGCGGAGGAGGGCCGGCGACGTGCCCGGCTTGGGGCACAACCCATGCCTCGCCAATTCTTCAATCACTTCGGGGCGATAGGTGCCTGGCATGGTTACGGCTGTGGTCCGGCTGAAGCCGGACGCCACATCACCGGCCGCATTTGAGCGCGTAGACCGAGATTTCAATTTCCACCGACGGCGGCAGGCCCGGCGTGGATTTGGCCCGGGTGTAGGCCGCGCAAGCGCTGACGACGTCGCCCACGCGATCGCTGGCGCGCGCCAGGCCGATCCAGGCGTTGGCGGTGGGTTTCGTCCTGGTCGCTCGCTGGTAGGCGTCACGGGCGTCGGTGTAGCGGTCCACCTCCAGCCATAACTCCCCTTCCAGTTCGTCGATGGGCAGCGGCCACTGCGCCGTCGCGCCGGTCAGCGCCATCGTGTTGGAGAGTTCGCGAGCGTGGGCCAGGAACACATCCAGCTCGTCGCGTTCCTCCTGCGCCGCACTGACGGCGGCGCGAATGGCGACGTCGGCGTATCGAGCCGCCGTACCCGGCAGGCCGTCCAGCATCTTCAAGCGGACGTTCACGGGACCGAGCAACTCGAGGGCACCGCCCTTCGGCGCCAGGGCGCGGGCGGCGACCCACCCTTCCATGGCGACGCGCTGGACCTCGAGGTCCACGTCTTGCGCGAGCGTCAGCATCACGGACGCGATCAGCAGGGCGCGCATACCTGGTCAGCCTCCAACCAATGTCACCACGACCCGGGTCGCGGCGTCTTCCAGCAACTCCAGTTGTTCGGCGAAGCCGAAGTGATGGTCCTCGAGCCCAGGTCGCTCACGACCGTCTCGCGCGTGCAGTTGGCGGCCGAATACGAGAGGCCCTGCTGAAACCCCGAATGCACGTGCGTGCCGACCAGCATCGGCATCACCGTCTTGCCGGACAGATCGACGCGCGGCACCGACGCCGCGACGCGAATCTCGCCGGCGCGGATGGCCGGCGCCTGCCCGCGCAGCCCGATGCCCGCGGCCACCACCAGCACGCACACGCCGAGCATCACGTTCCGCATGATGCGCAATATACCAGCCCGCGGCCACGGTTCAGGGTTTGGGAATCCGTAAGGTCGCGCTGACCATGGCGCTGCCACTGGCGGCGAAGATCAACGCGAGGGGGTGCAGCAAGGCGGGTCCCACCTTGTACACGCCGAACCAGAGACGCTCGTCAACGTGGCCCAGGTAGAACGCCAGCCCCAACAGCAGGACCAGGAGCACGCTGGTCGGGATCGGTGTGCCTTCGAAGTACTTCACCTTCCCGGTGCCGGCATCAGTGAGCTCCGCGGCGGTGGCGTTGAAGCGCGCGAGACGACTCACGCCGCAGACCACGAAGTAGGTGAGGATGGTCATGTCCCAGCCGCCGCGCAGACCGAGCGTGAAACCGAGCACGGCCGGGGCGACGCCAAACGAGATCACGTCGGCCAGTGAGTCGAGATCGGCGCCCAGGAAGGACTGCCGCCGCGTATCGAGACGCGCCACGTAGCCGTCGAGCACGTCGAACACCAGGGCACCCGGCAGCAGGAAGAAAGCCGCCCAGAAGAACCGGCGGTTGTCGGTGGCGATGTAGTCGAGGCAGAGGAAGATCGAGATGGTGCCGCACGCGGCGTTGGCAATGGTCAGCAGATCGGCCCACGTGAACGACCGCAGCATCGACATCCGCCGGCGGGGGTCCGTCATGCCCCCAGCCTATCAAACCGCGTCGCCGTTAACCTTTCCCGGGCCAATCCGTATTTAGGGGTATGAAACAACGCGTTGTTGCCGCCGCCTTCGCCGCCCTGACCCTGCTGGCCACGGCCGCGCCGTCGGCGGCCCAGCCGCCCACGCCGCCGACGCCGCCCGGCGCCGCGGTGCCCCTCTACCAGGCCCCTGTCGATGCGCACACCACGCGGGAACAGGTCCAGGACATCCTGCGGCAGTATCCACCCGCGGTCGGCGAGATCCTGAGGCGCGACCCCACGCTGCTTGACCGCGCCGACTACGTGGCCCCGTATCCGCAGCTGGTCGCGTTCCTGCAGCAGCATCCGGAGGTCATGCGGAACCCCTCGTTCTACTTCGGCGGCTATGACTACTATGAACGGCGCCAGCCGATGTCGCCGGAGATGGAAGCCCTCGGCGCGCTGCTGGGCGGCATGGCCGGGGTCCTCGGCGTCGGCGTCTTCGTCGGCGTGCTGGCCTGGATCATCCGGGCCGTCATCCTGCATCGGCGCTGGTTGCGGCTGTCACGGGTGCAATCGGACGTGCACGTGAAGCTGATGGACCGCATGACCACCAACGAAGAGCTGCTCGCCTACATTCAGAGCCCGGCCGGACGGCGGTTCCTGGAGTCGGCACCGATACAGCAGGAAGCGGACGCGCCCCGCCTGGGGGCGCCGGTCGGGCCGATCATCTGGTCGATGATGGCCGGCATCGTGCTCGCGACGGTCGGCGTCGGCTTCCGGCTGGCGGCGCAGTCGGTGACCAACGAAGCGCAGCAGGCCTTTATCGTGGTGGGCGTGATCCTGATGACGCTGGGCGCGGGCTTCGTCCTGGCGGCCATCATGGCCTACCTCGTCTCGTCGCGGCTTGGCCTGTTCCCGGCGCCGGCCGCCGCCCACGACCCGAGTTCCGGCAATGCGTGATCTCGCACTGACCGACCTGGAACGCCTCGGCGCCTTTGACGAAGCCGAACGAACGTTCCAGATGACCGAGGAAGCCTTCCGCGTCTTCTACGAGCTGACGGCGCGGCCGGTGCGTGTGTATCTGTCGCGCATGACGGGCGATGACCGCCTCGCCGATGACCTGCTGCAGGAGGCCTATTACCGGTTCCTGCGATCGAACGCGGCGTTCGACAGCGATGACCACCGGCGTAACTACCTGTTCCGCATCGCCACCAACCTGGTGCGGGACCACCGCCGGCGGCCCCGCGTGGAGGTGGCGGCCACCACCGCGGCGCAAGAATCGGTGGCCGCGCCGGCCGATGCGCACGGCGCCGATCGCGCCGCGGCCCGCATCGACCTGTCGCGCGCCATGGAGCACTTGAAGCCGCGCGAACGCAGCCTGCTCTGGCTGGCCTACGCGCAGGGATGGTCGCACGAAGAAATCGCGGTGGCCCTCGGCGTGAAGACCGCGAGCCTGAAGGCCATGCTCTTCCGCGCCCGCCATCGCCTTGCCGTGTTGCTGAAGAACCCCGGAGGCCGGTCGTGACCCGCTGCGAATGTGTCCACGAAGATCGCGTCGTCAACGCCGTGCTGTCTGGCCGGTGGCCTGACGCCGACCAGGAACTGGTCGCCCACGCGGCACGGTGCGCGATCTGCGGCGAGGTGGCCGACGTGGCGGTGGTGCTCCGCCTGGATCACGAACAGGCGCGTCGTGAGGTCCAGGTGCCGGTCGCCGGCCAGGTGTGGTGGCGGTCGGCGGTGCGCGCCCGCCTCGAGTCGGCGCAGGCGTCAACCAGGCCCATGACCTGGCTGCACGGCATCACGGCGGCCATCACCATCGGCATCATGCTGGCCGCCATCGGCATGGCGTGGCCGTCGATTGCCGGCGGCGTGGAGTGGGCGCGTGAGTCGGTCGTGCCGCTGCTGGCGAGCGGCGAGGTGTCGGGGCCGGTGGCCGGCGTCGTGCGGCAGACGGTGCTCGTCGCCCTCGCCGCGGCGGCGTGCATCGTGATTGCGCCGGTGCTGCTCTACTTCGTGCTGTCCAGCGACTAGGGCCGCAGATCATCGCACCACAATCAACAGCCGCAGATTCTCCCAGCGCACTCAACAGCGCGGATTACCGCACCG
>CAYHCX010000118.1:0-10332 GCA_964355095.1 uncultured Acidobacterium sp.
TCAGCGGACGCGAACGCGATCCCCGTCCTTCAGTTCCCGTAACGCCTGGAACGGCCCGGCGACGATCTCGGTGCCCTCGGCGACACCATCCACTTCAATCGTCAGGCCGCCGATGACGCCGGTGGTGATCGGCGTGAACTGGACGCCGCCGTCGCGCAGCACGAACACGCCGGTCTTGCCGTTCTGTTCGATCACGGCCTGCAGCGGCACGGTCAGCGCGTTCTTGCGCTCGGCCACCAGGATCTCGGCGTCGCACGTCAGTCCCGGCCGCAGCGCGGCGACCGCGCCGTCGAGCCGCACCTTGACGCGAAACTCGCGCGCCGCTGCTTGCGCGCCCACCTGCGGCAGCGCGCTGGCGCCGATTTCCACCACCGTGCCGGTGAACTTCCGCAGCGGCAGGGCTTCCAGCGTGACGGTGGCCGGGAAGCCGTTCGACAGTCGCATCACGTCCGCTTCGGCGACCTTCACTTCCGCGTTCACCGCGCTCAGGTCCGACACCGTCATCAGGATGGTGCCGGGCTGGTTCTGCACGCCCATCACGACCATCTCGCCTTGCTCCACATCCAGGCGCGTGACGACGCCGTCAATCGGCGCGGTGATCTCGGTCTTCGACAGCGCGTCGCGGGCGCGGGTGCTCTCGGCGCGCCCCTGCGCAATGCGGCGCTCGGCGCCCGCCAGGGCCTGCCGCGCCTGGTCCAGTGTTGCGGTGGCCGCCGCGACTTGGGCGGTCGCCGTCGTGGCGGCCATGCTGGCTTTGTCGAAATCCGATTGCGGCAACAGTCCGGCCCGCTGCAGTTCCTGGGCGCGCGTCAACGACGCGCCCGCTTCAGCGGCGCGCGATCGCGCTTCGTCCAGCGAGGCCTGCGCGGCCCGCACCTGCGTGGCCGCCGCGCGCGCATCCGCTTCGAGCGCGCCCACCGACGCCGCCGCGGCATCCGCGGACGATGAGGCCTGCACGGGGTCGATGCGCGCCAGCACCTGTCCGGCCCTCACCGCATCGCCTTCCTTGACCATGAGGCCGACGAGCCGGCCCATCACCGCGGAGCCGATGTCGGCATAGCGGGTCGCGACGATCTCACCGGACGCCGTCACGAACGACTGCAACGCGTCCGCGCGCGCGACCCTGGCGGTCTCGACCTGGACCCCGGATTGGCCCGACCGCATCGCGTAGATCGCCACGCTGCCCACCACCGCCAATACGCCAACACCAATCAAGATCCGACCGCGCATTATTTTCCTAAGACGCCATTCCGGGACGTTACGTCCCCGATCAGAGTCTAATGTAGTTGGTATGTGGCTCGAATCACTGCGGCAAGGCGCCGCCGCCCTTGCGGCATATCCCATGCGCTCCGCGCTTGGGGGCCTCGCCATTGCCGTTGCCGTCGCCACCATCGTCACCGTCGTCACGGCCCTTGACGGGGTCAGGCTCTACGCGGAGGCGACGACGGCGCGGACGTTTGGGTCGGATACGTTCGTGATCGCGCAGGTGGCGGGCGCCGGCCGGGTCTCGCGACGCGAGTTGCAGGAACAGTTGGCGCGCAACCCGGCGATTCGCCGCGCCGAACTGCGGTTTCTCAATCGCTACGCCGATGACGTCGCCCTGTATGCCCCGAGCGTGCAGATTCGGGCCGAGGTCACGGCGGGCGCGCGCAAGCTGGAAGACGCCATGGTGACCGGCACCACCTCGGCGCTGTCGGGCATCCGCGATCTCAACCTGGCGCGTGGCCGTTTCATTCTGCCGGCCGAGGATGTCGGCGGCGACGCCGTGGCCGTGATCGGTGCCGCGGTGACCGATGCGCTGTTCCCGACGGACGACCCGCTGACGCAGACGCTGCGCCTCGGCGGGCGGCGGTTCACCGTGGTCGGCGTCCAGGCCCGGCAGGGCAGTTCCGGAGCCGGATCGCTCGACAAGCACGTGTGGATTCCGCTGCGCGCCTATGAACGCGCGTTCGGGGCGCCACCGACGTTGCAGATCTTCGCCAAGGCGGCGCCGGGGCACGAGACGCTGGCGGCCGAGGATCGCGCGCGGGTGTCGCTGCGGGCGAAGCGCGCGTTGCGACCGGGCGTGGCTGACAATTTCGACGTGCTCACCCCCGACGCGGCGCGGACCTTCGTGGCTTCGCTCTCCCAGCGCATCGGCGCGGCGGCCGGGCCGATCTCGTTGATGGCGCTGCTGGCGGCGATTGTCGTGGTCACCAACACGGTGCTGGTGTCGGTGACGCAGCGCACGCGCGAGATCGGCGTGCGCCGCGCGCTGGGTGCGCGGGCGGGCCGGATCGTGCAGGAGATTCTCGCGGAATCCCTGCTGCTGTCGATCGCCGGCGGCGTGGTGGGCGCGCTGGTCGCGTGGGCGTTCCTGACGACGATTGAGGCCGCCCTCGACCTGCCGTTGCGGGTGGCGCCGCCGACGCTGGTCCTGGCGCTGGTCGCGGCGGCCGGCAGCGGCATGATCGCCGCCTGGTACCCGGCCACGCGGGCGGTGGCCTTTGACATCGTCCACGCCATCCGTGCGGAGTGACATGACGCCCCATCGCGCCACCCTGATCGACACGTTCAAGCTCGCGGCCACGCTCGCCATGGAATCGCTCCGCGCGCAGAAGGCCCGCTCCGCGCTGGCCATTCTCGGCGTCGTCATCGGCATTGTCACGGTGGTGCTGGTGTCGTCCACGCTGGTCGGGCTGCGCAACAGCGTGGCGTTGCTGTTCCGCGAGCTCGGCACCGACAACATCTTCGCCTACCACCTGAACGGCGAACCGTACGCGGCGCCGACCGAGCTGGATGTCAAGAACCCGCAGCTCAAGGTGGAGTACGTGCGCGAGCTGGAACGGCTGGGCCCCTCCATTCGCGAGGTCGGCGTCGAGCTGATCGTGCCCGCGGTCACCAGCACGCGCGTCATCACGGCGCGCGCCGGCGCCAACGAGCTCGACACCGTCCTGATCGAGGGCGTGTCGTCGAACTTCTTCGATGTGGTGGGCGC
Organism: uncultured Acidobacterium sp.; assembly: GCA_964355095.1. Classification (GTDB taxonomy): domain Bacteria; phylum Acidobacteriota; class Vicinamibacteria; order Vicinamibacterales; family UBA2999; genus 12-FULL-67-14b. The sequence goes on from CAYHCX010000118.1 coordinate 2,978, forward strand.
GGCATTCCGGGCGGGACGGCCGTTCACGCCGACCGAAGAGCGGGCCCGCGGCCAGGTCGCGGTAATTGGCGCGAGCGTGGCGCGGGCGCTGTTTGGGTCCGACGCCGCCGTCGGCCAGTCGTTCCTGCTCGGCGGCGACCGCTATTTCGTGGTGGGCGAGCTCGAGAAGCGGCAGGGCACGTTCTTCGGCGAGAACCGCAACGACAGCGTGGTGGCCATCCCGGTGCCGACCGCGAAGCGCAAGTTTCCGGACGCCCGCAACATGGTGCTTTACATCCGCGCCCAGCCCGGCCTCCGCGACCGGGCGCGGGAGGAGGCGGAGACCATCCTGCGGCTCCTGCGGCACGTGCCGACCGGCGCGGCGAGCAACTTCTCGATGAACACGGCCGACCAGATCATCGCGCAGTTCGATGCCATCGGCGTCCAGATCTTCCTCGCCACCGTGGCGCTGGCCGCCATCAGCCTGGTGATTGGCGGCATCGGCATCGCCAACGTGATGGTGATCAGCGTGACCGAGCGCACGCGCGAGATCGGGGTGCGGCTGGCGATTGGCGCGCGCCGGGCGGAGGTGCGCCGGCAGTTTCTCATCGAGGCGGCCATCCTGAGCGGAGCCGGAGGTGTGGCCGGCGTGACACTGGCCACGGTGCTCGGCCTGCTGGCCGCCTTGGTGGCGCCGTCGTTCCCGGCGGCGCCGCCGCTGTGGGCGGTGAGCGCCGGATTGATCACGTCGGTGATGGTCGGGGTGATCGCGGGTTACCTGCCGGCGCGCACCGCGTCGTCGCTCGATCCGGTGGAAGCCCTGCGCCACGAATAACAGAAGACCAGAAGGTAGAACAGGAGTTTAGGAGATCAGAAGAAGTTGATTTCTTCTGATCTTCTACTCTCCTGTTATTTCTCGCGCGCAAGCTTCCGACGGAGATACTCAAGCAATTCCGGGAACTGCCGCGAATCCGTGAAGTGCCCCCGATCCCTGAATTCGAAGTAACTGCACTTCAACTGCTTCGCGATGAATCGCGCCTCGGCGATTGGGATATGCGGGTCGTCAGTGGAGTTATAGATCGCGATCCATTGTTGGTTGTCGCGAATCCCCTGCCAGTCCCAGGGCTCGCGGTAATACCCGCTGGCCGCCTCGAAGCTGTCGCCAAGGTCCGTGTGACAGACCCCGACCAGAATCGATCCCAGGATGCGGTGAGATTCCGCGTACCGCATCGCGGCGACGGCGCCTGAGGAGTGGCCGATCAGGATGGTGTCTTCGCCGGCGCCCAGGGATTCCAGATGCGGCAGCCAAAACGCAGCGCGCGCCTTGATGTTGTCGGGGAACGTCTGGTTGATGACGTCCACACCCAGGGCTTCGAGCTCGCGCTCGAGCCACGGCAGCCAGATGTCGGCGGCGGTGCAGCCGCCATTTCCGTGAATAAGAATCGCTCGCACAGGAGACTAGAAGACTAACAGGAGGTTAGGAGATCAGAAGAACATGAGTTTCTCCTGATCTTCTGATCTCCTGTTGATGTCACAATTCGACCGTGGATTGCCCGCGATGCGCGTTGGCCATGGAGTCGCACACCCTTGACGGCCATCTCGGCCGGCCGGTGACGATTGAGCTCTGCGAACCGTGCCAGGCGATTTGGTTCGATGCCCGCGAAAACCTCCAGCTGACCCCGGGCTCGACGCTGCGGCTGTTCGGCGTCATCGGCGAGCACATCGCCAAGCCGCACGTTGCGGACGGCGACACCTCGAAGTGCCCGCGCTGCAAGGCCCGGCTGCGGCGCACGCAGGACATGCAGCGCGCCACCCGGTTCGAGTACTTCCGCTGCCCCAACGATCACGGCCGATTGACGGCCTTCTTCGACTTCCTGAAAGAGAAAGACTTCGTGCGGCCGCTGACGCCGCAACAGGTGGCGGAGCTGCGCAAGAACATCCAGTCGGTGAACTGCTCCAACTGTGGGGCGGCGATTGACCTGTCGAAGACCTCGGAGTGCGCGCACTGCGGGTCGCCGCTGTCGATGCTGGATATGACGCAGGCCGAGACCCTCGTTACACAGCTACGCGCCGCCGACCGGGGCAAGCCGGTCGATCCGGCGCTGCCGTTGGCGCTCGCCCGGGCGCGGCGGGAGGCGGACGAGGCGTTCAAGGGGTTGCCGCGCGATTCGGTCTGGCTTGAAGAAGGATTCTCGTTGGGGTTGGTTGGTGCCGGCCTGAGCGCGCTGGCGCGAATGCTGCGGGAGAAGACCTGAACCTGCCTCCTCAACTCCTCATCTCCTGTTCCTCCTTGCCTCCTGATCTCCTGTTAATATCTCCGGCATGGGCATCACCGACTTCTTCAAGGGCGAATTCATCGACGTCATCGAGTGGACCGATGACTCCCGCGACACGCTGTCGTACCGGTTTCCGGATGACGACAAGGCCATCAAGAACGGCGCGCAGCTGATTGTCCGCGAGTCGCAGGTGGCGCAGTTCGTCTACCTGGGCGAGTTCGGCGACACCTTCCCACCGGGCAAGCACACGCTGACCACCGACAACATCCCGATCCTCACCAGGTTGAAGGCGTGGAAGTACGCCTTCAACTCGCCGTTCAAGGCCGACGTCTATTACGTGATCACGCGGCTGTTCACCGGCAACAAGTGGGGCACCTCCAACCCGGTCATGCTGCGCGACGCCGACTTCGGCGTGGCCCGCGTCCGCGCCTTCGGGACCTACGACTTCAAGATCGTCGATCCCAGGATCTTCCTGCGCGAGGTCGCCGGCTCGGACCACAACTTCCGCCTCGACGAGTTCGCCGACACCATGCGGTCGCGCATCGTCAGCCTGTTCACGGACGCCATTGCCTCGGCGAAAATCCCGGTGCTCGACGTGGCGTCGCGCTACGCGGAGCTGGGCGACGCGCTGCTGCCGATGATCAACCCGGCGGTCACCGCCAAGTACGGCCTGGCGATCACCAGCTTCATCGTCGAGAACGTGTCGGTGCCGCCGGAGGTGGAAGCGGCGCTCGACAAGCGCGCCAGCATGACCGCCATCGGCAACCTCAACGACTACGTGAAGTACCAGATGGGCAAGGGCATGGAGGCCGGCGGCGCCGGCGCCGGCGCCGCGGGGACGGCGGCGGAACTCGCCGTGGGCTTCGGCATCGCGCAGCAGATGATGCAGCAGGGCTTCGCCGGCGGTTCGGCCACGCCGACGGTGGCGGCCGCGCCCGACCTGCTCGCGCCCGCCGATGCCGCCAAGGCGCTCGGGGTCAGCGAAGCCGACGTGATGGCGGTACTCGAATCCGGCGAGCTCAAGGGCAAGAAGATCGGGTCGTCGTGGCGCATCACGCGCGCGGCCCTCAACAGCTATCTCGCGGAGTAGCCAGTGTTCCTTTGCCCGCCTCCGGCGGGCGGCGGCTTGAAGACCGACTGATGACCGAAGAAGCGAAGACTTCAAGCCGCGATAACGAGGTCTCTGCGCTCGAGAAGCACGCCTGCCCGGCATGCGGCGCGCAGGCGGAGTGGAACCCGTCGAAACAGAAGCTCGTGTGCCCGTTCTGCGGCACCGAGTCGGCGTACCAGATCGATCGTGCCACCGGCCAGATGGTGGAGCGCGATCTGGCCACGGCCTTGCGCGACCTGCCCGAGGCCGAAAAGCAATACCAGGCCACGCGTCGCAGCGTGCAGTGCCAGAGCTGCCGCGCCGTGATGGTCTACCAGGCCGAGCGCGTCGGCCAGAACTGCGAGTTCTGCGGCTCGCCGGCGCTGGTCGCCTACGAAGAGATCCAGTCGCCGATTCGTCCGCAGGGCGTGCTGCCGTTCCGCATCGATCGCAGCCGCGTTCGCGACGACATCCGCCGCTGGTGGCGCGGCAAGTGGTTCGCGCCAGGCCGCCTCGCGAAGGCGGCGCTCGTGGACACCGTCAACAGCCTCTACATACCGTACTGGACCTTCGATGCCAGCGCGCACTGCCCGTGGGAAGCCGAGGCCGGGCACTACTACTACGTCACCGTCCCGGGCCGCGACAGCAAGGGCCGCATGGTGATGCGCCAGGAACGCCGCGTCCGCTGGGAGCCCGCGTCGGGCGTCGTCGACCACGTGTTCGACGATGAGCCGGTGCCGGGGACGATAGGGCTGCCGCTCGATCTGCTGAAGCAGGTCGAGCCGTTTCCCACGCAGGAACTGGTGCCCTACGACACCGCCTTCCTGTCGGGCCACGTCGTCGAGCACTACCAGGTGGTGCTCACCGAGGCGTCGGAGCGGTCGCGGCAACAGATGCGCCAGGTGCTGGAGCAACTCTGCGCGAGCCAGGTGCCCGGCGACACCCATCGCAACCTCGCGATCCATCCGCTGTTTTCGGGGCAGACGTTCAAGCACATCCTGGTGCCGATCTGGCTGCTGACCTACGTCTTCGGATCGAAGTCGTATCACGTGCTCGTGAACGGCTCCACCGGCCGGATTGCCGGAAAGTATCCGATCAACTACTGGAAAGTCTTCTTCGTCGCCGTGGCGGTCGTGTTGGCCGCGATCCTGCTCCTCCTGGCCAGCGAGGGTTGAGCCGTGGTCGCGGTTCCCTCCATAATGAGCACGCCATGACCGCCCCCAGGCACCGTACGCACCCTGATGCAGGCTGGCTGACGTGACCCGCTTCGAATCGGCGCTCGTCTACGCCAACCAGGTTCACCATGGCCAGCAGCGCAAGGGCACCGGCATTCCCTACATGGCCCACATCCTCGGCGTGGCCGCCATCGCCATGGAATACGGCGCGACCGAAGACGAGGCCATCGGCGCGCTCCTGCACGACGCGGCGGAAGACGGCGGCGGGGAAGCGCGGCTGGCGGAGATCCGCGCCCGCTTCGGCGATGCGGTCGGCGACATCGTGCTCGGGTGCAGCGACAGCCTGGTCGAGCATCCGGAGGACAAGCTGCCGTGGCGTGAGCGCAAGGAGCACTACCTCGCGCATGTCGAGGTGGCCAGCGCCGCGGTGTGCCTGGTGTCGGCGGCCGACAAGCTCCACAACGTGCGCTCGATCGTCCGCGACTTCCGCATGCATGGCGACGACGTGTGGGAACGGTTCCAGGGCAAGCGCGACGGCACCCTGTGGTACTACGAGGCAGTAGCCGACGCCCTGCTGCGGCGGCAGTTCTCGCCGCTCACCCGCGACTTGCAGCGCGAGGTGGAGACATTGCGCGAACTGGCCGATAATCATTAATGTGAGCTTGGTCGTCCGGCGCCTGCCCTTCTGCCTGTTCCTCCTCGCGGTTGCTTCGTTGCCCGGTTTTGCGCAAACGGCGCCGCGCTACGACGCGGGCAATCCCACCCTCCAGCAGATCTGGGTGGATCCGGTCCGCGGCAACGACCGATCGAGCGGCCGCAGCGCTGATGACGCGCTGCGCACGCTGATCGAGGCCTGGAACCGCATTCCGCCGAACTCGCTGACGAGCCAGATGGTCGCGACCGGCTACGAGATTCGCCTGCAGCCCGGCGAGTATGCCGCGGATGCGATTCCGCATTACATGGAGCGCCGCTACGGATCGGCCACCGCGCCGATCGTGTTTCGCGCCGTCAACGGCGCCGGCACCGCCACGCTGCGCACCGGCCTGAACATTGCCCACGTCGGCTACCTCTACTTCGTCGACCTCGACATCGTGCCGACGCCGGCCGCCGACGTCTTTCACTGCGAGGATTGCGATCACATCCTGCTGCGCAACGTCACGTTCACCGGTGGCGCGCGGCCCGTGGAGGGCGTGGACGCGGCGGTGGCCCACGAGACCGTCAAGGTCAACCAGTCCACGCACATCTACATCGAAGACTCGCGCATCGGCGGCGCCGACGACAACGCCATCGACTTCGTCGCCGTCGAGCACGGGCACATCGTCCGCAGCCGGGTGCACGGCGCCAACGACTGGTGCGGCTACGTCAAAGGCGGCTCGGCGTCGATTCTCGTGGACAGCAACGAGTTCCACGATTGCGGCACCGGCGGCTTCACGGTGGGGCAGGGCACCGGCCTGCAGTTCATGACCTCGCCGTGGCTGCACTACGAGGCTTACGACATCCGTGTCGTCAACAACATCGTTCACGACACCGAAGGCGCGGGCCTTGGCGTGAACGGCGGCTACAACGTGTTGGTCGCCTGGAACACGCTGTATCGCGTCGGCACCCGCAGCCACGTGCTGGAAGCGGGCTTCGGCGCCCGCAGTTGCGATGCGGCGGAGGTCGCGGCTGAACGCACCGCCTGCGAGACGCGCCTGGCGAGCGGGGCCTGGGGCACCACGGTGGTGGACGATGGCGAGAACTACGTGCGGATCCCGAACCAGCACGTGTTCCTGATGAACAACGTCGTGTTCAATCCCGACGATGCCGGCAGCCAGTGGCAGCACTTCCAGATTGCCGGCGAGTTCACCGGCGGCCCGACCGGGACGGGCGCGCCGAGTTCCAATCGCGCCGACAACGACCTCCGCATTGCCGGCAACGTGATCTGGAACGGGCCATCCGGTCATCCGCTGGGGGTCGGCGACGGTTCGGGCTGCCAGGCGAGCCATGCGACTTGCAGCGAGGCGTACATCAACGCCAACAACGCCGTGAACTCACAGCAGCCAGGCTTCGCGAATCTGTCGGCGGGAGATGTGCGTCCCACTGGCTCACTGGCCGGTGCGCGCAGCGCGGCGGTGCCTGATTTCTCGTGGAGCGACCTGCCGACGCGTCCCCAGGCGCCGGCGGGCACCAGCTCCACGCGCGTGTCGCTCGACCGCAATGGCCGGGCGAGAGGCGCGAACGACCCGCCGGGCGCGGCGTTGCCGCAGTAATAGAAGAAACGGCCTGCCCGCCGGCCGCCATGTCCCGGCCACCAGTCGGCCTCAATTGCCAAATGACCGATCGATCGATTTAGTGACTGTTGAGTGAATTAGCGAACGTCGATTGCGTGAATCGATTGCGGAATGGACGATTGTGCAATTGGTTGCCGCCGTGGCCGCCAATCGCCCAATCGCCCAATCGCCCAATCGCCCAATCGCCCAATCGGCAATCGGCAATCGGCAATGGAGTCACACAATCACCAAATCGGCATTCACGCAACAGTCGCTAAATTGGCAATCGGTCGATTGGCAATGTATTTGGCTATACTCCTCCCGTGCCCCCGCCGGTCATCTCCAATCCGATCCTGAACTCTCCGTTCAGCGAACCGGAGCGTCACTTCCGTTTCAACGACGAAGGCATCACCGACCAGATCGCCGATGGCCGGCGCGAGAGCGGCTACTTCCTGCCGATTGCCAGCCCGCGCAAGAAGGGCGGGCAGCTCAAGTTCGACACTCAATGGACGGCCGACCGTTTCACCGCGGCTCCCCGCATCAACCGGATTCGCCAGCGCGTAGGGCAGTGGCGCAGCGGCGGGTA
>CAYHCX010000119.1:0-2348 GCA_964355095.1 uncultured Acidobacterium sp.
CTAATCTGCGGCTGTATTCATCTGCGCCATCCATCTTCGCGCTGCGCGCTTCGGCGGACAAGTCTGCGGCCCTATTCCCGCGCGTCAAACTTCCACGTTGTCTTGAAATCCGCGGCCAGCAGCTGCTTGGTCAGTGACGCGCGCACCAGCTCCACCGGCATGCTGCCCGCTTGCAGCACCGCGTCGTGATATTGGCGGTTCGTCATCTTCCCTGCCCTGAGCGAAGTCGAAGGGCTTGATCCCACCAGTTCCGCCTGCATGGCCCGGAACTGGAGCCCGCCGATCATGTAGGCGAGCTGGTAGAGCGGCGGGTAGGTGCCGTTGAACGAACGGCGCACCTCGGCTTCGGCGTTGGCACGCTCGTGGCCGACGCGGGTGACCAGGAAGTCGATGCACTCCCGCGGCGTCATCGTGCCGAGGTGGAACCGCAGCGAGAAGATGATGCGGGCCTGGCGATGCATGCGCCAGAACAGCATGCCGACGCGGTTCTCCGGTGTCTTCGGGAACCCGTCGTCCCACAGGAACATCTCCCAGTAAAGCGACCAGCCTTCGGTCCAGAACGGCGTGGCGAAGGCGCGGCGATGCGGGTTGTAGCGCGCGGTCATGAACTGCTGCAGGCCGTGGCCCGGAATCAGCTCGTGGAACACGGTCGAGCGCGAGAAGTGGATGTTGTTGCCGCGCATGCTCATCAGCTTGTCGGCCTGGTCCATGGCGTCGGTGGGGAACGACACCTGGATGACCTCGCCACCCAGGAAGAACGGGTTCACCTTCTGCCGCTCGGGCGACATCATCGTCATGCGCCAGGTCTCGTCGGCGAGCGGCGGCACGGTGACGAGGTCGCGCCTGGTGACATATTCCACGGCCTCGCGGGCCTGATCGCGAACCAGGTCGGTCTGCTTGCCGGGCTCGGCGTGCAAGGTCTTCACCTTCTCGAGGGCGGCGCGCCAGTCGTCGCCGAATCCCATCTCGCGCGCGGCCTTCAACATTTCGCGGTCGCACCACGCGAACTCGCGCTCGGCGATGGCGAGCAGGTCTTCCGGAGAGTAGGGGATGAACTCCGAGGCGAGGTCCTCGACCAGCGCCGCCTTGCCAATCGGGTTGCCGATGATCGGCTCGTCGTCGCCCTCTTTGTAGCCGACGATCTTCTCGCGCAGCACCTTGATGTAGGCGGCGAGGGCCTTGTCGGCTTGCGCGTACGGCTTGGCGGCCCACCAGGTGTACATCGGGTCGTAGCCGGCGTAGTAGCGGTTCCAGGCGGTGAGGTCGTCGCGCAGGCTGCTAAGGATCTCGGCGGCCCGGTAAGCGTTGATCTGGCGGGCGCGCGCCGGGTCGGCCACCGTCGCCACCGCACCCGGTGTGGTGGCGGCGTCCAGGGCTTTGGTTGCCGTGTCGATGTCGCGCGACAGCCGGTCGAGCGCCGTCGCGGTCTTCGCCGCGTCCATCGTCTGCAGCCGCCCTCGCGCCTCGAGCAGCCCGGTGATCGTGGGTGCGAAGGTCGCCAGCGACGCCGCCTCCGAGACCCACCGTTGCTCGCGGGCGAGGAGGCGCAGTTCGTACTCCAGCCGCGCGCGCATCAGCGTGCAGTCGATGCGGCCTTCGGTGCTGAGCGAGTCGAACTTCACGCGCGTCAGGTCCTGCTGCCAGTCCTGGTAAAACTTGGTGAATCGCTGGTAGCGCTCCGGCGAGTACTTCACGTCGTAGCGGCGAAGCAGGGCGCCGCGATCGAGGTTGTAGCGGTCCACGAGTGACGCCAGTTCGCTGCCCGGCGCGGCCGGCGGCGGCACGGCGGCCACTTGCGTGGACACCGGCACGGTGGTCAGCGCCACCAGGATGAGGCAGGCCGTGAGCGGGAAGCAGCTGCGCATCGCATGAGAATAGCGCAATCGATGCGGCGCCTTCGCGGGTGGCGCTAGAATCAAGGGAGTGGCAACCGGGATCATCCTGTTCGACGGCGAGTGCGCCTTCTGCGAAGGTTCGGTCCGTTTCGTCGCGCAGCGCGACGGCGGCTACTTCCGGTTCGGCGCATCGCAGACGCCAGAAGCCGCCGCGTTGCTGGCCGCGCACGGGACCACCCGCGCCGCCAGCCGCAGCATCGTGCTGATCGAAGACGGCCAGGTCTACCTGCGCTCGACGGCATCCCTCAGGATCGCCAAGCGGCTGCCAGCGCCATGGCGATGGGCAGGCGTCCTGTTGTGGATCCCGCGTCCGATTCGCGACGCGGTCTACAGCGTGGTCTCGGCCGTGCGGGTCCGCATTGCCGGAAAGTCGAACGCCTGCGAGATTCCCCCGCCCGAGATACGCGCGCGGATGATCTGAGACGCCGATGCCGCCACGGTCAGGGCCGCAGA
>CAYHCX010000119.1:2448-9963 GCA_964355095.1 uncultured Acidobacterium sp.
GATGACACAGATGACGCGGATCTCACAGGCTCTTGCTGGCTTCATCCCAGGCCACGTAGATCTGGCCCGTGGGGTCGATCGCGATCTGCGGATGCGACGGCTTGGGACTCCCCAGCGTCGGAATCCGTCGCCGCGGCGTGAACCGTCGCCCGTCCTTAGTGGAGGCATGGAACAACGCGCCCTCGGGATTGTCGCCGCCGATCACGGTCGGCCACACGATGTGGACGACGTTGTTCCGGTCCACCGCCATCGCCGGCCCATCGTCCGGGCAGCCATCCAGCTGCCAGCCGTCTTCGCTGATGCGCGCGGCGGGGCTGAAGGTCGTGCCGCCGTCGCGCGATTGCATCGGGCAGGCATCTCCCGGCTTCGACGAATGCTCGGCCGATTCGTGCTCGTGGCGCTCACCTGCAAGGGCGTGCGTGTTGGCGAATACCGGCCGGGCTTGATCGTCGAAGGGCAGGTGGTGGCGAGATCAAAAGCGTCCTGCACGCACGACGATCCGCGTCCTCGCGGCACCCAGTGGTGCCCGCCGCGTATAGAAGTGGGCGTAGAGTGTCCCCGCCACGAGATCGTCCCGATCCCGTCCTCGCAAGGTGAGCGTGCCCGCGCCCGCGATCTGGTTCGGCCCCAGGAGGTGCGCGATGATCGGGCCCGGCTTGCCGCCGTCGCTGCGCTGCAGCGTCAGGGCCAGCACTCGGTCGGTGCCCAGCGGTGACGTCGTTGCGTCGTAGCGCAACGCGCCGGTGGTCCGGTCGTAGGTGAACTTCACGGCGCTGGCCCCGGCCGAAATGTCGAAGCTCGTGGGCTGCGGCGCCAGGCCGTTGACGAGCGGAGGCGTGCTGAACGGCGCCCGGCGCGGCTTGGTGGACTGCTCCCATCCGTACGCGAACTTCAGCAGCGTCGCCTCGGTGAACGCGCCGCCCAGCAATTCCACGCCCACCGGCAGGCCGTCGGTGGTGAAGCCCGCCGGCATCGAGATGGCCGGCAGTCCGGTGGTGGCGCTCAACTGGCAGTTGGTGCCGCCCTGCGCCTCGCCGATCAGCGTCGGCTTGCGCCGCAGCGTCGGATAGGCGAGTGCGTCGATGCGCTGTTCCTCGAGCGAGGCCAGCACCACGGCGCGCAGGGCGCGCCGCTTCACCAACGCCTGGCGGTAGTGCTCGCTCTCCTTCTGCTCCGGCGCGTTGCGCAGGCGGAAGGTCGCGTCGAGCTGAGCGTGGTGCAGGCCGCGTTCGATGATCTCGCCCAGCGACTTCACCGGGGCGTTGGGCTGCTTCGCCAGGTAGGCCGCGAGATCGAACTTGAACTCATCCGCAATCACGCTGCTGTCGCGCAGCAAGTCGTCCAGGCCGGGCACCGTGATGTCCACGACTTCCGCCCCTTGCGCCTTCATCGCGTCCAGCGCCTTGCGCGCCAGGTTGCCCACCTCGTCGTCTTCCGGCGCGTTGCCGAAGAGCCCTCGCAGCACGCCGATGCGCGCGCCCTTGAGGCCGTCCGCCGTCAGCGCGTCGCGATACGACGTGGGGATGCGCGACGCGCCCTCGGCGGTAATCGCATCGGCCGGGTCGGGGCCGACCGTGGCGTCGAGCATGATCGCCAGGTCGGTCACCGTGCGCGCGAGCGGTCCGGCAATGTCTTGCGTGGACGACAGCGGCATCACGCCGGTGCGGCTCGACAGGCCGTGCGTGCCGCGCAGGCCGACCAGGTTCTGGTTGGCGGCGGGAATGCGGATGGAGCCGCAGGTGTCGCTGCCCATGCCGGCGGCCGCGAAGCTGGCGCCGATGGCCGCGCCGGTGCCGCCGCTCGAGCCGCCCGGCACGCGCAGCAAGTCGTACGGGTTGCGCGTCTGGTTGGTCAGCGACGAGATCGTCGTGATCCCCGCCGCCAGTTCGTGCATCGTCGTCTTGCCGAGGATCACCGCGCCGGCCTGGCGCAGCTTGCGGACCTGGAAGGCGTCGGCCGCCGGTTGCATGGTCGCGAGGCCCAGGTTGCCGCCCGAGGTGGGCATGTCGGCGGTGTCGTAGTTGTCCTTGATCAGAACCGGGATGCCGTGGAGCGGACCGCGGACGCCCTTTTCGGCGCGTTCGCGATCGAGCGCGTCGGCCTCTTCGCGCGCGCGGGGGTTGATCGTCACGATGGTGTTCAGTCGCGGTCCCGCCTGGTCGTAGGCCTGGATGCGCGCCAGGTACGAGTCCACCAGCCCGCGGGAGGTGACCCGCCCCGCGGCCATCGCGGTCTGCAGATCGATGATGGATTGTTCGTGAACCTCGAAGAACGTCAGCACCGGCGCCGGCTGCGGCCGCACGGCCGGCTGGCGCCCGCGCTGCTCACCGCTGAATGGATCGGCGCCGAGCGAGCCCTGGTAGAGGAGCATGGTCAGCGTGATCGCGGCCGTCACGGCGCGCGGCCGGGAAAAGCGATGGTGCGAATGCATGGCCATATTCTAGGCGGAGCACGGGCTTCACCTTGACACCCTTGTCTAACGAATGTCAGCACGACCGCCAAGTTGGAGGGTTCGTGATTGCTCCGAGGGCGGTGAGGGAACTGTCGATCGCGTTGGTGACCGTGCCGACGGATTCGCACAGGCCGTCAGCGGCCGGATCGATGACGTTCAGCATCAGATCCTTCATGGACGCCGTTGTCTGAAACGACGGGGGAGGGGGAGGCGGCGCTGCGGTTTTATGGGAGCGTGATTTCCGTGGCCGGCGGTCCCGGCCTGGCGATAAACCACGGCACGGTGCCGACGCCCGGCATGCGCCGCTCGTAGGCGCGGGTCCATTCCTCGGCAAACGCCTGGGCGTCGCCCGCGGTCGTCAGCGCCCACACGCTGCCGCCGAAGCCGGCGCCGAAGCTGCTCGACGCAAACGCGCCCACCTCGCGGGCGAGGTGCGCGAGCGCCACGGTCTCGGGAATCTGGTTGCCCAGCAGGGACTCGGCCTCGAGTTGCGAGGCGCGGGACAAGTCGCCGAGAGCGCCACGGTCGGCCGCCGCGAACGCCTGGGCGGCGAGCGGCGCGCGCGCGTCTTCGTTGACGAAATGGCGCAGGCGCTGGCGCAGGTCCGCTGGCGAAAACGGCGCCGTCGCGTCCTCGAGCCAGCGGTCGAAGCGGGCGAGGGCATCCGGCGCGCTGGTCACCGCCGCCGACAGCGAATGGACCGGCGTCTCGGCGCGCTGGTTCCAGATCGCGTGCAGCGCGCGCACCGCGTTCGAGGCGCGGTTGTAGCGCGCCATCACCGAGCCGGCCTTGTCGGCCTGCACGCCGCTCGACGCGATCACGAAGGTCCAGTCATCCGGCATCGGCACCTCGCCGAGCGCGGTGACCGGCACGAACCGGTAGAGGCTGGCGTGTCCCAGCCGGCAGGCGAGAATCGCGGTGTGGTCTTCGCTGCCGCCGTGGGTGCCGACACCGGCGGCGCCCGGCAGGCCCTCGTAGTCCAGGCCGTTCTCGACGCAGCCGAGGTACCACGCCAGGTGTTGCACCGTGGGCAGGTGGCGCTGCCACTCGTCGCGGCGCCTGAGCCCGGCGCGCGTGATCAGCGCCGAGGCGACGCCGACCACCAGCGCGCTGGAGCTGCTGAGGCCCGAGGCGCGGGGGAGGTCGCTGGCAATGGCGATCTCGGCGCCCAGCTCGCAACCGGGAAAGTTCAGGAAGAACCGGCGCGCCACCACGTGGACGTAGCGGCGCAGGCCGCGATACTCGGGCGGCGCCTCGGCCGACGGATCTACTTCCACGACCTGGCCGTCGCGGATGTCGCCGACCCGGACGATGCCGTCGGAACGGGGCCGGGCCACCAGCGCAATGCCGCGCGGCACCGCCGCCAGAAGGGACTGCCCGCCGGCGTAGTCGGTGTGCTTGCCGAAAATCTCGACGCGGCCAGGGGAGAACCGGTACCACTCGGGTGGGCCGTTCAGTACGGTGGAGCCGCGCTCGTCGAGTTCGCGAAAGAGCGCCGCGCGGGAATGGGCCTCGGTCGTGGTCATGCCGATGCCTTCGAAGTGCGCGGCGAAGTCGGTCATGGTCGTGGTTCCAGTCCGGCCAGGCGGGCGGAGACGAGGGGCACGTCGGCCTGCCACGACAGGTCGAGCACCGCGCCGTGTGCGCGCACGACCCGGAACGGCATACCGGTGGCGATGGCCAGCCCCACGGCTTCTGGCAGCTCGAACTCGCCGCGCGCCGACATCGGCACGTCGCGGCAGGCGGGGAAGATGCGGTGGTCGAATCGCCAGACGTTCATGCTGACTAATGCCTGTTCGCCGGCGGCCGCGAGCCGCGCCGCATCCGGCTTCTCAATGATGCCGCACAAATGGCCGGCCGCGTCCACGTCCAACAGCGCGAACCCGGCCACGCGGTCCGCGGGAAACCCGCTCTCGCGCACCAACGCGTCGCGCTCGAACGCCGGAAGTCCGGGGCCATCGAGCGCCACCAGCGCCTGCAACACCTCGACGGGATAGAGGTTATCGGCGTTGAGGACCAGGAACGGGTCGTGGCCGGCGAACGACTGCCCGGCCAGCACCGCGCGCGCGGTACCGTCGGCCGACGGTTGCACCGCGAATGACAGTCGCACGCGTTCCGGCCGGCCCGCTCCGGCGAAGTGGTCGCGAATGCCGTCGTGACCGGGCGCCACGATCAGGCAGACGTCGTGGCATCCGGCATCGGCCAGCGCGCTCAGGACGTAGTCCACAAACGGCCGCTGCGCCACGCCAACCGGCATCATCCCCTTGGCGCCGGCGGCGGCCGCGGCGTGCTGGCCGGCCGTCAGGGTGCCGGTGCCGCCGCTCGTCTGCATGCGGCGGCCAACACCGCGGGCGAGGAGGAGCGCCTTCATGTGTCGAGAAGAAGGGAGCGGTCGAGGTTGAGCACGCGCATCAATGTTACAGTGCGCGGCAGGAGCCGGGCCATGAGTCTCAGACTGTGTTTCATGATGGTTGGTGTCACGCTGGTTGCGGGCGCGCTGACGATGAACGCGCAGAACCCGCCGCCACCTCGGCCATCGGCGCCGCAACCGCCGGCTCCCAACGCCGACCCCTACGCCGCCAACCCGAATGCGGGCGCGACGCAGTTTCCGCTCGCGGCAGCGGCCGGAAAAGACAGCGGCGCCAAAGCGACCGCGCCGCCCGGCGCCGTCAACCAGGGGGCCTTCGACCCGGCGACGTGGAAGTACGGGTCCGCATTCGCGCCGCCTGCCGCCGCCGTGTGGAACCCCGCGAAGCTGAAGCTGATGCAGGGCGGCAAGGTGACCGGCGGAACGTTGTTCGCGGCCACCGACCCATCCACCTACTGCGCCATGGCCAACGCCGGCTACGACTTCATCTGGACCGAGATGCAGCACGGGCAGACCGACTGGCAGGCGGTGGCGCGCATGTGGCGCACGTGCCCGAATGCCAGGGCGGTGCCGGGCGCGCGCGTGGCGTACACCGACGAGCGCGAGATCCAGCATGCGCTCGATGCCGGCGCGCTCGTGGTGGTGGTGCCGACGGTGGATACGGTGGCCGAGGCGATCCAGGCGCGAGACTGGACCTACTTCCCGCCGCTCGGCCGTCGCAGCAACGGCGGCGGCCAGGCCTTTGACGCCGCCATGTGGGGCGGCGTGCCCGGCGGCTACCGCAATACCGCCAACGACAACGTTGTCTTGATCCTGATGATCGAGACGCTCGACGGTGTGAAGAACGCGGATGAGATCGCCAAGGTAGCGGGCGTCAGCGCCATCTTCGCGGCCAGCGGCGACCTGGGCAACTTCTCCGGCTACCGGCAGGGCACGCCCGACTACGAACGCGCCATCAACATCGTCCACGACGCGGCGGTGAAGGCGGGCGTGAAGTTGTGCGGGCCGTTCGCGTGGCGCGATCGCCCCGACTTCAGTTGCTTCCAGGCGGGCAGTGAAACAGCGGCGATTGCCCGAGGGGCCGCGGCGGAACTCGGCGCGCTGGCGAACACGCAGGGGCAGCCGGCAGTCGGTCCGTTCGCGGTGAAGCCGAAGGCCCAATAGCCACCCTGGCACGCTGGGGCCTGGCGCCGGCAAAAGGACTCGTCACAACAGGTCGGCCGGGTGTAGTATTCCCGGCGTGAGGGCACATACATGTCACAAGTAGATGGACTGAATCGACGAGCATTTCTGAGGAACGCGGGGCTGACAGCCCTGGCTGGCGCCGCCGCCGGCAGCAGCAATCCCCTGATGGCGGCCGCCGCCGGCACGGCCTTCCAGGCGCCCGCCAACGGCAAGTACGACTTCGACACCGTCTACAACCGGTTTGGCTCCCACTCGGTCAAGTTCGACCAGCAGATCCGCGCCTACGGCAAGGGCAGCGTGGAAGTGGGCATGGGCATCGCCGACGTCGACTTCAAGGTGGCGCCGCCGATCACCGATGCGCTCAACGCCCGCATGAAGCACGAGAACTGGGGCTACCTCGACATGGGCGAGGCGACGCCGATGCTGACCGAGGCGGTGGCCGCCTGGAACAAGACGCACTACGGCCTCGACATCGACCCCACCACCATTGTTCTGTCCACCGGCGTGCATCCGGGGCTGATTGCCGCGCTGCAGACGTTCTCGCCGCGCGGCAGCAAGGTGCTGCTGCAGACGCCGACGTATAACGGCTTCTATTCGGACCTCACCTTCACGCAGACCAAGGCCGAGGACGTTCCGCTCAAGTTCGTGAACGGCAAGTTCGCGATGGACTTCGAGGAGTTCGAGCGTCGCATCAGCATCGACACGCACACCTTCATCCTGTGCAACCCGCAGAACCCCACGGGCAACTGCTGGTCGGCGGACGACCTCACCCGCATCGGTGAGATCTGCTTGAAGCACCGTGTCGTGGTGTTGGCCGACGAAATCCACTGCGACTGGGTCGGCAAGGGCCAGAAGTACACGGCGTTTGCCAGCCTCGCGAACAAGGCCGTGGTCGACAACAGCCTCACGTTCAAGGCCGCGAGCAAGTCGTTCGGCCTCGCCGCTCACAAAGTGGCGTGGCTCCACTCGACCAACCCGGACCTGCTGGCCCGCGTCAAAGTGAACCTCCGTGCCGACCTGAACACCATGGGCATGATCGCCAACCAGGCGGCCGTCACCCAGGGCGCCGAGTGGCTGCAGCAGGCCAATGAGTATGTGGACGGCACGCACGACTTCGTCGTCAACTACATCCACGACAAGATCCCGATGATCAAGACGCACCGCGCCCAGGGCACCTACCTGTCGTGGCTCGACGTCACCGCGGTGGCCGACAAGATCAACGCCAAGCAGCTGGCCGTCGACTACAACAAGAACAAGGCGGCCAAGATGCCGTCACTCACCGCCGAGCAGATGGTGGAGCGGTTCTTCGTCAAGTACGCCAAGGTGCACCTGAACCAGGGCGCGTCCTACGGCCACGGCGGCGAGAACCACATGCGCATGAACATCGGCACGTCGCGCAAGCTGGTGGAAACGGCGCTGAACAACATCGCCACCGCCTGCAAGAGCGCCGGCACCAACACCAACCTGTTCTAGAGCTAAATCACTAAATCGCGAGATCGCCAAATCGCGA
>CAYHCX010000120.1:0-9881 GCA_964355095.1 uncultured Acidobacterium sp.
GAATCGCTTCGCGGCAGCGGATCCGCGGCGGGACTGCTACGCGATTGCGTACTGACAAGGTGCGTACGGGGGAGCTCGAGTTACGCCGAGGCCAGAACGCGCCGCCGAGGCAACTCAATCCCCAGGGTCTTGATCTTGTAATTCATCACGCGCGGGCTGATCTGCAGCAGCTCCGCGGCGTCCTTCTGCACCCAGTTCGCCATCTTCAGCGCTTCGGTGATCGCCTGCCGCTCGATTTCCTCGAGCGCGATACCGGTGGGCGGGATCTTCACCACGCTCTGCGCGTCGCGGCCGCTGCCGGCCGGGGCGAAGTCGCCCAGCCGCAGGTCGGCTGACGTGATGACCGGGCTTTCGGCGAGCAGCGCCGCGCGTTCGATGGCGTTCTCGAGCTCGCGGATGTTGCCGGGCCAGTTGTAGCGAATCAGCAGCTTCTGCGCCTCGTTATCGAGGCCGTCGAGGCGCTTCTTCAGCTCGCTGGCAAAGCGGCGGATGAAGTGCGTGGCCAGCGGCAGGATGTCGTCTTTGCGCTCGCGCAGCGGCGGCGTCTCGATCGACACCACGTTCAAGCGGTAGTAGAGGTCCTCGCGGAAGTGGCCCGACGCGACCATCGCCGAGAGGTCGCGGTTGGTGGCGGCAATCAGCCGCACGTCGACGCGGATGGTGCGGGTGCCGCCCAGGCGCTCGAACTCGTGCTCCTGCAGCACGCGCAGGATCTTCGCCTGGGTGCTCGCGCTCATGTCGCCGATTTCGTCGAGGAACAAGGTGCCGCCGTCGGCCTGCTCGAAGCGGCCGATGCGCTGGCGGTCGGCGCCGGTGAAGGCGCCCTTCTCGTGGCCGAACAGCTCCGACTCGAGCAGGTTCTCCTGCAGCGCCGCGCAGTTCACCTTGACGAAGTTCCGCGACGCGCGCAGCGAGTTGTGATGGGTGGCGCCGGCGATCAGCTCCTTGCCGGTGCCGGTTTCACCGCGGATCAGCACCGTCGAATTGCTCTTGGCCACCTTCTTGACGACCGCCAGCACCCGCTGCAGCGACTCGCTGCCGCCGACGATGCGGTCGAAGTCGTAGTGCTCCTGGCGTTCGTTACGGAGGTAGTCGAGCTCGTTGCGCAGGCGCTTCAACTCCAGCGCCTTTTCGACCTTCACTTCCATTTCTTCAATCTCGAACGGCTTCTGCACGTAGTCGAACGCACCGTGCTTCATGGCTTCGACTGCGGTGCTCACTGACCCGAAGGCCGTCATCAAGATGACCGAAGTAGTCGGGTGCAGCTGTCGGGTGGTACGCAGCACATCGAGACCGTCGGAGCCTCCCATCTTGAGATCGCTGACAACGACATCGAAGTAGCCGTCGTGCAGGCGCCCGATTGCGGCGTTACCGTTGGCGGCTTCTTCGACCTCGTGTTTGGCCGTGGTCAGTGCCAGCGCCAGATTGCGCCGAAGTACTTCGTTATCGTCGGCAACGAGAATGCGGGCCATGTGCTGTCGTCTCCGTCTATCGGGGCGTTTGCGGTGCTCTCACGTGCTTGTACGGTTCCACCGGCAGCGTGACGCGAAAGCGCGTACCGCGCCCGTCGGCGGTGCTCATGTCGATGCGGCCTTCGTGCGCATCCACGATCTTGCGGACGATGGCCAGGCCCAGCCCCGAGCCCTGGGCCTTGGTCGTGAAGAAGGGGTTGAAGATCTTCTCGGCCACGTCGGGCATCATCCCCGGCCCATCGTCGCTGACGTCCACCACGACGGTGTCGACGGGCTGCTGGCCATCCGGCAGCAAGGCGCCCGCAGCGGCCGTGCGGGCCAGCGCCGCGGAGATGACAATGCGGCCGCGGCCTTCGAGCGCCTCGTAGGCATTGATCAGGAGGTTGGCAAACACCTGCGTGAGCTGGTGCTGATCGGCGCCAAGCGGCGGCAGGTCGTCGGGCAGCGAGGTGTCGATGACGATGCTGCCGCGCGTGGCCTTGCCGTCGGCCAGCACCACCGCGCTCGCCAGGGCCTCGGCCAGCGACGTCCGGTCCACCTGCAGCCGCACCGGCCGCACGAAGGCCAGGACCTCCTGCACGATGGCGTTGGCCAGCTTGGCTTCGCTGATGATGTCCTTCACCAGCGCCTGCACGTCGTCGTTCTGCGGCGCCTTGCGGCGGAGTAACCCGGCCACCACTTCGATGGCGGCCAGCGGGTTCTTGATCTCGTGCGCCATGACCGCCGCCATTTCGCCGACCGCCGCCAGCCGATCGCGCAGCCGTTCGCGCTCTTCGATCTGCTCGACGTGGGTCAGGTCCTTGAAGAACAGCGCCGCGCCCACGGCGCTGCCGGCTTCGTCCCGCACCAGCGAGAGCGTGTAGCCAATCACCGTGTCGGTGGACTTGAGCCGCAGCTCCGCGCGGTTGGGAAGCGCCGCCATTTCGAAGGCGCCGCCGAGCACGCGGACGATGTTGGGGTGGTGGTGAAGCACGGCGCCAAACGGCTGGCCGACCAGCGTCGGACCGGGCGGCAGGGCGAACAGCCGGCGGGCCTCGTCGTTGACCAACACCACGGCGCCGTCACGCGAAATGGCCAGCACGCCATTTCGCATGTTGCCCACCATGTGGCGGAAAAACACGTCGGTGAGTTGCGAACTCTTCGCTGTGCGCTTCGGCATGTGCATGACGCCAGGCACGAGGGGGAGCAAAGCCCGTGCCCCGGGCGGACTGACCGCGTTAACGCTCTAAGTCGTTGGGATTACAGAATTTGGATTATTACCTGGATGGGAGCGATCTGACAAAAATGTAATCAGATTACGAATTTTGCAGATCCGAGAATTGCTCAGCTTCGCCCTGAAGCATTTCCCATTGGCTCAGGAGCTCGCCAACCTCCCACATCAGCGCCTGATGCTGGGCCAGCACGGGCTTGGACGCGTCGTGGTCGCTGTAGAAGTCGGCCGCCGACATCTTCTGCTCCACCTCTTTGATCGCCCGCTCGCGGTCCGCGATGCGCGCTTCGAGGTCGGCCACGCGATCTTTGAGGGTCTTGAAGGACCGCTCGCGCTTCTTCTTCTCGAGGTTGTCGCGTTTGCGCTCTGCGTAAGGTGCCTGAGGTGCCTGGGGTGCCTTAGGTGCCTGGGGTGCCTTAGGTGCACTCGTCGGAGCACCCTTGGCACCCAAGGCACCTGAGGCACCTGAGGCACCCCAGGCCCCCTTGGCCCCTTGTTCCTTACTCCAGAGAAACGCTTCGTACGTTCCCGGGTACAGCGTCGCCTTGCCGCCCCCCACCTCGACGATCTTCGTCGCCAGCCGCTCGACGAAGTAGCGATCGTGCGACACGAAGATCAGCGTGCCGCCGTAGTCGGCCAGCGCGTCGAGCAGCACTTCCTTCGAGTCGATGTCGAGGTGGTTGGTCGGCTCGTCGAGCAGCAGCGTGTTGGACGGCCGCAGCAGCATGCGCGCCACCGCCAGCCGCGTCCGCTCGCCGCCCGACAACACGCCCGCCTTCTTGTAGACGTCGTCGCCGGAGAAGAGAAAGCCGCCGAGGATGTTGCGGATGGCCGGCACCATGGTCTGCGGCGAGCCGGCCGACAGCGTCTCGTGGACGGTGAGGGTGGGATCGAGGCGCGTGGCTTCGTCCTGGGCGAAGTACTGCATCACCACCTGGTGGCCTTCGCTGCGCACGCCGGCGTCGGGCGCTTCCTCGCCCGACAGCATGCGCATCAGCGTGGACTTGCCGGCGCCGTTGTGGCCGACCAGCGCAATGCGGTCGCCGCGATCGATGTGCAGGTTCACGCCGTCCAGGACCACCTTGTCGCCGTACGCCTTGCGCGCGTGCTTCAGCTCCTGCACCATGCGGCCGCTCTTGGCCGAGGCCGGGAACTGGAAGTGGATGCGCTTGCGCTCGGGCGGCACCTCGATGCGGACCACCTTGTCGAGCATCTTGATGCGGCTCTGCACCTGCGCCGCCTTGGTGGCCTGGTAGCGGAAGCGGTTGATGAAGTCCTCGACGCGCTGGACTTCCTCGTCCTGCCGCCGCTTGGCGTCGCGCAGCCGCTCGAGGCGCGCGTCGCGCTCGTCGAGGTACTTCGAGTAGTTGCAGTGGTAGTCGGTGATCGTGCGGAGCGAGAGGTCGGCGATGTGCGAGACCACCGCGTCGAGGAAGTAGCGGTCGTGCGACACCAGGATCACGGCGCCCGGGCAGGCGACGAGATACTCCTCGAGCCAGTTGCGCGCGTCGAGGTCGAGGTGGTTGGTCGGCTCGTCCAGCAGCAACAGGTCGGGCGCGCTCAACAGCAGCTTGGCCAGCGCCAGCCGCATCTGCCATCCGCCCGACAGGTGATCGGTCAGCTGCTCCTGCGCTTCGGCCTCGAAGCCCAGGCCGCGCAGCACCGTCGCGACCTTCTGTTCAATCTGGTAGCCGTCCCTCAGGCGGAACTGGTCCTGCACGTCGCTGTAGCGATGGAGCAGCGCGTCGTGTTCCGGCGCGGCGAGGGTGGTGTCGCCCAGTCGCTCCTCGATCGCGTGCATCTCGGCTTTCAGATCCAGCAGCGGCTTGAGGGCGAGGCTGGCCTCCGCGGTGACCGTGCGGCCGCTGTGCGACAACCCGTCCTGCGGCAGGTAGCCGAAGGTCAGCGCGTTGGGTTTCTGGATGAAACCGGCGTCGGGCTCGTCGAAGCCGGCGAGCATCTTGAGCAGGGTGGTCTTGCCGGCGCCGTTCGGGCCGCACAGGCCGACACGATCGTGATCGCCGACCTGCCAGGTCACGTGTTCGAGCAGGGTCTTCTCGCCGAACGACTTGGTTACATCCTGAAGCTGAATCATTGCGGCTTGGGGCTTGAGGCTTGAGGCCTGGGGCTTGGGGCTTGGGGCTTGGGGCTTGCGGGTCGAACGAAACGGGCTTGAGCCTCGGGCCCAAGCCCCAGGTCTCAAGCCCCATGCCTGTCGTTACTCGCCGAGCGCGCGCGCCGCGGCCGCGAGCACTTGCGGTACGCGGAACGGCTTGGTCAGGTAGCCCGCCACACCCAGGTTGACCGCCTCGATGGCGCTCGACTCGGTGGAGAAGCCCGTGATGATGATGACCGGGATGTCGGCCTTCAGGCGCTTGGCCTCGCGGATCAGCGTCAGGCCGTCCATGCCGGGCATCTTGAGGTCGGCAATCAGCAGGTCGTAGTGCCCGAGGCGCAGGCGCTCGAGCGCCGCCCGGCCATCCGGCGCCGTGTCCACGTCGTATTCCGCGAGCGCCAGGGTCTTGGCCAGCAACTCCCGGATGCTTGATTCGTCGTCCACCACCAGCACGCGCGAGCGCCCTTCGCGGGCCTGCGGCCGGTCGGACACGGCCACCTGCGGAACCCGCTCGCCGCGGGGGCGCTGGGTGTCGAGCCAGGCGTCGATGTCGCGTTTGCGGAACCGCCACTGGCGCCCCACCCGGACAGCCGGGATCTTGCCGGCCTTAATCAGGCGGTAAACCGTGCGGAGGTTGACCTGGAGATATTCCAGGACTTCTTCGGTTGTGAGGAAGATTTCGTCGTTTGGAAAGTTAACGCCCACTAAGTGTCTCTGGAACCGGTATCTTACCCCAACGGCAGGCCGTTGCCGACTTTCGGAGCCGTCCCGCCGTCTTAGACAATAGCAAGCAAGAGAGATTGGCCAAACGTTTCGCATGGTAGCGACAGACGAAGAGCTCGTTGCCCGGTCCATGGCCGGCGACGCCGAGAGCTTCAACCAGCTGGTTTTGCGCTGGGAACGGCCGATCTATGCCTTGGCGTATCGCGTCATCGGCCGCGACGAAGACGCCCGGGACGTGGCCCAGGAGACCTTTCTCCGGGCCTTCCGGGCCCTGCCCGGGTTCAAAGGCCAGGCAAAATTTTCCTCCTGGCTGTACAGAATTGCCCTGAACCTGTGCCGGGACTGGATCCGGCGGAAGAAGCGGACCCCGGTCGTTGACCTGCCCGAAGGGGCCGACGTCATCGAAATGGCGGCCGAGCAGGGGCCGGTCGAGTCGATCGAAGACCTGGTGTCGCGGCACGAAATGAGCCGCGTCGTGGCCGAGGGCATGGAACTGCTGCCGGAAGAGCAGCGCACCGCCATCGTGCTGAAGGAGTACCACGGCCTGACGTTTCAGGAGATTGCCGACTTGCAGGGGTGCCCGCTGAGCACCGTCAAGACGCGGTTGTACCAAGGCTTGAGCGTGCTGCGCAAGCACCTGGAGAGCCGCGGGATGACCAGTTTTCAGAGTGGAAGAGCATCATGAGCCTCATGTTCGCCTGTGACAAGGACGCCCTGGTCGCCTACCTCTACGACGAGGTGGGCGCCCCGGAACGCCTGAAGTTCGAGAATCACCTGCGCGAGTGCGCCGCCTGCGCCGCCGAGGTCACCGCGCTGTCGGGCGTGCGAACCGAGTTGTCGCTGTGGGCGCCGCCCGACGCCGAACTCGGCTTCACCATCGTCCAGAAGTCCGCGGCCTCGAAGCCGGCCGACGTGCTTCGCCCCGCGCAGTGGTGGACCACGGTACCGGCGTGGGCGCAAGCCGCGGCGGCCGTGCTGGTGCTGGCGGTGGGCGCCGCGATCGCCAACGTCCAGGTCAGGTCGGGGCCGGATGGGGTGGTCGTGTCTACCGGCTGGATGAGCCCGGCCGGGGCCACGTCCACGGCTGGCGCGCCGCCGCCGGCCGCCGTGGTGGCCCCCGACGAGCAGTGGAAGACCGCGCTCATCAGCCTCGAGCAGCAACTGCGTGAAGAAATCCGCGCGACCCGGGAGACCGGAACGGTCCGCGCGGCGTCGAGATCGGAAGCGGACGATGCCACCCTGAGGCGCGTGCGCGAACTGCTCGACGCGAGCGAGACGCGGCAGCAGCGCGAGCTGGCGCTGCGCGTGACCCAGCTCACGCGCGACATGGACATCCAGCGCCGCGTCGACCTGCTGCGCGTCGAACAGGCCATTGGCCACACCGGCGTGGAGATGGCGAAGCAACGGCAGCAGTTGAATTACGTGCTGCGGGCGTCAACGACGCCGCAGCAATAGCGGTACGAATGCAGAGTCGGTAGAACAAAACACCATGAAGAAGCAGATCAGCACGTGGATCGTCCTGTCGGCCCTGGTCGTGGCGGTGCCGGCCGCGGCGCAGGAGGCGGCGACGGCGAAGCCGGTGAACATGAACGACATGCGCCATCACATCTACGTGATGGAAGGCGCGCTCGCGCGGGCCGTGGACTACGGCGCCAAGACGCTGAACCGGGACATCCTGGCGGTGATGCCGGGCGTCTTCATCCTGGCCGGCGAGGCACAGGCCCGGGGCGTCTACCTGGATGGCTACGGGGTCTACTTCGACGTGCAGGTGCCGATGATGCGGCAGAGCATGATGTGGAGCCTGCGCACCATGATCGACCAGGACAACTCCGCCGCGCAGGGCGCCATCAGCGACATCCGCAAGATCGCCCAGTCCACCATCACCGATCCGACGTCGCGGGCGGCGCTCGAGCGCTCCCTCAAGCAACTGGAAACGCAGGCGGTCCCGAACACCGCCTACCCGCGCTCCGCCAACCCCGGCAATCCGACCGTGTCGCCGGGCGTCGTGATCCCGGACAGCTCCGCCGGCGGCGTCGGCGCCGCGACCGCGGCCGGCGTGGCGCCGGCGCCGCGGCCTCCCGCCGGCGATCGGGCATGGGTGCAGGACCCGAATCGCGCCTACACCGAGGCCGTGACGCGGGCGCTGGTCGACGCCATCATCGACTACAGCACGCCGATGGCGATCGGGCCCGACCAGTGGCTCACCGTGTCGGCGCGCGACAACGAAGGCCGCGACACCCTGGCGCCGCAGGACCCTCTCGAAGAAGTGGTGACGATGATCTACCGGATCAAGGGCGCCGACCTCATCGCTTATCGCGCCGGCAAGATCGATCGCGACGAAGCGCGCAAGCGCGTCCAGGTCAGCCAGTTTTGATGGAGCGTCCGCTGCACTAAAGGACCCTTCTCCGGGCGCCGGTGTCTTAGAATAGCGAAGGCGGGTGAATCCGCCGCGACACCCATGGAAACCAAAACCCCGCGCGTCCCGGTGCTCACCATCATTGGTGGCTTGCTCGCCTTCGCCGCGATCGTGGCGGGTGTGGTCACCCTGTCGTCCTACGGCTGCGGCGCGTCGGTGGACGCCGTCGCCGCGCTCGAACCGGTGGACGTGGTCACCGGCTGGTTCGACGATGGCATCATCGAGGGCGGGAAGAACAAGCTGGTGCCGAGCGTCACGCTGAAGCTCCGCAACAAGACCACCGAAGAACTCAAGTCCATCCAGATCAACGCCATCTTCCGCCGCGTCGGCGAGCAGGAGATGTGGGGCGAGTACTACGGATGGGCCGTGCCCCGTGAGCCGGTGCTCGCGGGCGGCGCCGAAACCGCTGCCCTCGTCATGCGCTCAACGCTCGGCTACACCGGCACGCAGCCCCGCATGCAGATGCTCCAGAACCAGGAGTTCATGGACGCCAAGGTCGAGATCTTCCTCAAGCAGGGCTCGAAGGTGTGGGCCAAGCTGGCCGAGTATCCGATTCAGCGACAGCTGCTGACGCGGTAGAATCCCGCGGATGGCGAGCTCCGCAGCTTCCCCCACCCTCGAACGCCGCCTGGGTCCGTTTGACGCGGCGGCGATCATCGTCTCCAACGTCATCGGCGGCGGCATCCTCTTCACGCCCCCGCTGATCGCGGCCGGCGTGCCCAACCCGTGGCTGTTCCTGGGTATCTGGATAGCCGGCGGCGCGCTGGCGTTCTGTGGCGCCACCGCCTACGCGGAGCTGGCGGCGCTGCGGCCCAAGGCCGGTGGTGAGTACGTCTACCTGCGCGCCGCCTACGGCAATCTCGCCGGCTTTCTCACCGGCTGGGTGTCGTTCGTCGCCGGCTTTGCCGGCGCCATTGCCGCCACCTCGGTGGTCCTGGTCTTCTACCTCGATCGGTTCTTCCCGGGCGCCGCCGATCACACGCCGTTCTTCGTCATTCCCATTCCCGGTTTTCCGCTGACCGTATCCCGGCGCACGCTGGTGGCCATCTCCGCGGTCGTGGCGCTGTCCTACGTGCACTACCGCGGCGTCGGTCCCGGCCGGCTGTTGATGAACTTCCTGGCCGTGCTCAAGGTGTCGGCGTTGATGATCTTCATTGCCGCCGGCTTCTCGATCGGCGCCGGCTCCACCGCCAACCTGCAACAGGTCGCCGGCCCGGTCGCCGCGTCGTCCTGGATGCTGGCGTTGCTCGCCGTGATGTTCACCTACTCGGGATGGAACGCGGCGTCGTACATGGCGGAGGAGATCCGCGACCCCGGCCGCAACGTGCCCAAGGCCCTGGCGCTGGGCACCGGCGCGGTGATCGTGATCTACGTGCTGCTGAACACGCTGTATCTCTACGTGATGCCGGTCGGCGAACTGGCCAAGGTGCAGGGCAGCGTGCTCGACGTGGTGGCCGACAAGATGCTGGGGTCCGCCGCCGGCAACATCATGGGCGTGGTGTCGATCATCAGCCTGCTGGCGAGCGTGAGCGCGAACATCTTTGCCGGGCCGCGCGTCTACTACGCGATGGCGCGCGACAGCGTCTTCTTCCCGGTCGCCGCGACCGTGCACCCGGCCCATCGCACGCCGTCGGTCGCCATCGTCGCGCAGGCGATCTGGGCCAGCATCCTGATCATGTGGGGTGGGGCCGATACCCTGACGACCTATACCGGCTTTGCGGTCACGCTGTTCTCCACCATCGCGGTCGCCGCCGTCTTCGTGCTGCGCCGCCGCGAGCCGAACGCCGAGCGCCCGTACCAGGCCCTCGGCTACCCGTTCACGCCGGCCCTGTTCGTGATCGTCGGCACCGCTACGGTGATCAACGGCGTCTACTCGGCGCCCTCCACCACGCTGGCCGGTCTCGCCGTGATGGCCGCCGGCATTCCGCTGTATCTCTACTTCGG
>CAYHCX010000121.1:0-9776 GCA_964355095.1 uncultured Acidobacterium sp.
CGATCATCCAGTACATCAAGAAGACCTACAACCTGCTGATCGGCGAGCGCACGTCGGAGCAGATCAAGATGGAGCTCGGCTCCGCGTATCCGCTGGACCAGCGGCTGACCATGGAGATCAAGGGCCGCCACCTGATCGAAGGCGTGCCGAAGACCATCACCATCAGCGACGAGGAAATCCGCGAGGCCCTCGCCGAGACCGTCAACGTGATCGTGGACGCGGTCCGCATCGCGCTCGAGCGCACGCCCCCCGAGCTGTCGGCCGACATCGTCGATCGTGGCATCGTCATCACCGGCGGCGGGTCGCTGCTCAAGAACCTGGACAAGCGTCTGCGCGAAGAGACCGGCCTGCCGGTGTCGAGCGCGGAGGATCCGCTGTCGTCGGTGGTGCTCGGCGCCGGCAAGATGCTGGGCGAGTTCGACTTGCTCCGCAAAATCGCCATCGACTGAGGCCGGGTGGCCCATGGCGATCGCCGACATCAGACAACGGCCGGGCATGCTGCTCGGCGCGGCCATCCTGCTGCACGTCGTGCTGATCTCCGCCCAGGTCAACACCGCCTCGGGGCTGCCGGTGCTCCAGGTGGTGACGTTCGGGTCGTTCGCGGAAGTGCAGCGCGGCACGATGGCCGTTGTCAACGGCGTCAGCAGCCTGTGGTCGGGCTACATCGCGCTCCGCCAGGTCCGCAACGAGAACGAGGCGCTCAAGGGCGAACTGCGGACCCTGCAGGTGCGGTTGCAGGAAGAACACGCTCTGGCCCAGCGCACCGACAACCTGCGCCAGCTGCTCGAGCTGCGCGAGCGCGCCAACCTCGACACCACCGCGTCGGAAGTGATTGCCGGCGCCGCCAGCCCCGAGTTCCGCACGGTCACCATCGACAAGGGCACCGCCGACGGCCTCAAGGCCGACATGGCGGTGATCTCGCCCGCCGGTGTCGTCGGGCGGGTCATTCTGCCGAGTGGCCGAGCCTCGAAGGTCCAGCTGCTGATCGACCGCAACGCCGCGGCCGGTGCGCTCATCGAACGCACCCGCGTGCAAGGCGTGGTCGAGGGGTTCGGCGACGGTTCGCTCCGCATGGAGTACGTGCCGGCCACGTCGGACGTGACACCCGGCGACCTGGTCGTGACCTCGGGCATCGACGGCATCTACCCCAAGGGCTTCGTCATCGGCACCATCGAGCAGGTCGATCGCGGCGGCGGCGGCTATCACCAGATCACGGTGCGGCCCGCCGTGGACTTCACGCGCCTCGAAGAAGTGCTGATCGTGCGGACGCCGCCGGCGTCGCGCGAGGTGCCCGAGGGTGAGTCGTGAGGACCGCCGCCGCGGCGGCGGCCGCCATCCTGGCCGCGCTGGCGTTGCAGACCACGCTGGCGGGGGTCGTCATCCGCGGCACGGCCGCGATCGACCTGGTGCTGATCGTGGTCGTCTATATCGCGCTCAAGTCGGGGCCGGTCACCGGGCTCCTGGCCGGCACGGTCGCCGGGCTGATCCAGGACGCGATGTCGAACCCGATCCTGGGCATCGGGGGGCTCGCCAAGACCATCGTCGGCTTCCTGTCGGGGGTGCTGGCGACGCAGTTCATCCTGACCGGGCCGCTGCCGAGGTTCGTCCTGCTGGTCATGGCCACGGCCTTGCACGCCGCCATCTTCATGGGGCTCTACGTGTTGCTGGACCTCCGGCAGTTTCCTAACCCGACGCCGGCGGTAATCGGGCAGGCCCTGGGAAACGGGTTTGTCGGGGTGGTCGGGTTCCAGCTGATCGAATGGCTGCCCGGCTTCGTGGACCGGCGTCGCGCCGGGCGGTTTTTGAAGCGATAATTACAGGATCGTATGGCCATAGGCGAAGATCGGCGCCGTCTCGCTACCCGGCTCATCGTGCTACGGGTGTCGGTGGCGGTGGCGTTCGGCCTGCTCGCCTGCGGCTTCTGGTTCTTCCAGGTGGTGCAGCACGCCAAGTTCCAGGAGATGGCGGAGAACAACCACCAGCGCACGCTGACGTTGCGCGCCCCGCGCGGCATCATGTTCGATCGCACCGGCCGCCTGCTCGTGGAAAACCGCAACTCCTTCAACATCTCGATTGTCCGCGAGCACACCAAGGACCTCGGTCGCACGGTGCGCACGCTGGCTTTGGTCACCGGCGTCGAGGAGAAGACGGTCCGCGAGATCGTCGATCGCCAGCGCCACGAGCCGAGCTACCGCCCGATCGTGATCATCCAGGACGCCACGCTGGCCCAGGTCGCGGCCGTCACCGCGCGGCGCCTCGACTTCGAGCTGCCGGATGTCATCGTCCAGGAGGTGCCGACGCGCGATTACCCTGACCAGTCGATGGCGGCGCACCTGATTGGCTACGTCGGCGAGGCGAGCGAGGACCAGCTGGCCGCCGACCGGCTCGCCAGCGGCTCGATCGTCGGGCAATTCGGGATCGAGCGCGTCTACAACAAGATGCTGATGGGCGAAGATGGCGCGCGCCGCGTGGTCGTCAACAGCATGGGCCGCGAGATCCGCACCCTCGAGGAAGTGCCGCCGGTGCAGGGCCGCCGCGTGCAGCTGACCATCAACTACGCGATGCAGCAGGCGGCCGAGGACGCGTTCAAGGCCTACGGCCGCTGGGGCTCGGCCATCGTGCTCGAACCGAAGACCGGCGACGTGCTGACGCTCACCAGCCTGCCGGCCTTCGATCCCAATGACTTCGCCACCGGCATCGATCGCGCGACCTGGAACCAGCTCAACACCGACAAGCTGCGGCCGCTGCAGAACCGCGCGATCCAGGGCCGCTACTCACCGGGCTCGGCGTTCAAGATCGTGGTCGCCACCGCCGCCCTCGAAGAGGGCGTGATCACTCCCGAGCGCCAGATCTACTGCCCGGGCGGCGGCACTTTCTACGGCCGCTTCTTCAAGTGTCACCTGGCCGGCGGGCATGGTTACATGGACATGCGGCACGCCATCGAGAAGTCGTGCAACACCTACTTCTACACGGTGGGCGACATGCTCGGCGTCGACCGGATGCACCTCTGGGCCGAGAAGCTCGGGCTGGCCGGCAAGAGCGGGATTGACCTGCCCAACGAAGTGGAAAGCATCGTCCCCTCGACCGAGTGGAAGAAACAGCGGACCGGGGAGAGGTGGTACGCGGGCGAGACCATCTCCGTCGCCATCGGCCAGGGCCAGCTCTCGGTGACCCCGATGTCGATGGCGGTGATGATGGCCACCGTCGGCAACGGCGGCACCCGCGTGATCCCGCGGCTGGTGAAGGCGTTTGATGATGGCCAGGGCTGGGTGCCAGTGCCGATCCCGTCCAGCCCGTATGCGCCATTCCTCCTGAAGCCGGCCACGATTGCGGCGGTGCGCGATGGCCTGTGGATGGCGGTGAACGGCGCCGGCACGGCGAGGCGGGCGATGATCGCCGGCCGCGACGTCGCCGGCAAGACCGGCACGGCGCAGGTGATTTCGAACCAGGGCAAGGAGCGCGCCCGCCGCAGCGAGAAGGACCTGCGCGACCACGGCTGGTTCGTGTTCGTGACCCCGCGCGACAATCCGGAACTGGCCGGTGTGATCTTCGCCGAGCACGCCGAGCACGGCTCCGAAAGCGCGGCCATCGCCCGGCACATCATCGAGACTTACTACGCGCAGCGCGACGGCCAGCCGTTGCCGGTGCTGACCGTGCCGGCCCCCGCGCCGGCCACGCCGGCGCCGGTGCGCGCCGCCGTCATCAGCGGGCCGGGCGGAGGCACCCGCTAGTGTTCGAGCGCCGGCTCTATCACCACATCGACTGGCTGCTGATCGGCGCCGTGATCGCGATCGTCGCGATCGGCCTGGCGATGATCTACAGCACCACCGGGGGCGCCGGCCGCGTCTACTGGACGCAGATCTACGCCGTCGGCCTGGGCGCCATGGCGTTCGTGCTGTGCCTGATGTTCGACTACCGGTCGCTCGCCGACAAGTCGCATTTCTTCTACCTGGCGATGGTCGCCGCGCTCGTCGGCGTG
Source organism: uncultured Acidobacterium sp. (assembly GCA_964355095.1). Classification (GTDB taxonomy): domain Bacteria; phylum Acidobacteriota; class Vicinamibacteria; order Vicinamibacterales; family UBA2999; genus 12-FULL-67-14b. The sequence continues at coordinate 3,980 of CAYHCX010000121.1, forward strand.
CTGTTCTTCGGCGCCGTCCGCGGCGGCTCGCGCCGGTGGATCGACCTGGGCTTCTTCAACCTGCAGCCGTCGGAGTTCGCCAAGGCGACGCTGGCGCTGATGCTCGCCAAGATGCTCGGCGAAGAGAGGCGCGCGGCGCTCACCAGCACCGACCTGGCCATCGCCGTGGTGCTCACCGCGGTGCCGTTCCTGGTCATCGCGCGCCAGCCCGACCTGGGCACGGCCGTCACGCTGCTGCCCATCCTGCTGGTGGTCGCCTACGTGGCCGGCATGCCGATGAAGTACGTCTACGCCATGGTGCTGGTCGCGGTACTCGCCGCGCCCATCGCCTACAAGTTCGGCCTGCAGGACTACCAGCGGGAACGCATCTCCACCTTCCTCGATCCGGCGCAGGACCCCCGTGGCGCCGGCTACCAGCAGATCCAGGCCCGCATCACCGTCGGCTCCGGCGGCGTGTGGGGCAAGGGCTTCATGGGGGGCACGCAGGGTCAGCTGCGCTTTCTTCCCGTCGCGCACAACGACTTCATCTTCTCGGTGCTCGCCGAGGAGCAGGGGCTGGTCGGGGTGCTCGTCGCGCTCGGGTTGTACTTGTTTGTGATCGTGCGCGCGCTCGATGCGGCCCGCCTGGCCAAGGACCGGCTCGGCGCCTATCTCGTCCTGGGCGTACTCTCGTCGTTTACGTTCCAGGTTGTCTACAACATCACCATGTCGGCGGGTCTGGCGCCGGTCAAGGGGCTCACGCTGCCGCTGATGAGTTACGGCGGCTCCTCCATGATCGCGACGCTGGCCGGGTTCGGGCTCATCCTCAACGTGCGGATGCGCCGGTTTACCAACTGATGCCGATTTCCGCAGGACACTGTCCATGAACAAAGAAATGATCATTGCCTCGAATGGCCACGAGACACGCGTGGCCATTCTCGAGGACGACCAGCTCGCTGAACTCTTCGTCGAGCGCGAGCAGAACCGCGGCGTGGTCGGCAACGTCTACAAAGGCCGCGTCTCGAAGGTGCTGCCCGGCATGCAGTCGTCGTTCGTGGACATTGGCCTCGAGCGCGACGGCTTCCTCTACGTCTCCGACGTCATCGCCAACCTGGATGACTACGACAAGGAAGACGAAGAAGACGAAGGTGCCAAGGGTGCAAGAGGTGCCAATGGTGCCGAGGGTGCGGGTGCCAACGGTGCCAATGGTGCCGAGGGCGGCACGGAGGGCACCGCGGCGCCCGAACGGCGCGGCCGTGGCCGCGGCGGCCGCGGCGACCGCGAGGAAGGCAAGGAGCGCGCCCCCGAGCCGAAGATCGAAGAGCTGCTGAAGGAAGGCCAGGACGTCATCGTCCAGGTGGCCAAGGAGCCGCTGGGCACCAAGGGCGCGCGCCTGACCTGCCACGTCACCTTGCCCGGGCGCTTCCTGGTGTTCATGCCGACCGTGGACCACATCGGCATCTCGCGCAAGATCGACAGCCGCGAGGAGCGCACGCGCCTGCGCGGCATCGTCAAGGAGTTCCGCGACCAGCATCACTTCGGCGGCGGCGTGATCATCCGCACCGCGGCGTCGAACCGCTCGAAGGAAGACATCCTCGCCGACCTGAACTACTTCTACAAGATCTGGGTGGACATGCGGCAGCGCGGCGAGCAGAAGCGCTCGCCGGTCACCGTCTACCAGGAGCCCAGCCTGGTCGCCAAGCTGCTCCGCGACCTGCTCACCGACGACTACTCGGCGATTCGCATCGATCACCCGGTGGAATACCAGCGCGCGCTGGAGTTCATCGGCCGCATCATGCCGGACCTGGCCCCGCGCGTGAAGCTCTACGACAAGGACTTCCCGATCTTCGACGAATACGGCGTGCAGGCCGAGCTCGACAAGGCGCTGCGCAGCAAGGTGTGGCTCAAGTCGGGCGGCTCGATCGTCATCAACCAGACCGAGGCGCTGGTCGCCATTGACGTCAACACCGGCCGCTACGTCGGCAAGAAGACCGCCGGGCGCCTCGAAGACACCATCATCAAGACCAACCTCGAAGCCGCCAAGGAGATCGTCCGCCAGATCCGCCTGCGCGACCTCGGCGGCATCATCGTCTGCGACTTCATTGACATGGAGGAGAAGAAGAACCGCCTGAAGGTGTTCGGGGCGGTGGAGCAGGAGCTGCGCAAGGATCGGGCGCCCTCCAAGGCCCTCCAGGTCTCGGATTTCGGCCTCGTGATCGTGACCCGCAAGCGCGTCAAGCAGAGCCTCGAGCGCGTGCTCACCGAGCCGTGCCCATACTGCTCGGGCGCCGGCACCATCAAGTCGAGCGCGACGGTGTGTTACGAGATCCTGTCGGAGGTGAAGAAGGTCGGGGCGGACCTCGACGGCCCGGGCGTGCTGCTGCGCGTCAATCCCGACATTGCGCGGGCGCTGCAGGAAGAAGAGAAGGGCGTGCTGCGCGATCTCAAGGAACTACTGCGCCGCGACATCATCGTCAAGCCCGACGTGCACCTGCACCACGAGCAGTTCGACGTCATGTCGATCGGCGGCTAGCGCCGCCGAAGTGAGAAGTGAGAAGTGAGAAGTACGAGGCAAAGAAAAAGGGCCGGAGCTGCTCAGCAGCCCGGCCCTTCTCACTTCTAACTTCCTACTTCTCACTTCCGCCGTTAGGCGGGCGGCATGTGAATCAGGTAGCCGACACCGCCACGGTTGATCCACACGCGCAGGTACTCGTTACCCTTCAGCATTTCCACCTTCGAACCCGACCGGGTTGACGCCGGCGCGTCGGGACCGGGCTGCAGGTCCTTCACTTCCGAGGCGGGGATGATGCTGACCACTTCGCGGCCGGCGACCTTGCCGCCCTGCACGAATTCGACCCAGCGCTCCATCGACTGTCCGGCGACGGCCGGCGCGGCGGCCTGAGCGGTCAGACGGACCTGGTAGGTCCCGGCCTTCAGCGCCTTGCCATCGGCCATCACGCCGCGGGGCAGGCGCACCGAACCGAGGGTGGCCTCACCAGCGGGAACCTGGCCTTGCGGAGTCGTCTGCGCGGATGCGACACCCGCCATGAGCACGCCCGCAAGCATTGCGATAAGAAACCTGACCTTCATGAGTTCTCCTCCAGCGGCAATCCGGCGGATCGCCTTCGACCGTTATTATGCCAGAACAATGCCATTCGACTCGATAGCCGTCCAGCGGGGCTGGACGGCTATCTCGCTCATGGCAGGCCATCTGGAACGGTAGTTACGAGCCCAAATACGGCAAGGACTTGCCCTGAGCGAGAAAGAAAGGGCCTGCCCTGAGCGAGAAAAGGCGGACTACTTTTTGGTAATCACGACCGAGCCGCTGTGGCTGCGGACCGACAGGATGGCGCTGGCGTCGCCGTAGGATCCCCGGATGGCCCGGCTGCTGGCGCCGCCCCGGCGGTCGCGGTCCTCCCGGCCGCGGGTCCGGAGCGTCACCGGCACGTCCGACCGGACGCTGCCGCTGAAGGTGTCGGCATCGAGCTCGAACCCGGTGGATCCCGAGACGACAATGCGGACGTTGCCGGAATGCGAGGTGAACTGGTAGCGCCCGGCCCTGGTGAACGGCGCGTCGAATTCGATGTTGCCCGACATCGACCTGGCCTCGACCCGTTCGACCTGCATGCCCGACAGCTTGACGTCGCCGCTGACCGAGCCGGCCTCGAGGGCGCGGACGCGGAGGCCCGAGGCGATCACGGAACCGCTGACCGTGCTCAACACCAGCGTGGTGGCGCCGCCGATGTCGCGGGCGATCACGTTGCCGGACACCGTCTTGGCCACCGTCACGTTGGGGGTGGCGCTGACCTCCACGTCGCCGCTCACGGTTTCGGCGCGGACCTCGCCGCGGGCCCCGGACACGATGATGTCGCCGGAAATCGATTTGACCGACACCGACGCGCCGGCCGGCACGCTAATCACGTAGTCCACGCGCGCGGAGAGGCCGCGCTCGCCGTAGGTCCCGCGGCGCGGATACGCCGTCCGCACTTCGACGCGGCCGTTGAAGTTGTTCATCTCGACGCGGAGGTCGCTCAGCAGCCGCCGCGCCTCCCCGGCGTCGCGGTGGCGCACGCGCCTGGTGGCCTCGACCTTGATCTCATTGCCGGAGCCGCCGGTGACGCGGACGTCCCCTGAAATGCCGGCCAGGTCGAGCGCGCCCTCGGCGCCGACCTTGAAGGTCCGCGTCACCTTGTCAACGGTCTCGGGCCCCTGCCGGGTCTCCTGGTAGCGCTCGAACCATCCGGTGCGCGGGCCGTCTTCGGGCACGATGCCGCGCGGCGTGACGGCGGCGGTCGCCGGCGCCGCGCCCGGGAGGAGGGCGAGGCCCACGATCAGGCGTGTGAGAATTCTGTTCCGCATAAGTCGGCTACTGCGCCAGGGACTGGATCTTGCGCCCCGCCTCGGCTTGATTGCCCTTCCGCATTTCGTTGATCAATTCCACGGTCTGCTGCAGCAACGCCACCTTCGTGCGGAGGGCGTCGAACAACCCGCCTTGCGCGTTGGTGCTGGCCGGCTGCGACTTGAGCGCGGCGCGGTTCTCGCTGATCGCCTGGTCGATCACCGACAGGTTCTTCCGCAGGACGGTGGCCACCTGCGGGTCGAGCTCGCCGGTGTCCTGGTTGGCGATGGTCTGCAGGTCGTCGATCGCCTTCTGGTAGTGCCGCTCGGCCTTCTCGAATTCCGCGGCCACCGATTCGACGCTGATCTCGGGTTCGGCCGCCGCCGCCGTCGTCGCGGCGCCGTTCGGATCCGCCGCGCGGTTCATCAACGGCACCAGGCCCATGACGGTGGCCAGCACCAGCGCGGCGGCGGCGCCGAGCCACACCGGCCAGTTGCCACCTTCGCCTGGGCCTCCGCCTTCGCCAGGGCGACGGCGGACAAGCCGGCGGCCACGCGCCGGCACGGTGAGCAGCCGGCCCGTGGGCGACGGTTCGGCGGCAACGGCCGCCTGCAGGCGGGTCCAGGTCTCGGCCCTCGGCTCGTGCCGATCGAGCATGAACGCCGCGGCGCGAATGGTCCGCAGGTCGGTGACCAGGGCGCTGCAGTTGTCACAGCCCTCGAGATGCCGCTCGACGTTCCGCTGTTCAGCGGGCGCGAGACGCCCATCGACAAAGTCGACGAGGGCTTCGTTGAGGTCGCTACAGTTCATGACTTCCCACTTCTAGCTTTCCCGCTTCTTCTTCAGCCCGTCGGCCAGGTAACCCCGGATGCGCAGGCGCGCCTTGTGCACCTGCGACTTCGAGGTCCCTTCCGACACGCCCAGCATGGCGCCCACTTCCTGGTGGCCGAACCCCTCCACGTCGTGGAGGAGGAAGGCGGCCCGGCAGGCGGGCGGCAACGCCGCGATGGCCCGCTCCAGGTCGATGCGGCTGACCGCGCTCAACACCGGCACCGGTGAGGTGACGGGCGTCGCGTCCGGCTCGTCCAGCGAGTCCGTTTGCTGGCCCATGCGCGTCTGCCGGTTGCGCAGCACGTCCAGGCAGTGATTCATGGCCAGCCGGTACAGCCAAGTGCCGAGCGACGACTCGCCGCGGAAGCTCCCAATCTTGCGATACGCCAGCAGGAAGATGTCCTGCAGCAGGTCGTCGGCCTCGCCGTTCGCGCCGATCATGCGGCTGGCCAGATTGTAGAGCCGGGTCGCGTGCTGGCGGTACAGCGTCTCGAAGGCCGTCCCGTCGCCCGCCCGGATGCGCCCTATCAGCTCGAGATCGGCGCTTTTCACGTCACCTGTCAGGTTAGACGGCGGCATGGGGTCGGGGGTTGATGGGGCCTAAGGTGCCTAGGGTGCCTAGGGTGCCTAAGGTGCCTAAGGTGCCTA
>CAYHCX010000122.1:0-2494 GCA_964355095.1 uncultured Acidobacterium sp.
GGCGTTGCCGAACCACTCGTGGGCGCTCTCGTGGATGATGATGAAGTCGAACTTCAGGCTCACGCCCACTTCGGTCCAGTCGCGTTCCAGATAGCCGTTGGCGAACTTGTTGCCGTAGGTGACGGCGCTCTGGTGCTCCATGCCTGAATACGGCACTTCGATCAGCTTGTAGCCGTCTTTCGGGAATGGGTACTTGCCGACGTATTTCTCGTAGGCCTCGATCATCGGCCTGGCCTGCGCGAACTGCTGCTTCGCCTTCTCGAGGCTGCCCGGCAGCACGAAGTAGTCGAGCGGCATGTCGCCCAGCTTCTCCGAGAACCGCACGTAGTCGCCGATGTTGAGCGACACGTTGTAGGAGTTGATCGGATAGTGCACGCGCCAGTCCCAGCGCGTGTAGCCGTCGCCCAAATCGGTCTTGCCCATGAACCTCCCGTTCGAGACGTCCATCAGGCCGTCGGGCACGGCGACGTGGATGTCCATACCGTCAGGCTCATCGCGCCATTGGTCCTTGCTCGGCCACCATACACTCGAGCCTTCGCCCTCGTTCGCGGTGTTGATCCAGTGGCGGCCGGTGGGGTCTTTCCGAAACGCGAGGCCGCCGAAGCGACCCTGCTCCTGCGGCATTCCCGTGTAGTGGAAGTCGATCGCATAGGTACGGCCGGCCTTGAGCGTCTCGGGGAAGTCCACGTAGACCGTGTTGTGGTCGCGCTCGTACTTCAGTGTCGCCGGCCCGCGCAGGATCTTGTCGATGTTGAGATTGGCGTAGAGCTCCAACTGGATGCGGGTGTCGTCCTTGAGCATCTTGAAGCGGATGGTGTTCTTGCCGCTGATGGCTTTCTGGTCGGGATCGACGCGGACATCGAGGTCGTAATGGAGGAGGTCGTTGTTCGCCCGGTAGCGGCCGTACTCGCCGCGCAGAATGTCAGCGCGCGTCGGCGCGCGGAAGGTCGTCGGCGGCTCGCGCCTCACCGGCTGCGGCGGCGACACGTTCTGGGCTGCCACGCCGACAGGGCCACCGATGACAGGGAGGCCAGGGCCGCAGATGACGCAGATCAAACCGGCCAAGGTGCCGCGGCGCGCGAAGCTCATGGTCTGCCATCATAAGTGACGTGCCCCCGTCTCCGCTCCCCGTCGATGCCTTCATCGGCCCGATCCGCCTGGCGCTGGATCGCCACCGGGCGGCCGTGCTGACGGCGGCGCCTGGGGCCGGCAAGACCACGCGCGTGCCACCGGCGCTGGTGGACCGGGGCCGCGTGCTCCTGCTGCAGCCGCGGCGGGTCGCGGCCAGGGCCATGGCGCGTCGCATTGCCGATGAACGCGGCTGGACGCTGGGCCGCGAGGTGGGCTGGCACATCCGCTTCGAGTGGAAGGCCGGCGCTGACACCCGGCTGCTCGTCGTCACCGAGGGCATCCTGACCGCATATCTGCAAGACGACCCGCTGCTGAGCAACGTCACCACGCTCATCGTGGACGAGTTCCACGAGCGCAGCATCCACGCCGATCTGGGCCTCGCGCTCGCCCGCCAGGCGTGGATGGCGCGGCCCGACCTGCGCATTCTTGTGATGTCGGCGACGCTCGACACCGCGCCGGTATCGCGCTTTCTGGGCGACTGCCCGGTGATCGACGTGCCCGGGGCCCTCTATCCGCTCGCCGTGGGCTACGCGCCCGGCCAGACGGTCGCGGCAGCCCTCGACGAGGTCCTGCCCGCTTCGCGCGGCAATGCCTTGTGTTTCTTGCCCGGCGCCGGAGAGATTGCCCGCGCCAGTCGCGAGTCCGAGGCGGTGGCGGCGCGTCACGGTGTGGACCTGTTGTCACTGTACGGTTCGATGGAGAGCGACGCCCAAGACGCCGCCCTCGCCCCGGCGGCGCGGCGGCGCGTGATTCTGGCCACCAACATCGCGGAAACGTCGCTGACCGTGCCGGACGTGTCGATCGTCATCGACACCGGCCTCCACAAGGTGGCGCGCTACCACGGCGACCGCGGCGTGGACAGCCTCACGCTCGAGCGCATCACGCAGGACTCCGCGGATCAGCGGGCCGGCCGCGCGGGGCGGCTGGGCCCGGGCGTTGTTCGACGGCTGTGGGATCAGCGCGATCGCCTGCGGCCGCACCGCGAACCCGAGGTCCAGCGGATCGATCTGGCGGGGCCCGTCTTGTCGATCCTCGGCTGGGGCGGCGATCCCGCGGCGTTCGACTGGTTCGAGCGGCCATCCGACGAGCGTCTCGCGACCGCCGTTGCATTGCTCGAGCGACTTGGGCTGGCTCTTAACGGGCGCGCGACCGAGCAGGCCCGGTTATTGCGGCGACTGCCCTTGCACCCGCGACTCGCCCGCGTCCTGGTCGATGGTCGTGGGTCGTTCGAGGCGGCCGCGGCCTGCGCGTGGTTGTCGGAGCCGGGACGCACCGACCCCGCCGACCAATCCACGTCGTGCGACCTGCTGCCGATCATCGACAGCTGGCCGCGCCAGCCGTTTCACCTCAAGCGCGTCGCCGA
>CAYHCX010000122.1:2594-6577 GCA_964355095.1 uncultured Acidobacterium sp.
TACGACGCGCTGGTCCTTCGCGAACGGCCCGTCCCGGTCGATCCAGCCATCGCCGGCCCACTGCTCACGCAGGCATGGCTTGATCGCGGCGTCGATCCAGACACGGAACGGCTGCAACGGCGTGCGGCATTCGCCGGCCAGCCGCTCGATCTCACCGAGCTGGCCACCGCCGCGGCCGCCGACGCCGGGAGCTTCAAGGAAATGGACGTGACCGCGGCGCTGCCATGGGGTGTGCGACAGGCCATCGATCGGGATGCGCCCGACACGCTCGTCGTGCCGAGCGGCCGAGCCATGAGGTTGGAGTACGCAGCCGACGGCACCGTCTCCGTGTCCGTGAAGCTGCAGGAGTTGTTCGGCCTGGCCGACACGCCGCGGATCGGGCCGAAGAAGACACCGGTCACCTTCCACCTGCTCGCGCCGAACGGGCGGCCGGTGCAGACCACGCGAGACCTCAAGAGCTTCTGGGCCACTGCCTACCAGGAAGTGCGCAAGGAACTGCGGGGCCGCTATCCGCGACATCCGTGGCCAGACGACCCGTGGACGGCCACGGCCACACATCGCACGACCAAGCGGGGCCGCCGATAAAGGCAGGCCACGGATTAGGCACCGATTAGTCACAGATAAAGTCTGATCTGGATCTAATCTGCGTCTAATCGGCGGCCTGCCCCCGTCTGTGGCCTATGATCGGGCATGCGCTTTCTTCGGCTGACGCTGCTTGCTCCTGTTGTTCTCGGAATCGTCGGGTTCGGTGCCGGCTGGTACCTGGCGGGCAACGAGCCCGGCCCAACCATCACCGTCGGGTCTCCGGATAAGTTCATCGGCCGCGCCGGCGCGCTCGCCGTGACCGTGGACTCGCCGACGGCGGTGTCGAGCGCCTCGGCCACGCTCGAACAGAACGGCCAGTCCGCCCCGGTCGCGTCATACACGAACGCCGGCGCGCCGGAGACCCGCGTGTCGTTGTCTGGTCTGCTCGGAAAGTCGGCGCAGCCGGCGCTCGTCAACGGCCCGGCGACACTGACCGTGACAGCGTCACGATTAGTGTTCTTCGGACTGCGGACGGCCGAGAGCTCGGTCACCCGCGACCTCCAGGTCCGCCTCGATCCGCCGCGGATCGCCGTTACCTCGCTGCATCACTTCATCAACCTGGGCGGCGCCGAGTTCGTGGTGATGCGGGCCACGCCGGAGGACGTGGACGCCGGCGTCCGCGTCGGCGACACCGAGTATCGCGCCTACCCCGGCTCCGCCGTCGGGCTCACCGACCCGGCCCTGCGGGTCGCCTTCTTCGCCCTGAGGCACGACCAGGACCTCAACGCGCGCATGTCCGCGTTTGCGCGGGATGCGGCCGGCAACGAGGTGACCACGCCCCTCGAACACCAGCCGACCAACAAGAAGTTCCTGCAGTCGCGCATCCCCATTGACCAGCGCTTCCTCGATCGTGTGGTGCCCGCCATCGCCTCGAACACGCCGGACCTCAAGATTGACACCCACTCTCCTGAAGGCCTGCTAAAGGGATTCCTGACCATCAACGGCGACCTGCGCAAGACGAACGGCGACACCATTGCCGCGCTCGCGGCCAGGAGCCAGCCGAAGATGCTGTGGACGGAAGCCTTCGCGCAAATGGGAAACTCGCAGGTCGAGTCGCGCTTCGCCGATCGGCGGACCTATTTCTTCGAGGACAAGGAAATCGACCGCCAGGTCCACCTCGGCTTCGACCTCGCCTCGGTTCAACAGGCGCCGGTTCACGCCTCGAACGCCGGCGTCATCGTCTACGCCGACTTCCTCGGCATCTACGGCAACTGCGTGATTATCGACCACGGCCTCGGCGTGCAGTCGCTTTACGCGCACTTGTCATCAATCGGCACAAAAGTCGGCGACACGGTGACGAAGGGACAGGAACTCGGCCGCACCGGTGCGACCGGCCTGGCCGGCGGTGATCACCTGCACTTCACGATGCTGCTGCAGGGCGTGCCGGTGAATCCCGTGGAGTGGTGGGATCCGCACTGGCTGGAAGACCGGGTGTTCCGAAAGGTCCGCGAGGCGGGCGGCCAGAAGCAGCCGCCCGAGCACGGTGGCCGAATGGAAGGCGTTGAAGACGTCCATCATCAGCGCGAGCTCGCACCCGCCGAACGTGAACGACTTCTCCGCGCGCAGGTCGAGAGCGGCCACGCCCGGCAGCCGGTTCTTCGCCGGATCCACCAGGAGCACGCGCTTTCCCGGCAGCAGCGGATCGGCCGACTCCACGGGTTCGAAGTACGGCTTGCCGTGGCCTTCACGCGCCACCAGGCTGGCGGCGAGGTTCACACCGTGAGGCAGCTGATACATGCCCGCGGTGCCGTGCCGGCGGTGACCAACGGCACCTGGAAGTGACCAGCCGTTGCCCGACCGAGAAGCGGGTCGGACGCGCGGGCGCGCGCCGGGCCTGTCGATCCAAGAAGATGCCTAAGTCACGTCCAATCGATCCAATACGACCGGATCAGCGGCGGGGCGGCCGAGGCGTCGTCGATTGTCAGCCAAACGGAGCCGGGTCAGTGTGACCGGCGATGCCATCGATGAAGCGCGTCGTGGGCCTTGTCAAGATCTTCCGACCTGACCAGCAGTTCGGCTCCATTGATTGCCGGGTCCGCCTGACGCTGACGCTCAGCCGCAAGCGTTTGTCAGGCCGCGACCGCCGCCCGGGCACTTCATAGAGCGTCTCTGGCGCGATGTCTGCGCCATTGGGCTGGATCACCGTGCCCAGTCGCGGATTCGCTCGCGCGCTCTGACGGTCCTGTACGAGATTCACGATGTCGCGCGCTTTGATCGCGTGCGGGAGTTCGCGTCCTAGCGGGAAGGGAGCGGGTGAGCCAGACGTCTAACTCGAGCCACGGGACCGAGCTCGCCGAGATCGCACCGCACGCGTGCGCCGTCCAGCGCCACGCGCCATTGATCAGGAGCCACAGGGTCCGGCAACGAGCGCGGTTGATGGGACACTCGCTCTCTTCCCGCCACGCAGAAGCGTTCACCGGAGGCGCTGCCCCTCCCCCGAGCCTGGTGACAACGGACGCGCCTGGGCGACGTCGCTCGTCATGAGGAGGCCGGTATGAGGGCCCGAATGAGTTTCTAGGCCGCGAGGGTCGATCGACTCTCGCGCTTCGCCACGCGAAGCCTGAGCCTCAATAGGTGTTGGGTCCTTCGTCATTCGAAGGGCCAGCGCTGGAAACGAAGACGGCACTGATGGGAACGCGTGATCGACTATGTCAGCGGTCGTGCTTCGACTTCCGAGGCTTGGGCTTCGGACGACGACCGGAGGGAAAAGAACTGCGCTCTTGACGAGGGGTGGGCTGATAGAGGTTAGGCAGGTCCACGTGGCCAGATCCGAAGCCGCGATTCATCGAGCACCCAGAGCCGCCCCCTGGCAGACTCTTGCATCAAACGTGCGGCCAAGCTCGTGGCAACATGGCGAATGCGCGGCAATGTCTGGTCCTGAAGGCGAATCACGGCGATACCCGCCGTGGCTGCAGGTGGATGGCGGAGGATGTTGGTGAAATCGCGATCAAGGGTCACGAGTGTGCGTCCCTCGGACGCGGCGACCGCCAGGAGTCGCTCATCGCTGGCGCCCGCCAGTTGCTGATCCCGCGCGAGAGCGACATCGTGGCCCGCTGCTCGAAGGAGTCCCGCGACGCTGTCGGGGACGTTCTCGTCGAGCTTTATAGCAACCACGATCAGGTCGTTACCGGCACGATGCTGTCGCGCGCCAGATCCGCCGCGTATGCCAAGGCTGCCGGAATCGCCTCCGTGGGCAACGTAGGAAAGTCAGTCAACAGCTCTTCCGGGGTCACGCCCGCAGCCAGGTTGTCGAGCACGATCGAAACCGGGATGCGCGTATCTCGAAACCGGGGCCACCCATGCAAGGTGTCCGGTGTCGCAACGATGTGATCTTGCCAGCGCATTGGTAACTCCTCGGTTAGTGTACGCCGGATCCTGGTGAAAGCGACGCTGCCTAG
>CAYHCX010000122.1:6677-9715 GCA_964355095.1 uncultured Acidobacterium sp.
GCCGCTCAGAGTTCGCGCGGCCGTCGGGTACAGCGCACGTTGGGCGGCTCTTCAGATTGGAGGCTTGCTTCCGCGGCTTGTGTGCCAGAAAGCCAGCATCTCGAGTTGCTCCGGCGTGCCTGTGACACGGTAGTAGATGTCGTACCGAATCCGTGCGAGGTGCAATCGACGCACGCCGGTCAACATGAGATTCCGAGCGCGCGTGCCAATGTGAGGTTGAGCGGTGACAAGACCGGAGGCGCGCTCGAACTCCTCGCGGATGGCATTGGGCGCCTTCGGTCGGTTGACTCGCCACCACGCCTCAGCCTCCCGAATCTGCCCGGACGCGAGTGCGCTGACCTCGACGTGAAGCGGCTCGCTCACTCTCGGCTGCGAAGCTCACCGATAAGCTGTGCCAGGGGGATGGTCTCGCCACGGTCACATTGTGCCATCGCGTCAAGGAGCATCTTCTCCGTTTCCGGATCGGCCTCAAACGTCTCGTCGCCGTCAGGGGCCAGAACCGTAACCGAGGCGCCTTCCGGCAGCTCACCGTCCAGTTCGACCCGACCCGCCACGACTTTTCCCGATGCCACTTGCATAAGTGCATTCTAGTCTTAACAGCCGCCGCCAGGTACGGGGACCCTCGCAGGAAGCGGATATGGTCGACGACCGTTCGTGATTGAGTCGTTTTCTCCGTGTTTCCGTCCGGTGCGACGAAGAAGGCGCGCGAAGTGACTGACCGGCGCTGACTTCAGATCCCCCGTGAAGTCTACGCCCGTGGCGCCGTTCTCGATTGTCCGCCCAACGCATTGCCGCTCAGCCGCGAGCGGCGGTCGCGGTCATGCGAAGGAGTCTAAACCATCGGCCGCTCGTCGGCTGCAGCGGCTGTTAGGCCGCGCCGCGCCAACCATGGAGCGCTTCGGCGACCGCGATCGGGTTCTTCGTCGCGACCCGAAGGAGCGCCAGCGCCGGCCCGTCTGGAACACGGCGACCTTGCTCCCAGTTGCGCAACGTCGACACATTGACACCGATCATGAGCGCGAATTCGCCCTGCGAGGCGCGCAGCTTCTTTCGAACCGCCTTGATGTCTGCCGGCTTGAACGTGGTCACCCGAGATGCGCGCAGGGTGCCCCGACGAATGCGACCGGCCTGTCGAACGCTGGCGACCAACTCTTGAAACGCATCGGTTTTCACTTGAACTCCTCCCGAATGAGCGCCGCCAGGACTCGCGCCTGGTTGGGTGTCAGGTCGCCCTGCTCGTTCTTGGCGTAGGCGTAAAGCATGTAGAACGCCGCTTCACGGACCGCCCAGTAGTAGATCACTCGAATTCCGCCACGCTTCCCTGCGCCCGGCCGTGCCCATCGCACCTTTCGGGCACCATGGGTGCCGCCGATGGTTGGCCCCTGCTCGGGCCGGCGCATGAGCGCGGACTGCAGACTTCGATATGACTCGTCGTCGAGAAGCGCCGTGATGACCTTGGTAAAGATCGGCGTCTCGACAAACCGCATGAGCGATTATACGCCAATGGCGCATAGACTTGGTTAATGAAGTATTTCGAACTTGAATAGCGGTCAACGCATTGCCGCTCAGCCGCGAGCGGCCGAAACGATCACGCGAAGGAGTCTAGACCATCCGCCGCTCGTCGGCAGCAGCGGCTGTTAGCCGGCCCTTTCGAACGCAAGAATGCGTTTCTTCACAGCCTGCGGAAGTGCCACAAATGCGAACTGATCCTTGGCGAACAGGTAATCTTCGCCACTTTCGTCGATGACTCGAAGCAAGTCGTCTTTAGCGGCGCGGGCGTCTGGAACAATTCGATACACCTTGCCCAGAATGAGCGACGCCTCACTCCCGGTGTTGTCGAGACATAGCGCAAATCGCTTGGTTACTCGTCTCATGGCTTGTCCATAGGCTACCGTGCAGCCCCCAGTGCACGCGACCATGACCACAATCATCGCTATGAGAACGCGCATGGCGTGCATCCTCCGAATTGCTCTGCTCTTACCAGGACCAGAAAGCCTAACGCTCCGGTTCAGCGGCGGCGCGCAGCGCCGTCCGCTGCAACCGGTTAGGCGGCGTACCTCGCTGGCGGCACTATGGGGCGATCAATAGTGGCGCCCCGCTGCACATGCAGAGCAGGCCACGCCAGTAAGTGAACTTCTGGCATTCCTTCGGGCGGTACGACTCCTCGCTGTACTGGCCTCCGCGAGTAGGCGCCAGGACGCTCACCAGCACGCTCCGGCCAACTGCGATCTCGCCGGCAGGACCGAATGCAAACGAGCCCGATAGCGCGCGAACCGAAAACCGCTGAAGAGTGCGCAGCTCACCGTTCCACGTGAGGAGCGTGACCGAGGAGTGGTCAGCCATCAGGACGCCTTCGGGCCGCACTGCGTGAATCTGGGGCGAGCCCTGCAAAGCCACCTCACGCCGGACCTGCCACTGCCCCTGGCTACGAGCCACCCAGAGTGCCGCACCCGTATTCGTGTCCTCGTGAGCCAACCCGGCAATCACGATGAATACGCTTGGCTCAGGCCCCGCCACGATCCCGTGCACGACGGCATGCGCAAGCACGCGGCCGGGGCCCGGCTCGCGCGGATACCACCAGAGCGCCCCGCCGTTCTCGCCGCCTCCGAAACCGATTAGGTAGCCGTCGTCGACCGGCACCACCGAACGCTCGGCGTACTCGCGCGCGTAATTGCTCGCCCATTCGGCCCACTGCCCCGACGCGCCTGGAGGGATGGGCATGCCAGTAAGCACGGCCGGCCAGTCCAGTTCGTACGGGACCGGATCGCGTCGGCGAATTCGCTCTTTCAAGACGGTGGCGGAGAGCCGCGGCCCGTCAAACGTGACGTCGAACAGCGCCCCGCTGCCCGCGGCGGCACACGAGACGAGCTCAGAATTCCGTCTCAGGGCCTCTCCGAGCCGCTGCCAGTCTTTGGGCACCACGACCTGCGCCGATGCGGCTCCGTGACCGAGCAGGACTGCTAGTGCGAGAAGACTACCAGTGCGAGTCATATCTTCTTAGACACCGCTGACGGACTTTGGGGATTGGTCCGCCTAAC
>CAYHCX010000123.1:0-9372 GCA_964355095.1 uncultured Acidobacterium sp.
AAGAAGTGGTCGGGGCGAGAGGATTTGAACCTCCGACATCTCGGTCCCGAACCGAGCGCTCTACCAGGCTGAGCCACGCCCCGAAGTCCAAACAGTCTAACCCATCGGCTTCCAAAGTGCCTAACGACGCTCCGGTGGCTCCCCGGCACCTTTGGCCGTAGCTGGGGTTGGAGAATTAGCGGACGGCGTCCACCAGCGACCACACCATCGGGTTGCTGGAGTCGATTTCGCCCGGCAGGTCGAACTTCGAGACCGACACCAGCCGCGCCGTCGGCGTGCGCGTCGATTGGGCCTGGAGTGGCGACCACAGGAGCAAGGCCGCTCCAAGCACCGCAGCCGCACCGTGGCACGGCCCCGTCAAGCCGTGCCGCCCCGTCAAGCAGTGCCCTCCCGTCTATTTCAGCCCACTGACCAACTTCTCGAGCATCTCGTAGGCGGTCAAGTCGGGTTGAAGCGGCGTCACCGAGGTATACCCCGCCATGACGGCCTCGTAGTCGGACCGCCCGCTGTCGGGATGGTACTCGTCGAGCGCTTCTTCGATCCAGTAGTACGGGTTGCCGCGCGGATCGGTGCGCGAGTCGATCTGCGTCACGTGATTCCGCTTCGCCTGTGTCGTCACGCGCAGGCCCTTCGGCGTGCCCGTGGGCACGTTGATATTCAGGAAGGTCCGCGACGCAATGCCGTGGGCCAGCACGTACTTCGCGACCGTGGCCGCGGCCGCCGCGGACGGGCCGAAGTCGTAGGCGGGCGTGCGCCGGAGCGACACCGCAATGCCGGGCGCGCCGAGCAGCGCCGCCTCGAGCGCGCCGGAGACGGTGCCCGAATAGGTGATGTCGTCGCCCAGGTTCCAGCCCTTGTTGATGCCTGACACCACCAGGTCCGGCAACCGCTTGAGGATGATCTCGCAGCCGATGTTGACGCAGTCGGTCGGCGTGCCATCCACGGCAAACACGCCGTCGCGGACGGTCTCGATGCGTAGCGGCCGCCGCAGCGTCAGCGCGTGGCCGATGGCGCTCGCCTCCTGCAGGGGCCCGACCACCACCACGTCCCCCAGGGGCTTCATCGCCTCGGCGAGGGCGTGAATCCCCTCCGACTGCACTCCGTCGTCATTGGTAACCAGAATCAAGGGCATGGAACCACCGATCATACCAGTCCGCCGAACCTAGATATAATCACGCACATGGAATGGTGGCTGTGGCTCGCCGGCGGTCTGGCGTTGGTGGTGGCCGAGCTGGTCACTCCCAGCGGCTTCTTCATCATCTTTTTCGGCATTGGCGCCCTCGCCGTGGGCGTGCTGGCCGCGCTCGGCGCCGTCCAATCCATCTGGATGCAGGGGCTGCTCTTCAGCGTCCTGTCCGTCATTTCGCTGCTGATCTTCCGCGGCCGGCTGAAGACGACGTTCCAGGCCCCGCCGCCACCCTCGATTGACTCGTTTGTCGGCGTGCTCGCGGTGGTGCAGGAGTACCTGGCGCCCGGTGCGGTCGGACGGGTCGAGGTGCGCGGCGCGTCGTGGAGCGCGCGCAACACCAGCGAGGCGACGCTCGTTCCCGGTCAACGCGCGCGGGTGGCGGGCATCGACGGCCTGTTGCTGACGGTCGTTCCCGAATAATCCCGGCCGCCCATGAAGGGCGGCCCTACATTGGAGTGCCCGAAATGGAAGGCGGCCTGTTCGTCATCGTCCTGCTCGCGGTCATCACGCTGGTCATCCTGGCCAAGACCGCGATCGTCGTCCCGCAGCAGAGCGCGTTCGTGGTCGAGCGGCTGGGCCGCTTCGCCGGCGTGCTCGATGCGGGGTTCCACATTCTCGTGCCGTTCATCGACGTCATCCGCTACCGGCACTCGCTCAAGGAAATGGCGCTCGACATCCCGGCGCAGATTTGCATCACGCGCGACAACGTGCAGGTGCAGGTGGATGGCGTGCTCTACCTCAAGGTGCTGAATCCGGAACGAACCTCGTACGGCATCACCGACTACATGTTTGCGATTTCGCAGCTCGCACAGACCACGCTGCGCAGCGAAGTGGGCAAGATCGATCTGGACCGCACCTTCGAAGAGCGCACCAATATCAACATCTCGGTCGTGGCCGAGCTCGACAAGGCCACCGAGCCGTGGGGCGTGAAGGTGTTGCGCTACGAAGTGAAGAGCATCACGCCGCCGGCCGACATCCTGGCCGCAATGGAAAAGCAGATGCGCGCCGAGCGCGAAAAGCGCGCGGTGATTCTGACCTCGGAAGGCCAGCGCGACGCCGCCATCAACTCGGCGGAAGGCGAAAAGCAGCAGGTGATCAAGGCGTCGGAAGCGCGGCGCCAGCAGCAGATCAACGAGGCCGAAGGCCAGGCCTCGGCCATTCTCGCGGTGGCGACGGCCAACGCCGAAGGCATCAAGCGGGTCGCCGCGGCCACGCAGGCGGCCGGCGGCGCCGAAGCGATTCAGTTGAAGGTGGCCGAGCAGTACATTGCCGAGTTCGGCAAGGTCATCAACAACGCCGACACCATCATCCTGCCGTCGAACCTCGGCGACGTGGCGTCAATGATCACGACGGCCATGAATGTCGTGAACCAGGGCAAGAAGTAGCGCCGCCGTCAGGGCCAGGGCCGCGCCGGTCATGAACGCGACCGGCGCGCCGAGCGTCTGCCACAGCAATCCAAAGAACAGGCCCGCCGCCAGGGCGCCAAAGCCCTGGACGGCCGCGTGCCAGCCAAACGCGGTGGCGCGCATCGCGTCGGGCACGAGGTCCGCGATCAGCGCCTTCTCACTACCCTCCACGGCCGCGGCGTAGACGCTGTAGACCAGGAACCACGCGATCAGCGCCCCGATCGAATGGCTCATCGCGAAGCCGGTGTAGACCGCCGCGTAAATGGTCCAGCCGGTGACAATGAGCGCGCGCCGGCCGAAGCGGTCCGACAGCGCGCCGCCCCGCATTGACAGCAGGGCCTTGACGGCGTGCTGCGCGCTCCAGAGCGCGGTGAGCCCCATCAACGGAACGCCCGACTGCGATAACTGCAACAGCAGGAACGCGTCGGAAGAATTGCCGAGAGTGAAGACGGAGAGGATCCAGAGGTAGCGCTTGAGCGGGATCGGTAACGGCCCGCCTTCGCGACCGGAGGCCGCTTCCGCCTTCGCTGAAGCTCCGCCGGACAAGTCGGCGAGGTCTCGTGGTAGCTCGCCTGCTTCAGGGCGAGCGGAGGCGGATGCCATCGGTGCTGTTTCGGGCACCCGAAGGAGCGTCATCACCGCGAGCAAACCCGGGATGATCGTCAGGCCGAACAGCAGGCGGTAGTTATCGGGCGAGAACCAGAGGAAGACCGTGGCGAGCAGCGGGCCGACCGACGCGCCCGCATGGTCCATGCCCCAGTGATACCCGAACACGCGGCCACGCTGGCCCGGCGGCGCCAGCGACGCCAGCATCGCGTCGCGCGGCGCGCCGCGCAGGCCCTTCCCCACCCGGTCGGTCACGCGCACGACAAACACGTGGCCCCACGACGTGGCCAGCGCGACGAAGGGCCGGACCAGCGACGACAGCGCGTAGCCCGCCACGACCATCGGCTTGCGCGCGCCCAGGCGGTCGGACCAGCGTCCGGCGAACACCTTGAGCGCGCTGCTGGTGGCGTCGGCGGCGCCTTCGACAATGCCGAGGGCGATGGGAGGGCCACCCAGCACCTGCGTGATAAAGACGGGCAGGAGCGGATACACGGCCTCGGTGGCCGCATCGGTGAGCAGGCTCACCCATCCGAGGAGCTTCACCGAACGCGGTAACGGACCTTCAGCCGTAAGACTGCCCTTCTAACTTCTCACTTCTGACTTCTCACTTCTGACTTCTCACTTCGTCGCGCCAGCGGAAAGCTCCGCGACGATCGCGTCGGCTTTGTAGACCACCTTGAGCGCCTCGAGTATGCCGCGCGCGTCCACCGACACCGCCCGGTTCACCGCGCCGTCGTAGACGAAGTAGCCGGGCAGCGACTGGATGTTGCCGTCGAAGATCAGCCCGACCAACTCGCCCTTGGCGTTGATCACGGGCGAGCCGCTGTTGCCGCCGACGATGTCGTTGGTGCTGACGAAGTCGAAGGGCGTGGTCGCCTTGACCGCCGCGCGGGCCTTCATCCACGAGTCGGCAATCTTGTATGGCGGCTGTTGCTGGTGCTGGTCGCCGCGGACGTAGAGCCCGCGGAGTTCGGTGAACGGCGACACCATCTTGCCGTTCTCCATGTAGCCCTTCACCTGCCCGTACGACAGCCGCAGGGTGAAGGTGCCGTCGGGATACGCCGCGTCGCCCTGCGTCGCAAACACGGCCTGGGCGATGCGCGCGTAGGCATCCCGCTCGACGCCGAGCACTTCGTTGTCGTACTTGGTGCGGAGCTCGCGCGACCGCGCGTCCACCAGCTTCGCCAGCAGGATGAACGGATCGGTGGACGCCTCAACGGCGGCCTGGCCGCCCGCGAGCAGCGCCTTGCGGGTGGCCGCGTCGCCCATCCTGGTGGCCGCCACCAGCTCCGCCGCCCGCGCCGCCGGGCTCTTGCCCGCCATCACCTGCTTGACGATGGCGTGGCCGGCGCCAAGCTCCTTCTGCATCATCGAGAGGCCGGCCTCGAGCTTGGCCTGCTCCACGCCCGGGTAGATCGGCGCGGCCGATCCCATCTGGCGCTCGAGGGAGCCTTTGCGCGCGTCCGAATATTCCGGGAGCCGCTGGCCGTTCGGCTTCAGGGACTCATCCGCCCACCGCACGAGCGAGCGGGCCATGGTGAAGTACTGGGTGTAGGGACCGAGGCCGCTCTCGAAGTAGACGCGCTCGAGGTTGTACGGCGGCAACGCCTGCCGCGCTGTCGCGACCTTGTCCCAGGCATCGCCGTACTTGGCCTTGAGCTCGGCGTTGGCCTCGACGCGGGCGCGCAGGGCCGCTTCATCCGCGCGCTTCTTGTTCAGCAGCGCG
Source organism: uncultured Acidobacterium sp. (assembly GCA_964355095.1). Classification (GTDB taxonomy): domain Bacteria; phylum Acidobacteriota; class Vicinamibacteria; order Vicinamibacterales; family UBA2999; genus 12-FULL-67-14b. The sequence continues at coordinate 4,928 of CAYHCX010000123.1, forward strand.
GGATCCGTGAGTCCGGCGATTTGCCCTTTCCACGACTTGAGCGAGTTCTCGATCCCGAAGAAGTCGTCTTTCGCCTGACGTTCCTGCTCGGGGCCCTTCTTCGCGTAGGCGTCGAGGGTGGCGCGAATCTCGGTGAAGGCGTTCAACGAGATCGGCAGCGCGTAATCGCGCAGGAACTCGAGGTGCACGACGGTGTTCAGCCGCTGCGTGGTGCCGGGGTGCCCTGACGTGAACACGGCCTCGCCTTGCTTGACCCCGGTCGTTGACCAGGGGAGAAAGTGCGTCGTGGCCAGCGGCTTGCCGTCTTCGTAGACGCGCCACAGCGTCATGTCGAGGCAGTAGCGCGGAAAGGTGAAGTTGTCGGGATCGCCGCCGTAGAACGCCGCGTCGAATTCCGGCGCGAACACCAGCCGCACGTCGGTGAACTTCTTGTAGAGATACAGGTGGTACTGGCCGCCCTGAAAGAGCGTGACCACCTCGGCCTCGAGGCCGGTGCCGCTCTGCGCGTCCTTCTCGATCGCGGCAATCGCCGAGCGGCGCGCCGCCAGCGTGTCGGCCGACGACATCCCCGCCGTCACGGCCGCATTCACCTTCGCCGTCACGTCCTCGATCTTCCGCAGCGTGAGCAGTTCGAGGTCCGGCGCCTTCATCTCCTGGCCGCGGGTGGCGGCGAGGAAGCCCTTGCTCGCGAGGTCGCGCTCGGCCGTGCTCAGCTTGTGAAGCAGGTCCAGCGACACGTGGTGGTTGGTCAGCACCAGGCCATCGGGAGACACGAACGAGCCGGAGCCGCCCGGGAAGCGGACCGAGGCCTGTTGCACGCGCTCGATCCACTGGTCCGACAGGTCCACGCCCAGCGCCTGCTTGATGGCGCCCCTGGGAATGCGATTGAACGGCCAGAAGCCCTCATTGGCGTGCCCGACCAGGGGCAGCGCGACGATGAGGGCCAGGATGGCCAGGACGCGGCGGCTCGCGTGTGTCATCCCACAAGTATAGAGGGTGCCGAGCGGCCTAAGCGACGTAGGCAATACAGTCGATTTCAACCCGCAGTCCAACCCCTGGGAGGCCTGCCGCCTGGATCGTGGTACGCGCCGGCCGATGCGCGCCGAACATCCGCGCGTAGACCGCGTTCATCTGCTCGAATTCCTTCATGTCGAGCAGGAACACGCCGCACCGCAGCACGTGTTGCAGGTCCGACCCGGCGGCCCTCAGAATGGCCTGCACGTTCTTGAGGCACTGCTCCGTTTGCGCCTCGGCGCCCGCCCCGGCCAGTTCGCCCGTGGCGGGGTCGGTGGCACCCTGGCCCGACACGAAGATCAGGCGCTCGAAGTTCATGCCCGGCGAATACGGGCCCACAGGTTTTGGAAGGTTGTCAGCGTGAACAGGTTTATGCTTCATAAGGAACCGGGTTGATTTTCCAGCGAACACGTCAGGAAAATCAACCGGTTCCTTCACACCGTGCCGAGATACAAGCTCACGATTGAATATGCGGGAACGCGCTACAGCGGATGGCAGAAGCAGAAGAACGCCCGCACCGTCCAGGGCGAGATCGAACGCGCCGTCGGCGAACTGACGCGCGACAAGACCTTCGAGTTCATGGGCTCGGGCCGCACCGACGCCGGGGTGCACGCGCTGCGGCAGGTCGCACACCTCGACATCCGCAAGCCGCTGCCGGCCGAAACCATCCGGCGCGGCGTCAACGACACGCTGCCGGCCGACATCCACATCCTGGCGGTTGACACCGTGCCGCACCGCTTCCATGCGCGCCACGGCGCGGTGGCGCGCAGCTACGTCTACCAGGTGTCGCGGCGCCGGAGTGCCTTTGCCAAGCCGTTTGTCTGGTGGGTGCGCGAGCCGCTCGACGTGGAGCGCATGCGCGCGGCGGCCGCGCGGTTCACCGGGATGCACGACTTTCAGGCCTTCAGCGACGACGACCCCGAGGAGAAGTCCACCGAGGTGTTGGTCGAAGAGGTCACGGTCGGTGAAGACGGCGACCTCATCCTGATCCGCGTGGCCGGCTCGCACTTCATCTGGAAGATGGTGCGGCGCATGGTCGGCGTGCTGGCCGAGATCGGCAAGGGCGGCATGGCCGTGGAGGATATTGGCAGCCTGCTGGCGGGGCCAGTCCGGCTGACGCCGGACTCCACATCCCGCCCTACGCCGGCGGAGCTTACCGCGCCGGCATCAGGCCTGTTTCTAGAGCGAGTGTTTTACGAGGGCGACGGGCGGCAATGGCCGCTACGTCCCGCTGTGGCGGTGCCGTTTGCGCGCGAGTGATGTAGCGCTGGTAACACTTGTAGCAGAGCGCGTAGTAGGGGTCCCACTTCGCGATGCCTTCCTGCCGGAACAGGCTGCGGCGGGTCTCGCAGTGCTGGCAAACCTTCCGGGCGGCTGGCGCGGGTTGGCGGAAACGAATGCGAATTGTCATAAACCACACCCTATTCGGCGCGCGTGACAGATCAGGTCAACCGGGTCACCGTTGCATTCCATTGCATGTTGCTGCCTGCTAATGCATACGTCGTGCCGCGCCCCAAAGTTCGAATCCTGGCCTGATTTCAGAGTCCTATGGAACGCCATACCGAAATAGTCCGCCAGTGGCGCATCCTGCTGGCGCTCGAGGGCAAGGCCCGGGGGCTGACCTTGGTCGAAGCCCAGGCTGCCGTCGGCGAGGGCGTGTCGGAACGGACCATTCGGCGTGACTTCGAGGCCCTGACCCAGGCCGGCTTTCCGATCGAAACCACCAAGCGCGAGGGCAAGACGGCGTTCACCCTCAACCGGGACGTCTTCAAGGGCGTGGCCGCCGCTGGCTTCTCGCTGTCGGAGCTGTGCGCGCTCTACCTCAGTCGAACCGTGCTTTCAGCGGTCACCGGCGGGCCGTTCCAAGACAGCCTGGCCTCCGCGTTCGACAAGCTGTACGAGGCGCTGCCGCCGGCACTGTGGAAGTTCATCGAGAGCCTGCCCGACGCGCTCGGCGCCAAGGAGCACGCGTCGCGGCCCCTGGCGAGCGGGTCGGCCACCAAGTCGATGGACACGCTGATGTCGGCCATTCTCGGCCGCCGCCGCGTGCGCATGCGCTACCACTCCTTCTCCAGCAAGAAGCTCAAGGACTACATCGTCGAACCCTACCGGCTGGCCTACGCGCAGGGCGGGTTGTACCTGCAGGCGTTCGTGCCCGACTACGCCGAGATGCGGACGTTCGCGGTGCAGCGCATCGAGCAGGCGGTGGCGCTCGAAGAGAGCTTCAGTCCCGTGGCCGACTCCCCCGCCGATGTGTTCCCGCACTCCCTCGGCGCGTTCTCGGGGACTCCGGAGCCCGTGGTGATCGAGTTCACCGCCGCCGAGGCGCCCTACGTTCGTGAGCGGCAATGGCACGCGTCGCAGGCGATCGACGAACTGCCGGACGGCCGCATCCGCCTGACGCTCAACGTGGTGCTCGACTGGGAGCTGCAGGCGTGGGTGATGGGGTTTGGACCGGCGGCCCGGGTCATCACTCCCAAGGCGTTTGCCGATCGCATTCTCGACAGCCTCGACGAGACGCGCGCGACCTACCTCAGGACCTTGTAGGGATCGATCGGCGTCCCCTGCCACCACTGCTTCTGATTGGTCATCTGGAAGATGGCGAAGTGCAGGTGCGGCGTATCAGGCGGCGCATTGCCCGAGGTTCCGACGTAGCCGAGCACGTCGCCGCGCTTCACGCGGTCGCCGTCCTTCAACCCATCCACGTACCGCTGCAGGTGCGCGTAGTAATACACGTAGGTGTTGGTGGGATCGAACTGATACACGGTGATGCCGCCGGCCTCGCTGTTGAATAACCGGGCGATGGTGCCGTCTTCCACGGCGATCACGGGTGTATGACGGGCCGCCAGCATGTCGATGGCCTGGTGCTGCCGTGACGAGCCGCGTTCTTCGTTGAACGAGTCGCGCACGTCGTCCCGCCTGGCGCCCTGGATCGGCAACCCGAGATGGCGACCGCGCAGAACCTCAACCGGATCCGCGGACATGGAGGGAACGGTCGCCACGGTCTGCGCCGGCGGCGTCACCGCGGGCGGTGTCTCCGGCGGGCTCGGCCGCACCTCAACCACGGGCGGCTCAACCCGGTCCGCCGCTGCCGCGGGCGGGTCCGCGCCGGCCCATGGGCCGGCCGGGAACACGGTGAACAGCGCGGCCATCACGAGCATGCCGATCATGACACCCGCGGCGGCGGCCAAGATGAGCGTCGAGTATGCCGGCGCCGTCTGGTTCTTCAACAGCAGCTGTGGGTTGCGCATGCGGTTACTGGACGATGGACTGGGTGATGGCGGCCTTGAAGCGCTGCCGCAGACCGTCCGGACTGGCCGGCACGTTCTGGGAGAACAGCAGCACGACGAGCTGCTTCGCGGGGTCGATGGCGAAGAACGTCCCGGCGGAGCCGTCCCAGCCGTACTCCCCGGTCGAGGTGAGGTAGCCGC
>CAYHCX010000124.1:0-9235 GCA_964355095.1 uncultured Acidobacterium sp.
AGCAGCTCGGCGATCTTCTTGAACGACGGATCCGACACCACGAGCCGGCTGTTCATGCGCTCGACCAGGCCCTTGACCTGGTCGCGCAGCTTGCTCTGCGCGAGCGTCAGCACCACCATGTCGGCGCGGAACTTGTCGGCCTTGATCGTCTTGCGATCGCGCTGGATGTTGAAGGTGCCCGAAATGATCTGCCGCTGCTGCTGCGACAGCGCGCCCACTTCCTGGCCGCCGCCACCACCGCCACCGCCGCCGCCACCCGACATCGAGGTCGCCGGCTTGAAGTTCTTGTCGAACGGCCGGATGCGCAGGAAGAAGATGTCGCTGGTCGCCTGCTTGGCGCCGGCGACCGCGTCGTTGTCGGTGGCGCGGGCGTAATACGACACGGAATCCCCGGCCTTCACGCCGAGCTCCTCCATGTAGAAGGTGTGGCCGGCCGTCACTTCCGGCACTGGCCGCGCGCCGTCGAACAGGCGGATGGTCTTCGCGGGTCCGCCGTTCACCGAGTACACCAACTGCAGGTTCTTCACCGCGTAGTCATCGTCGGCCTTCGCCTCGACGAAGAACTCCTGCACGGGCGTGGCGTCGGTGTCGCGTCCGGGCTTCGACAGCTTCACCGTGGGCGCGAGGTCCGACAGCAGGTCAACCGTGTACTGCGGCGAGGCCGGCAGGCGTTCGCCACTCGCCGAGTCGAGCTCGACGTGATAGAAGCCGTCGTGCTGCGCCTTGAACTGCGCTGATAGGGTGCCGTCGGCGTTGGCCGCGAGCGGCACGCTCTCGTTGTCATCCGCCTCCGCGGCCGAAGGCCGCTTCGGCGAGACCTCGCCGAAGCTCGCCGCCGACTCCCGGGCGAGCGAAGGCGGGCCCAGCACTAAGCGCCCACCCTCCGACGCCATGGTCGGCGTGACCGTGACGCGCACGTCGGTGCCCTTGAGCACCGCGACGTCGCCGCCGTCTTCGATTCTTCGCGGCTCGAGGCCGGTGTAGGCGGGATAGGTGTATTCGAGGTCGAGCTTCTTCACATACGGCAGCTCGACGACGTTCAGCTTGTACAGCGGCGACCGCACGCCGGCCGCTTCGACGACGTAGTCCAGCGGTTCGGCGAGGTCGAACAGCATGCCTTCATAGGCACCATTCTCGCCCTTCACCATCGGCACCTTCTCGAATGCGGAGGTCGAAGCCTTGCGGATCAGGATGGCGGCGTCGGCGGCGTCGAAGCCCGAGATGGTGGCGTTGATCATCTGGTCGGCGCCCTTCGGGACCTTGGCGTTGCCGGGCTTGACCTCGATGCGATACGGCGCCGCGGCTTCGAGGTCGCGCGAGATCACGAAGATCGCCGACAGCGTGTGGCGCAGGTAGGCGGGGCCGAACGTGAACAGCGCGATGGCCGCCAGGGCGACGCCGCCGGCGACCCACGCGTAGCGGGTCATCGAGTCGCGCTCGATGCGCTGACCTTCGTGGATCTCGTGCACGCGGTCGATGGCGTTTTCGACCAGCCGGCGGATCAACTCGGGCGACCAGTCGCCCGGGCGTTCCGCCGCTTCCATGGCGCTCAGGATGGTGGAGTCGAGCGACGGCTCGTGCTCTTCGAGGTAGAGCGCGACCTGCTCGTCGGAGACCTGGCGCGACAGCGGCCGCGCGAAGAACCACGCGCCGGCAGCCACCAGGACGAACCCGGTGATGATGCGGAACGAGAGGATCGCCGCCGGCGTGAACTTGAGCGCCTCGAGCGCGTAGGCCATCGCGACGATGGCGAGGATGCCGGCAATCAGGAAGCCGATCGCGCCGCGCAGCGCCAGCTTGATGCGCCATCGCCGGCGTACCTGGCGGACCACCTCGAGCAGTTGTGTGCGCGGATTGAGCTCACCCATCTACGGCATCTCCGATGTAGGGCCGCCCTTTATGGGCGGCCATCGGCCCTGCATCCGTTAGCGCGTCGCGCGCGACAGGCGCTGGGCCAGCACGGTTTCGGCGATCAGCAGCAGGATACCCGCGAACAGCAGGTACCACCAGACCCGTTGTGCCAGTTCCTGGGCCTCATCCGGTAAGACGTCCTGGGTGCCGGCAGAGCCGGGCGCGCCGGTGCCGGTCACCCCGGCAATCAGCTCCTTCGGATCCATGCGATCGAGATTCGACTCGGCCAGGCTCACATTCGCCGCAGCCACGATCACTGGTCCCGCTTCTCGCCCCGCGCCGCGGATTTCGTAGAAGCCCTGCTCGGTGAGTTCCACGGCCGCAGACCTGTCCGCCGACTTGTCCGCCGTAGCGCTCCGCGCGAAGGCGGAAGCGCCTGGCGCGGAGGCGGATGACGCAGATGACGCGGAATTCACGCTTAGATCGCGGCGTTGCCCGGACGGCGCCAACACGGTGCGGCCGGCTTCGCTTCGCCCTGCCGCGCTCGTCGTGGCGCCGGCCGCGATCTCGGCGGCATCAACATCGAGCACCTCGCCGATGGTCAGCCAGGCCGGCTGCTCCTTGAATCCCGACAGGTGGCGGCCGAGCTGGTGCACGAACGGCAGGAACACCGGCTTGAGGGCCAGGTCGTTCCAACTGAGATCCAGTGTCGACGCGAACATCACGACACGGCCGCGGCCCATGGTCCGCTCCACCAGCGCCGGCTCGCCAGTGTCGAACCGCGCCAGCACGGTGGCGTCGGTCGCCGCCTTGAGGCCGCGATACGAGTAGAACCGCGCCGTCGAGAAGTCGCCGCTGCGCGGCGCTCGGAACGGTTCGAACACCGCGTGGCCGTAATCCATGCCGCTCAACCTGGCCGCCGCGCCACGTGTGCGGTCCACCACACCGGCCATCACCGCCGGCAACCACGCTTCGCGGGCCGAGGGCCAGGTCGCGCGCGGGCCGAGGGCCAGCAACAGTCCGCCGCCGCCCTCGACAAACGTGACCAGCTTCGCCGCGGCCGCCTCGGCTACCGACACGTCATTGAGGATCAACAGGCGCGCGCGGGTCGTCGCGTCACCCGCCAGCGCCTCGGCCGATTGGAACGAAATGTCGAAGTGCGGCGCTTCGCCGATGTCGAGGGCGCGCGACAGATAGAGGTTGGCGTCGGCGCGGCCGCCTTGCGTCACCACCATCACCGGCACCGGCGCGCCCGGCGTGATCACGAAGTTGAACAGGTTGTCGCGCGCCAGCGCGTCGATCGACGAAGTCGCCGGGGCCACGCCCGTCTGGACCGCCACGCCCGTCGGCGTGTCGGTGCCGAGGCGCACCGTGGCGCGCGTGGTGGTGGTGGTGGCAATCGAGACCGGCGCGAAGGTCACCGTCGCCGAGGCATTGGCGCCGACATTCACCGGCAGCGTCTGCACGAGGCGGCCGTCCATTTCGAGCCGCACCGGCAGGTTGGCGGCGGCCGTCGCGGTGCGATTGAGCACGCCGGCGGTCACCGTCACCCGCTCGGGTTGCCCGGCCTCGCGCGTGCGCAGCAGCGTGGCCGGCGTCAGAGCCAGGCTGGGCCCCGAGGCGCCCTCCACCACCGCCGTGGTGATCGCCGTCCCGCCCGGCATGCGCAAGCTGTCGTCCGGTTGCCACCCGCCACGCTGGAAGTCGGACACGACGATCACTTCCTTGCGCGGCAGCAGCGATTCGGCGAGCAGGCGCCCCGCCAGCTTCAGCGCCGGCCCGTACCTGGTCGAACCGGGACCGGGCGCCGCGGCGTTGATCTCCGATACCGCGCGCGATCGGTCGGGCGTCGAGCGCAGCGCCACTTCGGCGTGGTCGGCAAACAGCACGAGGGACACGCGGTCGGCGGCCGTCGCGCTCTCGATCGCCTGCGCCGCCGCCCGCTGCGCGCGCGCCCACGAGTCGCCGTAGCCCATGCTGTAGGAACGGTCGAGCAGCACGACGATGTCGCGGGCACCGCCGGGCGCCGCCGGGACGCCGGACCCGCGCAGGAACGGGCGGGCGAACGCCGCGACGATCAGTGCCAGCGCCGCCAGCCGCAGGGCCAGCAACAGCCAGTCGCGAATGCGCCGCTTCTGCACCGACTCGTAGGGAATCTTCTTCAGGAACATCAGCGACGGGAACGCGATCACCGACTTGCGCTCGCGCTGGGTCAGGTGCACGAGCACCGGGATCGTGAGTGCCGCGAGACCGAGCAGGAACAGGGGCGTCAGGAACGACACGGTTACCTCGTCCGGGCCAGGCGTTCGCGCATCGACAGGAAGCGGAACAACGCGTAGTCGAGCGGCTGGCTGGTGTTCAGCAGCATGTAGTCAATCTGCTGCTGCGACGCGCGGGTGGTCAGCGCCTCGATGTGCGCGGCCACCAGCGACCGGTAGTGATCCGCCAGCGCCGCGGGAACAATGGGAATCTGGTCGCCGCTCTCGAGGTCCTCAAAGCTCGACGGCTCGACGAACGCGAAGTCGATTTCCTGCGGATCGAGCACGTGGAACAGCACGACGTCGTTGCCACGGAAGCGGATCGGCCCGATCGCATCGAAGATCTCTTCCGGCTCGGCGTAGAAGTCGGAGATCACCACGATGATGCCGCGGCGGCCGAAGTGTTCCGCCAGCCGCTTGAGCGGCGCCACCAGGTGGCCCGGCTTCTCGGCCCTGGCCCGGTCGAGCGTGTGCAGCACGACGTCCAGGTGCTTGGCCGACGGCGGCACGTGATCGACGATGTGCTCGTCAAACGTGACCAGGCCGACGCGGTCGCGCTGCTGGTTGGCGAGATAGGTCAGGCACGCCGCCACCGTCTTGGCGTAATCGAGTTTAGACATCTTCTCGCCGAAGCTCATCGACTTCGAGACATCGAGCAGCACGGAGAAGTTGGCATTGGAGTCGGCTTCGAATTCCTTGACGTAGTACTTGTCGGTGCGCGCGTAGACGCGCCAGTCGACGCGGCGGATGTCGTCGCCGGCGACGTAGCCCCGGTGCTCGGCGAAGTCCACCGAGGCGCCGAAGAACGGCGAGCGGTGCGTGCCGTTGATCAGGCCATCCACCACCGTCTTCGCCACGAGCTCCAGATTGCCGACGCGCGCGAGGACCGCGGGGTCGACGAAGCGCGCGCCGGGGATGGGACTGTGTACTGCCATGGATGCACCATGCAGGGCACCCCTTAAAGGGGTGCCCTACGGAGTTTCTGCGGGAGTTTCATTCACATGCCCGACTTTGGCACCGGCACCGACTCGAGCAGCCGATCCACCAGCGTGTCGCTGGTGACGCCCTCCGACTGGGCGTGGAAATTCGTCAGCACGCGGTGGCGCAGCACCGAGTGCGCAATCGCGCGAATGTCCTCGAAGCTGACGTGGTAGCGGCCGCTGGTGAGCGCGCGCGCCTTGCCGCCGAGCACCAGGTACTGCGCCGCGCGCACGCTGGCGCCGAAGGCCACCCACTTCTTCACCGACTCGGGACAGGTCGGCCCCTTCGGCCGGCTGGCACGGACCAGCGACAGCGCGTAGCGCATCACCGCATCCGCCACCGGCACGCGGCGCACCAGCCGCTGGAACGCGACCAGGTCGGGCCCGGTGACCGGCCGCTCGAACTGCGGATCCTGGTTCGTGGTGGTCGTCTTCACGACCAGGAACTCCTCGTCTTCCGGCGGGTGCTCGATGACAATGTGGAACATGAAGCGGTCGAGCTGCGCCTCGGGCAGCGGATAGGTGCCTTCGAGCTCGATCGGGTTCTGCGTCGCGAACACGTAGAACGGCTCTTCGAGCTTGTAGGTGCGGCCCTGGATGGTGACGCGGTGTTCCTGCATGGCCTCGAGCAGCGCCGACTGCGTCTTCGGCGGCGTGCGGTTGATTTCGTCCGCCAGCACGATGTTTGCGAAGATCGGCCCGGGCGAGAACACCATTTGCCGACGGCCGGTGGCGGCATCTTCCTGGATGATGTCGGTGCCGGTGATGTCGGACGGCATCAGGTCGGGCGTGAACTGGATGCGCGAGAACTTGAGGTCCAGCACGCGCGCCATGGTGTGAATGAGCAGCGTCTTGGCCAGCCCTGGCACGCCGACAACCAGACTGTTGCCGCCAACAAACAACGTCAGCAGCACCTGGTTGATGATGTCGTCCTGGCCGACGATCAGCTTCTTCAACTCGTGGATGATCTGGTCGCGGCCGTCCTTCATCCGTTCGGCCAGGGCCAGATCGTCCGGCGAGTTCAGGTCTGCGGTGTCCACTTAGGCTCCTCTCAAGGGGGCCTGGGGCTTGGGGCTTGGGGCTTGGGCGCCTGCCACAAGTCTCAAGCCTCAGGTCTCAAGCCACCATCCCGTCACTCAATGCGTCATCGCGTAGATGACGTAGTTCACGCCAAACTTGTACGCTTCGTTCGATACGTCCACCGGCATGTAGCCGGTGTCCGAAAACTCCCACATCTCGCCCAGGTCGTGGTTGTAGTTGGCCACGGCCATCAGCCGCTTGGCCGGATCATTGTCTTCGAAGAGCCCCGTCCATTCAGCGGGGCCGTAATAGCCCTCGATGTCGAGCGAGTTGATCTCGAAGAACGCATGGAAGATGGGATGGGTGGCGTCGAGCGGCACCCAGCGCGCGTCGGGCAGCACGTGGCGCATCTGGAACACCAGGTTGTCGCGGTGGTTGTCGCGGAAGTCGTCGAAGATGATGAAGCCGCCTTTCCGCAGGTAGGCCCGCAGTCCCGCCGCCTCCGCCTCGTTCATCGTCCAGAAGCCCGGCTCCGACATGTAGGCGATCGGAAACAGCGCCAGATCGGGATCGTCGAGCGTGCGGATGTTGCCCTGGTCGACGACGGTCCGCGTCAGCGTCAGCTCCGACAGAATCTTCATGAAGTGAAAATCGGCGCGCGGGAAGTCGTGCGCCCACGGCGGCTCGCGCCGCATCATACGGAGGTCGGTGGCGCCGTATTGAAGGCGCATGAACGCAAACCGCCCGTCGTAGCCGGCCTTGGCGCCTTCGATCACCGGCACGGGCCGGCGGCCGCGGCCGAAGCCGCGAAAGTCTTGCGCACCGATCACCGCCCCGGTGGCGGCCACCAGCGCGACGGCGGCGATGACGCTACGCGAGGCCGACGACACGCCGGTACCCCCATTCGGCGGACAACAGGCCCACCAGCAGCATCAACACGATCGGCATGTGCCAGAGGTCGTGCTCTTCCACCGTGGTCACGCCGCGGCCGGTGTAACGCAAATCATCGGCGAGCGTCGCGGTGGTGCCGGCCTCGTAGTAGCGGCCGCCGGTGTCTTCCGCAATCCGCCTCAACGTCGCGGCGTGCATCGTCGCGTCGAAGAACTCGGCTTCGCCGGGCGCGGCGCGGAAGTGCGTGACCGTGCTGCCAACGGTCTTCCCGCCGCGCGTCGCTTCCAGCTTCGCTTGGTACCAGCCCGGAGCCCTGGTTGGCACCGACACGTGGTACTGGCCCGGGTGTTCGCCATCCCACGACATCGGCAGGTCGGCAATGGCGCCGTCGGGGCCGGTGATGGTGGCGGTCACCGCCGCGTCGTTCAACTCGACGAAGGACGGGTCGACCACGTTCGCGATCAGCGTCGCGGCCTCTCCGGGCTCGACGCGCTCGGTGGTGAGGCTGGGCTCGAGCTGGTCGGGGACGCCGTCCACGACCGAGCGCAGTAACTGGCGCCAGTAGTTCTCGTGGGTCATGTCTTCGACGGGAATGCTGGCGTGCATCTGCCAGATCCACGAGTCTTGCGGAAGAAACGCGAACGCCTTGCCGCGCCCGTAGCGCTGGAACGACAGCATCGGCCGCTCGGCCCGCGACTCGTCGGTGCCGGCGAGCAGCACGGTGGCGCCGGGCTTCACCGCGTCGATGCGGTTCACGGAGGTGATGCCGGGCAGCGTGTTCCAGCGTTCGGCCGAGGCCGTCTCGTTGGCCGCGAGTTGTGTCACCGCCGTCGCGCTGCCGGCGCGCGTCGGCTTGACCTGGAGCCGCGACACCGTGTCTTTGGCCTGCACTTTCGTGCGGTCGAGCACCACTGGCAGCACATCGGCCACGGCCGTGCCGGCGTAACCACCCTCGGCAAACGCGCGCGGGCCGCCCAGCGTGAGCAGGCCGCCGCCGCGGCGATCGACGAACTCCAAAATCATCCGCAGCTGATCGCCGGTGAAGGCGCCGGCCTCGATGCTGCCCAGAATGAGGCCGCGGTAGGAGAACAGCTCCTCGCGCGTTTTCGGGAACCCGGCCGCCAGTTCTTCCGGCGTGTCGACGCCGATGCGCAGGTACTTGTTGTCGGCAGTCCGCTGCAGCACCGTGAGAATCAGGTTGCCGTCTTCCTTGATGGCGCGGCCAATGAACTTCATCTCGAAGCGCGGCTCGCCTTCGAAGTAGAGGACCTTCTCCTTGCGATCGCGCACGTCGATCAGCGCCTCGCGGGCGTTGTTCTCGGTGACCAGCTCGCCCGGTTGCGGCGAGACGCGGAAGCGCAGCACGCGCGGACCGGCTTCGCTGACGGTGAACCGGACCGGGATCGACGCCGGCGTGCCGGCGTCGGGCAGCGTGACCTGCTGCGTGCTGACCAGCGTGCCCTCGTCGTCGACGTCGAGCGTGACCTGCTGGCCGTCGAAGCCCGACTGCGACAGCACGACATCCACCATCAGCGTCGTGCCCTTGAGCGTGGTCTTGGGCGTGACGATGCGGCCGACCTGGATGTCCTTCGACAGCGTCTCTTGCCCGACGCCGACCGTGAACACCGGCAGGCCCTCGGCCTTGAGGCCCAGCAGCGCGTCGCCCAGCGCCGCATCCGCGGTGTCGGCGCCGTCGCTCACCATCACCAGGCCGGCCACCGGAAGTCCCGCCAGCTCCTGCCGCACGCCGGAGAGCGCCGCGCCGAGCCGCGTCTGCGATCCGCCAAACGTCAGCTCACCCTGCGCCATCGTTCGCGACGGCGCCGACGAGAAGCGAAACGTGCGCACGGTGAAACGATCGGCAAGCGCCTTGAGCAGGCCGGCAGTGGGCCCCACGAATTCATCGGTGATGAACTTCGCGCGCGGCTGGCCACCGTGGTCGGCAATCTGCATGCTGCGCGAGTCGTCCAGCAGCACGCCGAGGAAGTTCTGTTGCGGCACCGCCGCCTTCACCACCAGCAGCGGGCGGAACAGACAGACCAGGATGATGGCGAGCAGCGCGATGCGGATGGCCCCCAGCGCGACGCGATCACGCGTGCGGCCGCGACCGGAGCGGTAGGCGGCCAGGGTCAGGCCGGTCGCGGCCAGCACCACGACGGCAGCGACGTACGAACCCGTGGAGGCGGCGAAGCGGAACTCGCCCTGGGTGAACACCACCGGGGAGAGCTCGAAGAA
>CAYHCX010000125.1:0-7381 GCA_964355095.1 uncultured Acidobacterium sp.
TCTACGGCAGCCGGCCGTACTTCCTCATCGCGGCGAGCATGCGCTCCACGGGCATCGCGTAGATGCGCAGGTCGTTGGCACCGGTCATCGTCTCGGCTGCGAGAAGGGCGTTGGTGATTGCGGCCTCGGTGGCCTGCGCGGTCGCCTGGAACAGGGGTGAAATCCGATCGTTGGGCAACATCTTCACGTCCGTGACCGGCTGGTCACTGAACCAGGCCCTGGGGTTGGCCGTGGAAAAGGCGACGAAGATATCGCCGGAGCTGTTGCCGCCGAACCCGCCTTGCCGCCCGACCCCGATCGACACCCGCGTGGCGATGCGCTTCAGCTGATGTGGCAGGAGCGGCGCGTCGGTCGCCACGACGACGATGATGGATCCCAGTTCCGGCGCTTGGTCTGGTGCAGCGCCTCGGACGTCGTCGCAGCGGCGGCGTGACGAATCCGCCGGCAGAGGCCCGGTGTTGGCGATGCATCCGGCCAGGTCGGCAATCTCCTCGCCCACGGGAACGCCGGCAATGCGCAGGTCGCGGCGCGATCCGTAGTTGCACTGCACCAGCACACCAACCGTGTAGCCACCCTGCTCGGCAGGGAGCCGGCGAGACGCCGTGCCGATGCCGCCCTTGAAGCCATGGCACACCATGCCGGTGCCGCCGCCGACTGACCCTTCCCGCGGCACGCCGCCGCCGGCGCCGTCGAGTGCCGCGAAGACGTGTTCCGGCTTCACATGGAACCCGTTAATGTCGTTCAACCCGCCATCGTAGGTTTCGGCCACCACCGGCAGCCACCACGGTTGCAGGGCGTTCTTCTGTGAGACCTCCCACTGGATGATCGCGTCGCGCACGACGCCGACGCTGTGGGTGTTGGTGATGGCCACCGGCCCTTCGAGCAGTCCGCTCTCCTGGACCCACGTAGTTCCCGTCATCTCGCCGTTGCCGTTGAGCGTGAACCAGGCGGCAAAGACCGGGTCGGAGTTGGCCTTGCCACGCGGGTGAATCACGGTCACGCCGGTGCGCACCGGTCCCTTGCCGGCCACCAGCGTCCCGCTCCCCACGATCAATGTGGTGTGTCCCACCTCGACGCCGGCGACGTCGGTGATCGCATCAAGCGCACCCGGCGTTCCGCCGATCGGCAGCTTGAGGTCACGCTCCCGCGGCTTCTGCGCCTGCAGCAAGACCGGGAAGACAACAATGGCGGCCAGCAGGGCGATCGATGCGCGCATGTCCAGGCTCCTCATGATGTTACGGTCAGCCATACTGTAGTCCTGCCAGGCCGCTGGCTTGTACTCCTTCAGGAACTGTCCCCACACGTGCGTCCCCGTGTTGAAACCGTGACGAGTGGCGCGACGATGTGGGCGCCGCCATCGATAACATCGAGCGGGGGATGGAAGCGATGCTCGGCGATTCGCTCCAGCCAGTCGATCGCGGCGTCCGTAATCCGGCCGTTACTCAGAACTGGCATCCCGTGCGCGGAGGGTGGCCTCGAGGGCGGGAATGGCGGCGATGTCCTTCGGACGGTTGGCCGAACGCTTACTCGCGATGATGCGTTCGAGTGGCAGGACCTTGACCACGATGCCGTCAACCGCGTACTCGATCGCGCGACGGTACTCGGACTCGAAGTCATCAAGCCCGTTGGCCGTCAAGACCACGTCGATGCGATCGAGGCCATCGCCGCCGATCCCTGGTGGGTGCATTCCGAACGGCGCGATCCAGAAGCCGCCGGCATCTCGAGCGGCCTGGTGAACGGCGTCGTCCTCCAAGTGTTCGAACCAGAGGTCGAGGTCCTGTGTGCTTACCGGGGCACCCTGCAGCACCGCCGCACCAAGGCCGATCACCAGGTAGCGGACCCCGTGCCGGTTCAACGCCGTCAACAGGGCGCGTTCAGCGGTGGTGAGCGCGAAGTCGTCCACGTCGCAGAGCCGCGGCCAAACGCTGGGTTGGATTCAACTGAAGGCAGCGCAGCGCGTGATACAGGTCCGACACATCAGACTCCGGATACCGTTGCGCGATCGCGTGCGCCCGCTGCCACAGTGACTCCGAACCCAGCAGCCACTGCCGCTGATCCGGTGTCAGCTCGGGCCATTCAGGTGGCCGGAGCGATTCTTCGGGCGGTCGCGACACGTCTCGATCATACCGTAGCTCGGCGGGTCGGGATCGCGTATACATACTGTCCATGGACCGCCGCGAATTCATTGCCACCTCGTTGCTCGCCCCCCTGGCCACCACCCTGGCCGCATCATTGTCGTCCGCCGGCACCAACACCCAGCCGGGTCCGGCGTCGAACCGGAAGATCCTGATCGCCGGCGGTGGCTTCAACACCCCCTTCATCCGCTACATGGCCGAGATCATCGGCAAGCCGCGGCCCAAGCTGCTGTATCTGCCGACCGCGTCAGCGGATTCGCCGACCGGAGTTATCTCCTGGTACCAGAGTTGCGCCCCGCTGAACGTCGAAGCATCGCACCAGAACAGCTTCATCGCCAGCACACGCCAGACACGCAGTTGGGAAGAGGTGCTGCTGTCGGTCGACGGCATCGTCTGCTCGGGCGGCAACACGCTGAACCAGCAGGTCATCTGGAAGGCGCATGGAATTGACGTGATCCTGCGGCAGGCTTGGGACCGCGGCATCGTGCTGGGCGGCGCCAGTGCCGGCTCGCTGTGCTGGTTCGAGGAGGGCACCACCGACTCGCGGCCGAAGGAGCTGTCGACCGTGCAGTGCCTGGGCTTCCTGAAGGGCAGCCACTCGCCGCACTACGATGCGGAGCCGGGCCGCCGGCCGCTCTATCAGAAGCTGATCGGCTCGGGCCAGATGAAGCCGGGCTACGCCTGCGACAACGACGCCGGCATCTACTTCCAGGACAACACGGTGAAGCGGGTCGTGTCGGCGCGCGCCGCGGCCAAGGTGTACTACGTCAGCGTGCAGGGCGGGCAGGTGGTCGAGAAGGTGATGGAGCCCGAACGCATCGGCTGACAAAGTGAAAAGTGAAAAGTGAGAATGGAATCTAACGGGGCGTGCTCGTCTCTCAGGTCCCGAACCGCGGGCGGGCATTGAGACGATGGTGACGCCCATCGCCAGGCACGCTGATGGCTCCAGCATTACCGGCCCCGTGATGTCGCGCATCGCCGACGTGCTTGCCGGATCCAATGCGCAATCGATCATTCGCGGCCGCGCCCGATGAACCTCGCCGAAGTTCTGGCTGCGGCCCTGGCCGCCTTCCTGGCCGCCGCGCCTGTCGCCGCGTATGTGCTGGACGCCCTGGGACTGCCCTTGTCCCCGATCGTCGTGCTCATCCTGTCGGTGGCCGCCGCCGGCGCGGCCATCTGGCACTTGCGGCGCACCGCGGTCCGCGGCGGCGCCGATTTCGCGTGGTGGGCGGCCGTGGTCGTGTCGGTCTTCGCCGGATTGCTGTCGTTGGCGTGGCCCAGCCTGCTGCTGCCGGGCCGGGGACCGGACCTCACGCACCATTTGCTGCTGGTGGACTACATCGAACGCGCCGGCCATCTCGTGCGCGATCGGTCGCTCGACGGCGCCATGGGGGAGATGGCGCACTACACTCCTGGGGCCCACGTGCTCGCCGTGTTGGTGGGGGCCTGGACCGGGACCGACGGCTTCCGGGCGTTCTACCCGCTGCTGGCCGCCGCCACCGCGTTGTCGGCCGGCTTCGTCTACTTGATCGCGCGCCGGCTGTTGCTGCCGAACTCGTTTGCGATTGCCGCCGCCCTGTGCCTCCTGCTGCCGCGCGCTTACTTCGTCGGCGCGTTCACACACGATTCGTTCCTGGCCCAGGCGCTGGCCGCGTTCTTCTGTGTGGCGTCGTGGTGGGCGCTGATCGCCTGGGAGCAGCGGACCTACGCCATGGCGGCCGCCCTGTTCGGACTGTTCGTCACGGCCGTGTTCCTGACCTGGCCGATGTGGATCGGGCCGCCGCTCCTCGTCTTTCTGGTGGTGTTGCTCCGTCGTCACACGACTGTCGGCTGGCGCGTGCAACACCTGCTGATCGTGACGATTCCGCTCGGTCTGATCGCCGCTTTTCATGTCACCGGCCGGCTCGGTTGGCTGCTGATCGCGCGGACCAGCGGCGCCGTCGTGCGGCCGTCGTTGGCGGTGCTGGGGTCGATGTTCCCCGCGCTGTCCCTGGTGGGAATCGTGCAGGCGATCAGGACGCCGCGCAGCTACATCACACTCGGCTTCCTCCTCGCCACCGTGCTACAGGCCATCACCTTGTGGATTGCGGCGGACAACGCCGGCGCCGAGACGCCGTACATGGCACTCAAGATGATCTACCTCGCGATCTACCCGCTGGCCGTGCTGGTGGCGTTCGGCCTTCACGCCTCGATTCCGCGCGTGAGTCCGGCGGCGCCGGCGCTGGGGTGGGCCGTGGTGGTCATGCTGGTGCTCAACGCGGGGCTGCCCGCGCTGACGGCGGCCACGACGGCGCCGGTGGTCGGCGCCGACCTGTATGCGGCCGGCCGCTGGATGCGCGCGAACGTCGGCCAATCGTGCGCCGACTACCTGGTGGCGGATGCCGACACCGCGTATTGGCTGCACCTGGCCGTGCTGGGCAACCCGCGCAGCTCGGCGCGCACCGCGGAGGTCGATCGCTACGACCCGAACGCGGAGGTCGGCCGCTGGGTGGCGGGGCCGGGGCGCGGCTACGCCGTCGCCGATTTGGGCCGGTTGCCGGACGAAGTGCGCGGCCGCGTGGCGGTTTTGGCCCAGTTTGGCCGCGCGGCCGTAATTCGCCGCCCCGGCGCGGGGGCCTGCGAGGCCCCCTGACGCCCGGGAATGGTAGAATGAAGGGTTGTGATTTCAGTCAATAACGTCTCCATGCGCTTCGGCTCGAAGGTGCTCTTCGACGAGGTGACCACCACCTTCCTGGCGGCCCGCCGCTATGGTCTCTCTGGCCCCAATGGCTCGGGCAAGTCCACCTTCATGAAGCTGCTGACCGGCGAGTCGCAGCCGCAGAAGGGCGACGTCGTGCGCCCCAAGAAGCTGGGCGTGCTGCGGCAGGACCAGTTTGCCTTCGACAAGCTGCGCGTGATCGACACCGTGATCATGGGCAACCAGCGCCTGTGGAGCGCGCTCGAAGAGCGCGACGTCCTCTACGCCAAGCCCGAGATGACCGAGGCCGACGGCATGCGCCTCGGCGAGCTCGAGGGCATTGTCGGCGAGGAAGACGGCTACGAAGCCGAGAGCAACGCCGCCATCCTGCTGCAGGGGCTCGACATTCCAGATGCGCTGCACACCCGGTTGATGGGTGAGCTGCAAGGCGGGCAGAAGGTCCGCGTGCTGCTGGCGCAGGCGCTGTTCGGCCACCCGCAGGCGTTGCTGCTCGACGAACCGACCAACCACCTGGACCTCGACTCGATCCACTGGCTGCGCGACTTCCTGCTCCGCTACGACGGCACGCTGATCGTCATCTCGCACGACCGCCACTTCCTCAACGCGGTATGCACGCACATTGCCGACATCGACTACCAGACCATCATCACCTACACCGGCGGCTACGACGACATGGTGATGGCGAAAACGCAGATTCGCTCGCGCCTCGAGGCGCAGAACGAGCAGCGCGACAAGAAGATCGCCCAGCTGCAGGACTTCATCCAGCGCTTCTCGGCCGGCACCCGCTCCAGCCAGGTGCAATCGCGCCGCAAGGAAGTGGAGCGGCTGCAGACGACGGAGCTGGCGCGATCGAACATCCAGCGCCCGTACATCAAGTTCACGATGAACCGGCCGTCGGGGCGCACGACCCTCGAGTTTGAGGGCGTCGCCAAGGCGCACGGCTCCCTGAAGGTGATCTCGGACTTCAGCGGCCTCATCAACCGCGGCGAGAAGATCGTGCTGGTGGGCCGCAACGGCACCGGCAAGACGACCATGCTGAAGGCGCTGCTGTCGGACGCGCCGGGCTTCGCCTGCCCCGGCGACCTCGACGCCGGCAAGCTGCGCTGGGGGCACGAGGTGTCGATCGGCTACTTCCCGCAGGATCACACCGGCGAGATCCAGAAGAACATGACGGCGGCGGCATGGCTGCACCAGTTCGACCCGGACGCGTCGCGCCAGGACATCCACGGCCTGCTCGGGCAGATGCTGTTCACCGGCGAGGAGGGGCTCAAGCCGACCGAGGCGTTGTCGGGCGGCGAAACCGCGCGCCTGCTGTTCTGCCGCATCATGCTGCAGAAGCCGAACGTGCTGGTGCTGGACGAGCCGACCAACCACCTCGACCTCGAGGCGATCAACGCGCTGAACGTGGCGCTGCAGAAGTTCGAGGGCACCGTGCTGCTGGTGACGCACGACCAGGATTTAATGGAAGAAGTCGGCACTCGCGTGTGGCACTTCGACCACGGCGTGATCAAGGACTTCAAGGGCGCGTACGAGGAGTACGCTAGCGCGAACAGTCTTTCCTGACGATCTCGATCCGGCGGTTGATCGCGCGGCCCAGATCGCTGTCATTGGCAGCGAGGGGCCGCGTTTTTCCGTACCCCTTCGACGACAGCTTCGACGCCGGCACGCCGTGCGCGGCCAGCCACGCCGCCACCGTCCTGGCCCGCGCCTCCGACAGCAGCTGCCGCGCGGCCTCGCCGGCGGCGCCGACGTTGTCGATGTGGCCCTGCACCTCCACCGCCGGCGCCGATCGCACCTTCAGGACCTCCGCGAGCTTCTCGAGCGTCGCCGTGGCTTCGGGCCGCAGCGTCGCGCGATCGAGATCGAAGTGGATGCTGTAGGCGCGGACGCGGCATTCCTTCGCCAACGCCGACCGCCAGTCTTCCGCGCCGACATCGGCGACGTTCACCTGATACGGCCCGCCGGGCTCCCGCGTCATCCGCGCGTAGATGATGCGGCCCTGGGCCGAGTAGTGGGCGGCGACGTTCACCGTCTCCGGCTGGCCGCCTTTGTCAAGACTTGGGCGGACAGGTCGGCGCCCAAGGATCGGAATCTCCTCGAGCTTCGTCACGTCGATCAGCTTCCAGCCCGCGGCGAACAGCGCATCGCGGAACGCCGAGATGAAGGCGATGGCGGTGATGCTGCCGGGCCGGTCGTAGGTCTTCCGCACGTGCGACATGCCGGCGAGCACGGCTTCATCTTCCGCGGTGGCCTGCTTCAGCTCGAGGGGGGCGTCGATGCGTGTGGTGGAGATCAGCCGCGCGCCTGGCAGGGCGGGGATGTAGGGGAAGTCCTGCCCGTCGGTGGCCGTCTCGGGCGTGGACCGAGGTTGCGGGAATGGCAGCGGTTGCGCGCCCGTTGCTGCGACGAGTGCAGCGACGACCGCCAGTAATGTCAACGTCGGCCGAGCCGCCATATCCGATGGTAGCCGCGAAGTGCCACGCCTGTCAGGCCGCCATCAAAAAGGCAGCCGCAGATTACGCCGATTACGCAGATGCGAGTTCGCTGG
>CAYHCX010000125.1:7481-9193 GCA_964355095.1 uncultured Acidobacterium sp.
CGCTGGGTCCGATGAGGGGCCGCGAGAAATGAGCCGTCCAGCTGTTCTCACGACTCATTTCGTCGCGGCCCCTCATCGGACCGAGCGGCGCGTAGCGCCGCCAGCGAACTGCAGTCTTGGTTGGCTGGCAGGTGGTGGCGGGAATTCAGGGACCCACCGTGAGGTGTGTCCGGCGGAATCGGCGTAATCGGCGTAATCCCTTCGACTCGCTTCACTCGCTCAGGGCAGGCTGCGGCCCTGATGTTCTCATCGGCGTTCGAATCTGAGTTCCCACACGCGCTCCTGCTTCACGCTCAGCGCATTGACCTTGCCGGCGGCGTCGCGCCGGAACGTGATGGTCCCGATCGATCC
Organism: uncultured Acidobacterium sp.; assembly: GCA_964355095.1. GTDB lineage: Bacteria > Acidobacteriota > Vicinamibacteria > Vicinamibacterales > UBA2999 > 12-FULL-67-14b. Next base: position 7,833 of record CAYHCX010000125.1, read on the forward strand.
GCGAAACACATCTGGCTCCACCGCGGTCATCTTGATCGTCGTGTCAGGACGGCGCTTGAGCACCAGCGCGCCGTCTTCAACCGCGGCGGTCAGCATCACCTCGGCCTCGTCGCTCCAATAGCTGCCGCTGAACGCCGCGAGCTGGCCGGCTGTCGGGGGAGTGGCCATGGTGCGGGCAGGTGTGGTGGCCGCCGGCGCCGCGGCCGGACCAAGGCGGCCAGCCAGATACAAGTCAGACACCAGGTTGGCCGATCGCGTCGCATCACCGGTGCTGACGTTGCAGAGCACGGCCACCGACGTGTGGGCGTCGGGAAAGCGGTTCAAGTGGGCGCGATAGCCGGCCGTCGAACCGCTGTGGTACACGTTCTTCACGCCCCGGTAGTCGTTCACGTACAAGCCAAGCCCGTAATCCAACGCGCGGCCGTCGTTGAAGCGGCCAGCCGTCGATTGCATGACGACCAGCCCGCGGTCGCCTACCGTCGGCGTCACGTAGTTCTCGTTCCACTTCAGCAAATCCCCCACCGTCGTCAGCAGCCCGCCATTGCCGTGCACGTTCTCGAATGGCATCTCGATGTTAAAGCCGTCGGCGCCGCCCGAGTATGCAATCGCGCGGCCCTTGACGATGCGCGTGTGGTCGTCGCGCCAGGAGGTGCGGGTCATGCCCAGCGGCGCGAACATGCGCGTCTTGGAGAACTCGGCGAACGGCACGCCGCTGACGCGTGAGACGATGATGGCGGCGAGGTTGAAGCCGGTGTTGCTGTAGGACCACTGCGTGCCCGGCGGAAAGTTCAGGGCCTTCTGGCGGCTGACGATGTCGAGCACGTGGCCGTGGGTATACGCCCGCGTCGTCCGCGGCCATCCGGCGATGCCTGCCACGCTGCCCCAGTCGCGCAGGCCGCTGGTGTGGCTCAGCAGATGGCGGATGGTGAGCGGCACGCCGTAGTCGGGCAGCTCGGGAATGTGCTGGCGCACCGGATCGTCCAGTGAGAGCTGGCCGTCCTTGACGAGGAGCAGCACGGCCATCGCCGTGAACTGTTTGGCCACCGAGCCGGATTCGAAGATGGTGTCGGCGGTGTTCGGCACGTCGTGTTCAAGGTCCGCCATGCCGTATGCCTTGGTGAGCACCGGCTTGCCGGCCACGGCCACGCCGACCGCGCACCCAGGCGTGCTGGTGGTCCACTTGGCGAACACCTGGTCCACGGCCGCCTCCGCTGACTGGGCCGCGCTGCCGCGGACGGTCACGGCGTGGGTCGCGACGGCCAGTGCCAGCGCCGCACAGATGGAGGCTGCCAATCGTTGCGTCATGAGTGGAGATCCTACGTCAGATAGTCCCGGCCACAGATTAGACAGCCACCGATTAG
>CAYHCX010000126.1:0-1258 GCA_964355095.1 uncultured Acidobacterium sp.
CTCGGTCGTCATGCTCTGGCCGTCAAAGAATCCCTCCTGATCAGGCTGACGTCGCTGTCTGCCAGAATGTCGCATCCAAGCGATGCCGTGGTCAGGCTGGCCTGCACCAGTCTGCCGTTTGCTTCATGACCCCGTCAGGCTTATTGGGCTTTGGAAAATGGCGCGCCCGGCAGGGATCGAACCTGCGACCACCGGCTTAGAAGGCCGGTGCTCTATCCAACTGAGCTACGGGCGCGTCGCCGTCAATGGTAACAGGCCGCGGCCGATTTCCTACTTGCGGCGGGCGGCGGCCGGCATGCGAAAGACCTGGATCGACTGATCGCGTTTCCGGCAGCGCTTCGCGTAATCGCCCTTCGACAGGTCGGACACGGTCACGAACGTGCGCGGCGACAGCCAGCACACGCCTTCGAGCGTGCAGTACTTCGGCTTGTGCTCCTTGTTCCGCGGAAAGTCGTAGATCCGCCCGGACCCGGTGATCGACCAGTCGCGAAACCGCAGTGTCCCGATCCAGAGCCGTGAGGTCTTCTGCGAGATCACGGCCAGCCGCGAGTGCCGCAGCGACATCGACGCGTAGTCCTCGAACTTGACACTTGGCGGCAGTGCGATGGTGGCCACCACCTTCCACACCTCGCCGACCTGCTGCAGGACCTGGATGCGCCCGTTGCCTGGTGTCCTGCCCTTGCGGCCGGCGTTGCCGCCATTCCCCTCGCAGAGTGCGAGCAGGTAGTTGCGGTCGTTCCGCCGCACCGCCACCAGGCCTTCGAAGCCGGTGTTGCGCTTGGCGAACGCGTAATCGATCCAGCGCCGCTTGGTGGGCCTGCCGTCCTCATTGCATTCGTCGATCAGCCCCTTGTAGGTGCCGTCGGGATGCTTCTCGGCTTCGACCAGGAGGTAAAACCGCCGCGTGTGCGGGCTAAAGGCGATGTCTTCATAGCCATCGCCCGGCCGCGTCGGGCCAAGCCACGAATGCAGCTTCGATCCCGGCTCGAATCCCGGGTCTACCCGCGCCAGACGGCGGATGTTGTCGAAGACGACGAAGTAGGCGCCGTCCTTGGCGATCACACCGCTGGCTTCGAGCACGCGGCTGCCGGACGGCGGCTTGAGCAGATCGGTCAAGTGCCGTTCGGCAACCAGTGACATGACAGGGCGCGCCATCAGGCCCCGCGCTTCTCCAGCTCGGCCTCGACCTTCTTCGCGTCCCACCGATCGATGCCCCAGCACACGCTGTCGAACGTGGCGTTGCGGGGCGCGAACGGCG
>CAYHCX010000126.1:1358-5083 GCA_964355095.1 uncultured Acidobacterium sp.
ACGGCGGCTGCACCAGGGCGGCCATGCCGAGCGCCTGCAGCAATTGCCGGCGGGATAACACGCCACGGTCGAAGTCGCGAAAGAGCTGTGGCAGGTTGGTACTCATTTAATGTGCCCGTTCCGACGATTGCCAGCCGGCATGACCTTGGCGTTCTTGAATTCTGGAATGAAGTGCGAGACTGGATCGGCGAGCCGCGGGATGACGCCGAATCGCCGGACGAACACCCACCTCGGCGGAGGTGAATGTCCGACCGGCGCAAATCGCATCAGGCGCCGAGCACCTGCTTGAACACCACCATCGCCTGCTGCATGTTTTCCATCGTGCCAAGCGAGATGCGGGCGTAGGTCTTCTCCATCGGCGGGAAGTCGCGGCCGACCGCCACGCCCTGGGCGCGGCAGGCGTCGCGGAACCCCACCGCGGGCCGGCGGATGTTGACGAAGATGAAGTTGGTCTCCGAGTCAGGCGAGTCGTAGCCCATCGCCTTGAACTGCCCCTGCGTCCAATCGCGAACGCGCTTGTTCTCCTGCTTCTCCCATTCCATGTGCGCGGTGTCCTTCAAGGCGGCGATCCCGGCGACCGCCTGCAGCTCGTTGATGCTGCCCAGCCCCCACGCGCGTCCGACCTTGGTCATCGTCTCGGGCTGGCCGATCGCGTAACCCATGCGCATGCCGGCCATTCCGTAGGCCTTGGAGAAGGTGCGTGAGATGAACACGCCCGGCAGTTCCAGCGCCAGCTTCACCATCGAGCCTGAACCCGGCAAGGTGGCGTATTCGAGATACGCCTCGTCGATCAGGATGCCCGTCTCGGGCGAACGCTCTTTGATGGTCCGCACCGCCCGCTCGATGTCCGACATCGTGTGAACGCTCGAGGTCGGGTTGTTGGGGTTGCACAGGAACACGAGACCGGCGCCAAGCGCGCCACGGATCATCCCCTCCAGATCGAGGCGCAAGCGAGAGTCGACCGGAATACTCTTGACCGGCGCCTTGATGCGCTGCGCGGTGCCAACCGGCGAGCCGTACGACGGTTCGCCGGTCACCAGCGGCCGGTCAGACGAGGCGTAGGCCATGACCGCCGCGGTGAGGATTTCGCCGGACCCGGTGGAGATGATGACGTTTTCGGGCTTCGCGCCGGAGAACGTGGCGATTGTTTCCACGAACGTGCTGAGGTTGGGCGGCGGATAGCCGAGCCCAAGATCCTTGGACGGGTGCTGCTTCAACGCCTCGATAACCTTCGGGCTTGGCCCCCGGAGGTTCTCGTTGCTGCTGATGCGAATCGCAATGGGTCCGCCCTGCGGGCGCCGCCCGGCACCCTGACCCTGGGCGAATGCCAGCAACTCTTCGTTGCCGTAGCCGATAATGTGCGCCGCCGAGGCGACCGCCGCCCCGCCCGCACCAAACCTCCGAACGAACTCACGCCGTGACAGTGCCATAACCTGACCTCCGCAAGGCGCATGGTAGCACCAGACGCTACACTTCCGCGCCCGTGAACCGGCTTTGATACAGCTCCGCGTCGCGCCCCTTGGCGGCCAGCAGCCCGTGGTGCGTGCCCTTTTCGACGATGCGGCCGTGCTCCATCACCAGGATCACATCCGCGTTGCGGATGGTGGATGGTGGACAGCCGATGCGCGATGACGAACGTCGTCCGGCCATGCATCAACCGGCCCATCGGCGAGACGAACACGCGATTGGCAAAGGTCAAGTCGCGAATGGACAGCGGATCGAAGAGGTGAGGCATAAAGGGAGTATCTACCCCGCCTCCGCTCAGACCGCAGGTATCGTCAGGATGGTCGCGCCGACTCGGGCGATTGAACGAAAGCGTTGATCGTAGGTCAGCACGCTCGCGCCGTGCCTTGCGGCAACCGCCGCAATCCAGATGTCGTTCGCCGGCAGCGGCGTGCCGGCCTTCTTCAAGTCGAGCACGATGTCGGCGTAGAAGCCCACCATGTCCTCCTCGACGGGTAGCACCTGGACAACCGGATTGGCCAGAAACTGGTCGAGCTCCGACTGGTTTTTCTGCGGGCGCTTTCCTTGCCGGAACCCCACTGCCAGCTCGCCCAGAACCACAACTGGGACCCCCAGCCAGTCGGCACGGTCGATCAGGTCGACGACCGGCGCGTCACCGCGCTTGAACTGGCTATACGCCGAGGTGTCGAGGCAAAACCGCATCACGCCCACATGTCGTCGTCGATCTTCTCGAACGGCGCGACCGCGGCATCGAACTGCCGTTGCTCGTCCGCGCTCCAGGTCCCGGCGAGCTTCGCCAGTCCGTTGCGACGAGGCCCATGACCATCGGCGCCGAGGCTGCGGCCCAGCAGTTCGAGGACCGTGCTGTTCAACGAGCGGTCGTGTCGCCGCCGTTCGCGGTCGAGGGCGTCGGCCAGCCGCTTCGGCACGTTGCGAATCGTGAGCGTCTTCATGAATGCATCTTCGTGCTTTCGATGCATTCATTATGCTGATTCACGGAAATGGCGTCAAGACCGTCCTTCGCGGTACTGGCCCTGGCTGAACCTGGCGCGTAAGCGCGCCCAGGTCCGGCTAACCACCTCCGCCAAGGCTTCGGCGGTCACGAAGCCGGACGCCGCATCAGAACATCAACTTGTAATCCGCGTCGTTCACCGGCACGCCCACCACCAGGCTGCGCCGCTCTTGCGTCGCGCGACGGACGGCGGTCGCGAGCTCGTCCGGGTTCGACGTGCGCAGCGCCTGCACGCCACACGCATTGGCGACCTTCACCGTATCGATGCGCCCAAACTCCATGCGGTACGACGGCAGCTTGCGGCTCTCCTGCGCCAGCTTGATCAGCGAGTAGCTGCCGTCTTCCAGCACGATCGTCACAAACGGCGCGCCCACGCGCTCCGCGGTCTCGAGCTCCTGCGCGTTCATCGAGAAGCCGCCGTCGCCCACGGCTGCGAGCACCGGCGCATCCGGGCACGCGAGCTTCGCGCCAATCGCCGCGCTCAGCCCGTAGGCCATGCCCGACAAGCCGTTGGACATCCAGAACGTGCCAGGCTGCCGGCTGGGCCAGAACTGCCCGAACAGGTACTTGTGGGACCCGACGTCGGTGGTGACGATGGTGGAGGCCGGCACGGCGTCGGCCAGCGCGCGGATCAGATCACCGGGCCACATTGTTGGTGGTGCGGCCGGGTCTAAAGACCCGGCCCTCCGTACCATGAGGTTCTGGCGGCGTTGCTGGAACATGGCGAACGGACGGTCCCAATGGCGGGGCGCCGGCGCCTCCGCGATCGCGTCGATGAACGCGGCGTGATCGACCAGCTCCGTCCCCGCCGGGATGAGGCCGCCGACGTTGGGCGCCTCGAGCACCCAGTGGATGGGCAACTCGGTGTGCCACAGCTTGTCGATCTCCACGGGATCGAGACCAAGCCCGATCAGGAGGTCGGACGACTTGAGCGCCTCCACCATCAGCGCATCCGCCGCCATGCCGCTGATCACCCCCACGAAGTTCGCGGACGTCTCGTCAACCATGCCTTTGACCTTTGGGGTGACGGCGACCGGGAGGTTCCAGTCGTCCAGCCACCGGCGGATGCGCGTGGCATGGGCGGTGCCGGCGCCGAGGCCGATGAGCACGAGCGGGCGTTCCGCGCGGGCGAGGCGATCGCGGAGTTCGGCGGCCTTCGCGCGATCGCGGCCCCCCATAAAGGGGGGCCCTACAGTGGTATCGCGGCCCCCCGTAAAGGGGGGCCCTACAGTGGTGATGGGAGTGGTGG
>CAYHCX010000126.1:5183-9100 GCA_964355095.1 uncultured Acidobacterium sp.
GGTGGAGGTGACCGGCTTGAGCGCTTCGCGCGCGGAGAGCGTGAGGAACGACGCGCCATACGGGCGCTCCATGCACGCCGCCAGCGCGCGCGGCACCACGTCGCCAACGTTGGCCTGCGTCACCTTCTCCGCCACGCGGCAGATCGGGCGATAGCTGTCGTGCAACGGGAGCAACTGATGGGTGTGGCTGGGCGGGAATTCGTCCGGGAGCTGCGCCGTGATGGCCAGCAGCGGCTCCTGGTCGAGATACGCGCTCGCGATCGGCAGCATCAGGTTGGCGGCGCCCGGCCCCAGCGTGGCCAGCACCACGCCGGGCTGGCCGCGGAGCTTGCCGTGGACGGCCGCCGCGATGCCGGCATTGGCCTCGTGACGCATCAACACGAAGTCGATGCCCACCTGGCGGCATTCGTCGATCAGGACCAGCACTTCTCCGCCGGGCAAGCCGAACACCCGATCGATGCCCGCATCCGCCAGCGCCTTCGCAACCGCCGCCGCAGTGGTCATCATGCGGCACCAGTATGCCCCGGAGGCACTTCCGGCTATGAATCGGACACGGGGGAGTGGTCCGCGCATGACGAAATCGTGATCGACTGTGCGATACTTGCACACACGCCGTTTGAGCCGCCACCGCCCCGATCGCCGTCCTGACAGCAAGTCCATCTGCAACAACCAGATAGCTCGGCCATTTCTGCGCTGGCCCATCCCTTGCTGTTCTGCTGGTGAATGGCTGAATTCGCCTCCCGCTTGAAGTCCCACGACGGGTTCACACTGGCCGAAATGGTCATCGTCGCCGCGCTCATCGTGGTTGGGACGGCTGTGGCGATTCCCATCACCATGCGGATGGTGTCGAACGCCAAAGGCGACAGCGCGCTCGTCATGACGGCCACGTTTCTGGAGGCCGCCCGCAACCGCGCCGTGGCCGAACGGCGCAACGTGGAGTTGACGTTCATTCCCCCCAACCGTATCCAGCTCGAGCGGATCGAGGTGCCCGATGGCACCCACACGGTCGTTGCCGAGATGATACTCGAGGGCGAAGAGGAGTTCGTCAAAGACCCGGCTCTGCCCGACACGCCCGACGCTTTCGGCGCCGCCGCCGCCATCAGCTTCACCGGCACCACGCCGGTGATGTTCACGAGCGACGGCTCGCTCATCGATTCGGCCGGCGACGTCACCAACGGCACGGTCTTCATCGCCCGGCCGGATTCTCTGGACACGGCCCGCGCCGTGACGATTTCCGGCGTGACCGGCATGCTGCGCTCGTGGAAGTGGAGGGGTACGCAATGGCTCCAGTAGCGGGTCGTCTGGCGTCGGCGGCGGGCACGGTCCAGGGCGACCGCGGATTCTCGCTGATCGAGGTGGTGGTCGCGATGTTCATCCTCACGGCCGGGTTGCTGCCGCTCGCGGGGCTGTTCGCCGCCTCGGTCCAGCGGATGACGGCGTCAACACCGATGCTGCTCGCCCGCGAGAAGGCGCGCGAGGCCATCGAAAGCGTGCATGCCGCGCGCGACACTGGCGAGGCCTCGTGGGCCACCATTCGCAACGTCGCTGACGGCGGAGTGTTCCTCGACGGCGCGCAGCCGATCCGGGCCACTGGCAACGACGGCCTGGTCAACACCGCCGACGATGGCGCCGCCGAGCTCTCGGCCAGCGAGTTCACGCGCGAGATCGACATCAGCCCGCTCAATCTCGACGGCACCGCGACCGTGAATCCGAATCTGCGCGAGGTGCGCGTGGTGGTGCGCTACATGGTGTATGGCGCCTGGCGCAGCTACGTGATGACCACTTACATCTCGTCGTACGCCTAGGGAAGTGACCGAACCCATGCGACCCACCACCTGCCCCCGACTGGTTTCCACCGCCGGCTACTCGCTCATCGAACTGCTCATCTCCATGGGCCTGCTCACGGTGATCATGGGCGCCACGCTGGGCGGATTGGCCAACGTGATCAAGGGCAACGAGATCGTGATGATGATCTCCACCAGGAACAACTCGTTGCGCGCCGGGCTGGATCTGATGGTCCGCGACTTCCTGCAGGTGGGATCGGGATTACCCGCCAGCCACGCCGTGAGCATCCCGAATGGCGACGGGTCCGTGCCGGTGCGCATTCCGGGCCCACCGGGGTCGGCGTTCCTCACCGCGGTGGGCGACCTGACGTTGCCGGCCGTGATACCCATGGCCGGCGTGGGCCCGACGGTCAACGGCATCCAGACCGACGTCATCTCGGTGCTGATGGCCGACAACGCGTTCATGACAATCGGGCTGACCGCCGTCGCCAGCAGTAGCGTGGTGATCGCGGCCGGCCCCGATCTCGGCGCCGGCCCCGACCGTGTCACGCCCGGGCAGTTGATGTTGATCAGCAAAGGCTCATTCAATACCCTGGTGCAGGTCACCGCGGTGGACGTGGATGCCCGCCAGCTCACGTTCGCCGACGATGACTCGCTGCGGTTGAATCAGTCTGGCGCCGCCGCCGGCACGCTCGCCGCCCTGAACGCGGAGGAACCGGTCGATTCCGCGGCCGCGACGCTGATCTCGCGCGTGCGGATGATCACCTACTACCTGGACGCCACCGTGGATCCGGCGCATCCCCGGCTCGTGCGCCGGATCAACAACGGCGATCCGCTCGTGTTCAACAACAGTCTTGGCACGGCGGTGGCGCTCGACGCGGTGGACCTGCAGTTCACCTACGACATCAGCAACGGCACCGGCAACCCCGGCAACGTCCAGATGGTGGCCGCCGACCTGAACGGCGGCGGCGCGTGCACCCCCAACCCTTGTGCGATGACGCAGATTCGGAAGGTGAGCGTGCGGCTCACGGCCCAGTCGCAGACCCCGTCCGCCACCCAGGCGGCACACCTGCTCAACACGCTCGAGTCGCAGGTGAGTCTCCGGTCGATGGCGTTCGTGGACCGGTACCAATGAGGACGCCGGATGTGGATTTTCGAGGAGCGAGGCACGCGATGAAAAGGTCGTTGACGGTAAACGAATCGGGGATGGCGATCGTCACCGCCCTGCTGGTGCTGATGCTGGCCAGCGGGCTCATGGCCGGCATGTTCGCGGCGGTGCTGGCCGACCAGCGGTCGCACGCGACCGACCGCGACCAGAGCGTGGCCTACGCGGCCGCGCACGCCGGGCTCGAAAAGCTCACCGCCAGCCTGGCCGGGCTCTTCGTTACCGACTTCAGCCCGAGCGCCGCGCAGATCGCGGTCATCGACGACACGCCGCCGACCATCGACGGCTTCGAGTACACCGCTCCGGGAGGCGTCGCCGGCTCCGGCTACCAGATCTCCTTCACGCCGGACCCGGGCCCGGGCGCCAACACCGGCAATCCGTTGGCGTTCGCGGACACCGATATCACGACTGGGCCATTCGAAGGATTCAAGGGCCTGGTCACGCCCTACACGATCACGGTGACCGCGAGGTCCACTACCGGCAATTCCGAAGTGCGGCTGCGTCGCGAACTGCAGACCGTGGCAGTGCCGGTCTTCCAGTTCGGCATCTTCGGCGAGAAGTCGCTGGGGTTTCACGCCGGTCCCAGCTTCGACTTTGGCGGCCGCGTGCACACCAACGAGCGGCTGTACCTGGCCAACGGCAACGGCAACACGCTGACCTTCAGGGACAAGATCACCGCGTTCATCGAGGTCGTGCGCAACACGCTGAGCAATGGTGTGTCGATCGCGCTCACCAACCACGAAGGCACGGTGTCGATTCCGCGCGTGATCGGCGGCGCCGCCGCCACGTACCGGAACCTCGCCTCCACCGAAAGCAGCGGCACCACGGCGGCGCCGTGGGCCGGCTGGAAGAACCTGTCGGAGGTGACCTACGCCACGAATATCCGTACCCAGGCCACCGGCGCCAAGCAACTGAACCTGCCGCTGGCGTCGCAGGGCGCCACGCCCATCGACCTGATCAGGCGTCCC
>CAYHCX010000127.1:0-8916 GCA_964355095.1 uncultured Acidobacterium sp.
CTAGCGCGGCGTAACTAGGGAGTGGCCACGGCGATTTGGTAAAGCCGTGGCCACTTCTTGCCGGTCACGAAGATCCGGCGCGCGGCCTGGTCGTAGGCAATTCCGTTCATCACATCGGCGGGCGGCTGGCGCTGGCCGCGCGGCCACAGCGCCGACAAGTCGACCCAGGCCTTGACGTCGCCGGTGGCGGGCGAAATGCGCGCCACCCGGTCGGTGGTCCACACGTTGGCCCAGATCTCGCCTTCGATCCACTCCAGCTCGTTCAAGTTCGACACCGCTCGTCCGGCATCCTGCACGCGGATGGTCCTGGTCACCGCCTGGGTCCTGGCATCGAGAAACGTGAGCGTGTCGGAGCCATTGCTCATCACGAGTCCGCCCGAAGCGTCGTAAGCAATGCCCCAACCCTCGCCCTGGTAGGCGAAGGTCCGCTTCTGCGCGAACGTCTTGCGGTCGTAGACAAAGCCCTGGTGATGCTGCCACGTGAGCTGCAGCAGTTCGTCGCCCACCAGCGCCAGCCCCTCGGCGAAGTACTCCGCGGGGATCTTGACCTCCTGGAGGACTCTGCCGGTGGCGATCTCAACCCGCCTGAGAGACGACTCGCCGTTCAGGCCGGTGCTCTCGTAGAACTGGCCATCGGCAAACACCAGCCCCTGCGTGAACGCGGCGGGGTCGTGTGGAAACGTGGCGACGACGCGGAACCCGTGCACGGGCGCGGGTTGGCGCTGGGCCACGGCCGATGGCGCACAGGAGACCACGGCCATGGCGGCGGTGACGGTGGCGGCCCTCATGCCGTCACTATATCGGACGCCGCGGGCCTGATGTTAACGGGCAATGCGCCAGCGATCGATGACCTGGCCCTCCGCGTTGATCGCCTCCACGCCGATGGCCGCGCGCGACACCTGCACGTCCACGAAGTGATGCTGGAGGATGATGGTGCCGCTGACACTCGGCCTGCTCTTGAGTGCCTCTTCGAGCGTGCCCCCACCGCCACCGGTGATGAGCACGTGGACGGTGCGCCCGCCGACCTGCCGGCTCAGGCTCTCGTACGCGTGGCTGTGACCGGCAATCACCAGGTCGAGTCCATGCACCGCCACCAGGGGCGTGACGATGGCGCGGACGGCGGCGTCGCCGTCGTAGCCTTCCCACGACCGCGACCATGGCGGCTGGTGCACCAGCAGCACCCGCCAGGCGGCGTCCTTCCACGCCGCCGACGCCACCTCGCGCATCAGCCACTCATGCTGCGCCCCGGACGGCGTCGCCCCAATGGGGAACTCGGTGTTCATGTCGAGGGCGACGAATCGGGCATCGCCGCACGACCACGCGAACCACGACGCCCGATCGGGTCTGAACAACCGAAGATAGTGCTGCGCGCGAAGGTCGTTATAGAAGCCGTCGTAGTCGTGGTTGCCGGCGACGGGAACCACCGGGGTGTCCGCCGCCAGCGGCGCCACGGCCGCCAGGAACGATCGCCACGCCTGAGGATCTGACCCATCGTTCACCAGATCGCCCACGCCCACCGAGAAGTGCGCTTGCCGGCCCGTCATCAGCGCGACCAGCCCGCTGAACGTCCGCCAGCCACCCTGACTATCGGCCCATGCCGAAAAGCGGCAGGGTTGGCCGGCTGCCGGCATTCTGGCGCGAAATCCGGCACTCTCCACGGGCGCGAATCCGGCTGACAGCGCTGGGACTTCGATCGAATCGCGAACCACGTCGGCCGCCGGTACGACGCGGACCGATTGCAGACCGCCCTGCATCGCGTTGTTCAGTACCCTCACGACCACGTGCCGCGTGGCGGACGCCGCGTTGGGAACGAGGAACCACCGGCGGTAGTGATTCAACTTCGCCCCATCCACGAACACCTGCGCCCCATCGTCGGCCTCAACCAACAACGCGCTTCCCGGTGGAATGGGCAGTTCACTTGCGTACCACAGGGGCGAGTTCGGCGCGAACACGCGGTGAGGCAGGCGCACCGGCGCGCTCGACGAGGGTATCGCAGCGGCCGAGGCGTGGAGGCCCTCTTCTGAGGCGCCCAGGGCAAACCGCCATTCGAATGGCGTCCGTGCGGTGTGCGGCGCTGACGCCAGCGGTTCCAGCGTGTTGAGGGACACGGCCAACAGGAGAAGGACCAGGCGACATGGCATGCGCCACGGTACGACGGTCGTGTCTCAATTCTGTGTCTTCGCGCTCTTGTCGTGCCTTTGTAGCCAACCTGTCATGCCGGCTGAATATCATCGCCATCGTGTTCTATTCATCCTTGGAGGTTATGTGGTGACTCGTGCGATCGTGTGGGCGTTGCTGTTAGGCGGTCTCGTGGTGCCGGCGCCGGTGTCGGCGCAATCGACGTACGGGGCTGTTGTCGGCGTGGTGACCGATCACACCGGGGCGGTGGTGCCCGGTGCCACGGTCACCTTGACCGAAGTCCAGACCACGGTGGCCCGCGTCACCGTGTCCAAAGACAACGGCATCTACGAATTCCTCAACCTCACGCAGGGGCTCTACCGTGTGGAGGTGGAGCTGGCGGGGTTCCGCAAGTTCGCTTCCGCGCCGTTTCGCGTGGAAGCCCGTGACACCAAGCGTATCAACGCCACGCTGGCCGTGGGCGGACTCACCGAAGAGGTCGTCGTGCAGAGCGTCGCGCCGATCATCAACACCGAAACGCCCACGGTGTCGTCGGCGACGTCGAACCGCGAACTGCAGGAGCTGCCGTTCACCTTCCGCACGCAGAACACCTCGCCCATCCTGGCGATCCAGGTGATTCCCGAAGTGCAGCGGGCCAACCAGCAGTTTTCGTTGTCGGGGAGCTTGCCGTATCAGAACGAAGTGTCGGTCGATGGCATCCTGACCACCAGCGTGCGGCGCAACGGCATTGGCGCCGAGGGCTTCAATATCTTCCCGTCGATCGAGTCGATCGAGCAGATCAAGGTGAGCTCGGTGAACAACACCGCCGAGTACGCGCAGATTGGCGACATCACCACGATCTCGCGGCCGGGCACCAACAGTTACCACGGCACTGCGTTCTGGAACTACAACACCGACAGCCTGAACGCCAATCCCAACTACTTCAACCGGTCGCTCAAGCCCAACGCCAGCGACAACCACAACTTCGGCGGCAGCCTCGGTGGCCGGCTGATTCGCAACAAGACCTTCTTCTTCGGCACCTTCGAGCGGCTCGACATCAAGCTGTTCCAGTCAGCGGTGGCCACGGTGCCGCAGTCGGCGTTCCGGTCGGGCGACTTTTCGTCGGTGGCGACGCCCCTCATCGATCCTGCTACCGGCGTCGCGTTCCCCGGCAACATCATCCCGGCCAGCCGCATCAATCCCGTGGCGAAGACCCTGCTGCAGTCGTACATTCCCGCACCCAACGAAGGCGCCGCGACCCATCGCTACTCGGCCGATGCCACCGAAGTGTCGAACCAGTTCGACGTTCGCGTGGATCAGAACTTCCGCTCGGGCCACACCCTGTTCAGCCGGCTGAGCCAGAAAAAACTGAATCGCGTGTCGCCCACGACCTACCAGAGCCTCGGCCCTCGCAGCTTCGAGAACCCGGTCTCCACGTTCGTGGTCTCCGACAACTTCGCGGTGTCGTCCAACTTCTTGAACGAAGCCCGCGTGGGCTTCACCAAGGCGGACCAGGGAGCGGTTACCGGCAAGGTCGGCAAGGACCTGGCGGGCGAACTCGGTCTTCGCCTGCTCGCCAACCCGGTGCCCGGCGGCACCGGCACGACCTACGTCGACATCGCCGGCTACACCCGGTTCGGCGAGGCGCAGGAAGAGCCCCTCACCCAGGACACGTTCCAGATCGCCGATAGCCTGACCTGGATCCGCGCCAACCACACCGTGAAGGCGGGCTTCGACATTCAATGGTTCAACTGGACGAGCCCGGTGAACTTCACCGGCGCCGACGACTTCGGCGTGTTTCGCTTCAACAACAACATCGCCGGCGGCGGAACGGGAAACCCGGTGGCCAACTTCCTGCTCGGCCTGCCGACCGACGTCGATCAGACGGCGTCTGGTCCCAGCGTCGATGGCATCGCCACCCACTACAGCGGCTTCGTGCAGGACGAGTGGCGGCTGAATGCCAACCTGACGCTCAGTCTCGGCGTCCGTTATGACCTGCGGCCCGGCTTCGAAGACCGCGAGGGCAACATCAGCAACTTCCTTCGCGACACCCCCAACGGCGACGTGGTGGTGCCCGATGACGCATCGATGCGGCTGACCTCGCCCGGGTTTGCCGGGTCGCTTGGGACCACGCAAATCGTAACGGCCAGCCAGGCCGGCCTGCCGCTGTCGCTGCGGAACACCGACGCCAACAACGTCGCGCCACGGCTGGGCATCGCCTGGCGGCCGGGCGGCGACACCCGTACCGTGATCCGCGCCGGCTATGGCATCTATTACACGCGGGTGCTGGGCGCCGTGTTCAATTCGCTCACCGGCATCCACACGTCGGACAACGTGACGTTCCCCAATACCTTCAACGCCGCCACCCGCGCCTACGGCATCGTCTGGCCGAACACGTTAGCCGGTGACCCGTCGCGCGGCGTGACGCGCGTCGGCACGCAGAACTTCTCGACGGCGAACGACCCGAACTACAAGGACCCGCGCACCCAGCAGTGGAGCCTGACCTTCGAGCGCGAGCTCAATCGCACCAACTCAATTCGCGTCACCTACTCCGGCTTTCGCAGTGACGACCTGACCCTGGCGCCGGACCTGAACCAGATTCAGCCCAACACGGTGGGCTTCGCGAACTTGCCAGTGGAGGCCCGTCCCTATCCCAACTGGTTCCGCGTCAACACCCGCGACAACGGCGGCTATCACAACTACCACGACGTGCTGGCGCAGTTGAATGGCACCGTGTCGCGGTTCGGCCTCACGCACCGCAGCAGCTACAAGTGGGCCCGCTCGATTGACAACATCGAGGACCGCGGTGCCGGCCAGGGCGACTTCCAGGGCGAGACCAACGGCCGTACCGACAACCGGTTCGATCCCGACTACATGCGCGGACCGACGACCAACATTCCGACCCACCGCGTCGTGAGCAGCCTGATCTGGGAGCTGCCCGTCGGCCGCGATCGCGCGTTCGGATCGACCATGCCCTCAGCGCTGGATGCGATCGTCGGTGGCTGGACGGTGTCGGCCGTGGTGCAGGCGCAGTCGGGCGCGCACCTGACGGCCTTCTACACCTCGCACTGCGGGTCTGGCACCAACTGCTACGGCAGCGAGAAAGCGGATGGCGTGAGCGGGCAGGATCCCAACAGCGGGCCGAAGACGCTGACGCAGTGGTTCAATACCGGCGCCTATTCGGTGGCCGCATTCCGCGACGCCAATGGCCGGTCCATCTTCATCGGTCGCTTCGGCAACGCCGAAAAGGGCGCTATCATCGGCCCCGGCGTGTGGAACGTCGACTTCGCGGCGATGAAGGACTTTCGTCTCGGCTCGCAGATGCGGGCCAGCGTGAACGTATTCGTGACCAATCTCTTCAACCACGCCAACTGGGGACGGCCCGACACCAACGTGACCAGCGCCAACTACGGCCGGATCACCACGCTCAATTCTGACTTCCCGCTCCGCCGCATCGTCTTGGGCGGACGGCTGACGTTCTGAGGACACCTTGATGAAGCGAATCCGAGTTGTCACGATTCTCATCGCCGGGCTTGCGGCGGCTGTCTTCGCCCAGTCGCCGCAAGCCGTCGTTCTGGTGACCCTCGACGGGGCGCGGACCGAAGAGATGTTTGGCGGCTTCGATGCCGAAATCGTCAAGGCCGGCCTCAAGCCCAACCAGCGCCTCGAAGACCAGCCGCTTTACAAACGCTTCTGGGCAGCGACCGCCGAGCAACGGCGCGCGAAGCTGATGCCGTTCTTCTGGGGCACGCTGATGCGCGATCACGGATCGGTGGCCGGCAATCCCACCAAGGGAAGCCGCGTCCACCTGACCAACGGCCACTGGTTCTCCTATCCGGGCTACTCCGAGATTCTGGTCGGCCGTGCGCACGACGACACGATCAAGAGCAACGAGCCGCTCCGGAATCCATACCCGACGGTGCTCGAGTTCCTGAAGAAGAACGCCGGCCTGACGAAAGACCAGGTGGCGGCGTTCGCGTCCTGGGATGTCTTCAATGCGATTGCCGAGCACACCGACGGTGCGCTGACGGTCAACGCCGGGTTCGAGGCCTTTGACTCGCCGAACGAGGAGGTTCGCCGACAAAGCCGCCTGCAATTCGAAACACCGACGCCCTGGGACTCGGTGCGCCATGACGCCTACACGTTCCGATTTGCCATGGACCACATGGCCCGCCACAAGCCGCGCGTCCTCTACCTCGCGCTGGGTGAAACCGACGACTGGGCGCACGACGGCCGCTACGACCGTGTGCTGGAGACCTATACCAGGACGGACGACTACCTGAGACAGTTGTGGACGTGGCTGCAGTCACAGCCGGAGTATCGCGGCCGCACGCATATCTTGATCACGACCGACCACGGTCGCGGACGGACGCCGAAGGACTGGAAAGACCACGGCAAGGACGTGGTGGGCGCCAGCGAAACGTGGATGGCGTTTGTGTCGCCGTCGATGTCGCGCCGAGGCGAGTGGACCAGTCACGCCCCGCTGACGACAGCCCAGGCGGCCGCGACGCTAATCAAGTGGTCGGGCGGCGACTGGCAGGCGTTCGATCCGGCCGCCGCCCCTCCCGTGCAATAGACGTTCGGAGAGCCGGGCAATAGACGTTCGGAGAGCCGGACAATTGACGTTCGGAGAGCCGGGCAATTGACGTTCGGAGAGCCGGGCAATTGACGTTCGGAGAGCCGGGCAATTGACGTTCGGAGAGCCGGGGCTTTAGCCCCGGCTAAGGCTTAATCAGATAGAACGCTTCCTGCCGGCCATCGATCCAGTCCCACTTGCCGCCGGGCATGACCGCCGCGTCTTCTTCGAGTGCGAAGCGCACCGGCTGGTTGCCCCACTCGGGGACGTTGTGGGTCACGTTCAGCTCGATCGAATGCCACGTGTTGGCGCGGAATATGTAGTCGCCGCGCACGGGCACGCCCTGCTGGTAGTCGGTCATGCCAATCGGCGGTCCGGCCGCATGGCCGTGATAGCCAATCGGATGGCA
Organism: uncultured Acidobacterium sp.; assembly: GCA_964355095.1. Lineage (GTDB taxonomy): Bacteria > Acidobacteriota > Vicinamibacteria > Vicinamibacterales > UBA2999 > 12-FULL-67-14b. Next base: position 7,104 of record CAYHCX010000127.1, read on the forward strand.
GTAGATGGAGGGCACGAGGCCCTCTTTCTTCGCCTGCGCCAGCGCATCCGCGAGCGCCTGGTTGCCGGTGCGCTCCAGCCGTGCGTACTGCATGGTCAGGTCCTGCAGGCGGTTGCCCGCCTTGAGACCGGCCGTGAGGCCCGCCGGCGCGTCGGTTTCGCCCGGCTTCAACACGTAGGCGTTGTGCTGCGTGTCGGTGGAGAAGCCCATGTAGACAATGCCGAAGTCTGTGTGGAGCATGTCGCCGGGCAGGATGACGCCGCGCGGGTTGCTCTTCTCGCCCTGCCGCCAGATCGTGACCGACGGATGGAACCACTTGCCGAGGCCGAGCTCGACGACGCGCTGCCGCATCCACCACACCACATCTTCGTTGGTGGTCTTGCCGGGAGTGATCACCTTGTTCGAGAACGCCTCGCGGATCACCATGTGCGCGGTCTTCATGGCGTGGCGATAGGCCTCGAGTTCCTCCGGCAGCTTCACTTCGAGCCAGCTCACCGCCAGCATCTCAGCGGACTTGATCTTGGCCGCGTGCGCGGGGCCGAGGGCCTCCACCAGGCGCCGCTTCTCGTTGGCGGTGATGCCGTCGGCGTGGTTCCACGCGTCGGACTCGTTGATGCCGATCACCTTCGGGTTCTTCTCGTCGACCAGCTTGCGCAGCGCCTCATGCTGCCCGTCGTTGGTCGAGGTCACCATCGGGAAGATGCCGTCGTAGTCGAAGCGGCCGATCGAGTAGCGTTCCGCCGGCTTGCCTGTCCTGAGCGAAGCCGAAGGACTGGTGGAACCATCCTTCGCCTGAGTCGAAGGGCCGCCGCCCGGGTTGTAGAACACCAGGATGGTGCGCCGCCGCGACGCGTAGTAGGTGAGCGGCGACATCGACGCGAACACCGGGTCTTCGTTGTACTCGCGCGACGGGATGATCCACATGTCGATGCCCGCGCGAGTCATCAGGCCGGCGAGCAGCGTGTCGAAGCGCTTCTTGATCCACGGCGTGACCAGCGCGTTCTGCTCGCGGTGCGTCAGCACCCGCCGGGTGGGGTCGGGATAGGTCACCTGGACATCTGGCGTCCGGAGAGCGATGGCTTCAGCCGTCGCTGGCGCCTCTGGCGTCCGGAGAGCGATGGCTTCAGCCGTCGCTGGCGCCTCTGGCGTCCGGAGAGCGATGGCTTTAGCCGTCGCTGAAGTCAGGACCGTAATCAACAACATCGCGATTCGAATTCGCATGGCTCAACGATTCTACAACTGGTCTGCCCTTTGCAGCCTATTCCTGCATGGCACGACATCCCCACAGACTGCCGGCCGATCAATATCGGGGGCTTTACTGCTATTTCCTGACGGCATCGACCCGCCGCCGGCGCGCGGCGTTTCTTGATCCCGATCTGTGTGCGGCAGCAACCACGCAGTTATTTCAATCGACTCTGAAGCACGGGTTCGCGGTAATTGCGTACTGCCTGATGCCCGACCATGTGCACATCCTCGTCACGGCTGAACGACCCGACGCGGACTTCGTGAAATGGCTGGGCCTCTGGCGCCAGCTGTCTGGGTTCTGGGAGCGCCGCCGAACCGGCCAGCACCTCTGGCAGGAGGGCTACTGGGACTACACGCTGCGAGACGACGAGTCGGTGATCGGCATTGCCGCCTATATCGTGGCGAACCCTGTGCGCGCGGGTATCGTTGGTTCACCGGATCAGTATCCGTACCTCGGGTCATCCAGGTACTCGCTGGCAGAACTGATGGCGGCGGTGCAGCAGAAGCCCGGGCGCGCCAGCGACGGCTGAAGCCATCGCTCTCCGGGGTGCCAGCGACGGCTGAAGCC
>CAYHCX010000128.1:0-8840 GCA_964355095.1 uncultured Acidobacterium sp.
GCCGCCGGCTCCAGGAACGGCATGCGCGCGCGGAGCGTGGCGCCGACCTGCTCGATCTGGTGGTCGCGCAACTTCGCGCGCTCGGCCGCGAACCAGCCGCTCTGGGTGTCGCGCGCCAGCTTCTCGGCGTAGGCACCCGAGCGGATCTCGGCCAGCATCCGCCGCATCTCCTGCTTGGTCTCGTCGGTCACCAGGCGCGGTCCGCCGGTGTAGTCGCCGTGCTCGGCGGTGTCGCTGACCGAGTAGCGCATGAAGTTGAGCCCGCCGCGGTACATCAGGTCGACGATCAACTTCAGCTCGTGCAGACACTCGAAGTACGCGATCTCGGGCTGGTAGCCGGCTTCCACCAGCGTCTCGAAGCCGGCGGTGACCAGGGCGCTGACGCCGCCGCACAGCACTGCCTGCTCGCCGAACAGGTCGGTCTCCGCCTCTTCCGAGAACGTGGTCTCGATGACGCCGGCGCGCGTGCAGCCGATGGCCTTGGCGTAGGCGAGCGTCGCCGCCCGCGCCGTGCCGGTGGCGTCCTTGTGGACGGCGATCAGCCCGGGCACGCCGGCGCCTTCCTTGAACACCTCGCGCACGCGATGGCCCGGCGCCTTCGGCGCCACCATCGACACGTCGACGCCCTCCGGCGGCGTGATCCAGCCGAAGCGGATCGCGAAGCCGTGCGCGAACATCAACATCTTGCCGGGCGTCAGGTGCGGCTCGATCGCCGTCTTGAACAGCTCGGGCTGCACGAGGTCGGGCACCAGCATCATGACGACGTCGGCCCAGGCGGCGGCCGCCGCCGGTGTCATCGGCGCGAAGCCGGCGGCCTCGGCCGCGCGCCAGCCGCGGCTGTTCGGCCGCACCCCGACGCGCACGTCGGCGCCGCTGTCGCGCAGGTTCATCGCGTGGGCATGGCCCTGCGAGCCAAAGCCCATCACGGCCACGCGCCGTCCCAGGATTGCCGCCACGTCCACATCAGAGTCGTGAATCATCTTCGCCATCGTCTGCCTCATCTACCCGATCATTCGGTCAACGGTGAAAGGTTGGGAGCCGCCCGTCGGTTCGGCGCGGCCCGGATCTACTCTTCGAGGGGACTCGCCATCGAGGTCCAGTCCTCGACGGCCAGCACGCCGACTTGCCGTTCGAGCAGCGACACGATGCGCGCCGCGGTCTTGTCGGAGCTGTCGAACATGATCGTGGCCTGCACGGTGGCCCGGTCGTGCGAGGCCACGGCGGTGAAGGCTTCGGCGCGCACGCGCTGCCGCCGCAGGATCGAGGCCACCCGATCGAGGGCGTCGATCTCGTGCTCGTAGCGGACCACGATGGTCCGCGGCTTGGCGTCATCGGCGGTCATGCCTCCGCTCCCGTCTCGACCAGCGACGGCGAGCCGGGCCGCCGGATCATGTCGTTGAGCGCGGCGCCGGGCGACACCATCGGATACACGGCGTCTTCCTGGACCACCCTGAACTCCATGACCACGGTGCCGGCCGAGGCGCGGGCGTGGCGCAGCGCATCGTTGACGTCGGCCCGCCGCGTCACCCGCACGCCGGGCAGACCGTGGGCGTCGGCCAGCTTGACGTAGTCGGGCGACGACATCGGCGTGGCTGAGTAGCGGCGATCGTAGAAGAAGTGCTGCCACTGCCGCACCATGCCGAGGTAGCCGTTGTTGATGATCGCGATGTTGACCTTGACGTTTTCCTGCACCAGCGTCTGCAGTTCGGCCTGCGTCATCTGGAAGCCGCCGTCGCCGACGATCGCCCACACTTCCTTGTCGGGGCGGGCCATCTTGGCGCCAATCGCCGCCGGCAGCCCGAAGCCCATGGTGCCGAGGCCGCCGGAGGTGATGAAGGTGCCGGGCTCGTGGACCTTGTAGTACTGCGCGGTCCACATCTGGTGCTGGCCGACGTCGGTGACCACGATGGCCTTGCCCTCGGTCGCCTTCCAGATGTCGTGAATGACATGCGCCGCGCACAGCCGGCCATCGTCGGGGAGCTCCTGGATGTCGCGGACGGCGAGGCCGCCGGCGAGCTCGGCAATGCGGGTGGTCCAGCCGTCGTGTCGCGCCGCTTCGATCTGCGGCAGCCATTCCCGCAACACCGTCTTCAGATCGCCGTGCACGGCGACATCGGCACGCACGTTCTTGTGGAGTTCCGCCGGGTCGATGTCGATGTGGATCTTCCTGGCGTGCTGCGCGTACTGCGCCAGCTTGCCGGTGACGCGGTCGTCGAAGCGCATGCCGAATGCGAGCAGGAGGTCCGCTTCCTGGATGGCGTCGTTGACCCAGGCCTCGCCGTGCATGCCCATCATGCCGAGGTTGAGCGGATGCTGGGCGGGCACGCTGCCAATGCCGAGCAGGGTCATGGCAATCGGAATGTGCGCGCGTTCGGCGAGCGTCAGCACTTCGGCCATCGCGCCGCTCTTGAGAATGCCGTGGCCGGCGAGGATCACCGGGCGCTTGGCGGACGCGAGCAGTTCGGTGGCCTGTTCGAGAGACGTTCGGAGAGCGACCGCTTTAGCGGTCGCTGTGTCGCCACCTGCGCGGCGAGGGCTGAAGCCCTCGGCCTCCGAACGACGGGGCAGCGGTTCCCAGTCGGTCTCTTCCTGCTGCGCATTCTTCGTGATGTCGATCAGCACCGGCCCGGGGCGTCCCGAGGTCGCCAGGCGGAACGCCTCGCGCAGCGTTGGCGCGATATCGGCCGCCCTGGTCACCAGATAGTTGTGCTTGGTGATGCCCAGCGTGATGCCGGTGATATCGGTCTCCTGGAACGCGTCCGTGCCCAACAGCGCCTCGGGGACCTGCCCGGTGATGCACACGATCGGAATCGAGTCCATCATCGCCGTGGCAATGCCGGTGACAAGGTTGGTGGCGCCAGGCCCGGACGTGGCGATGGCCACGCCGACCCGGCCGCTGGCGCGCGCGTAGCCATCCGCCATGTGCGTGGCGCCCTGTTCGTGGCGCACCAGGACGTGGCGAATCGGGTGGTCCAGCAGCGCATCGTAGGCGGGCAGGATGGCGCCGCCGGGATAGCCGAAGACCGTGTCAACGCCCTGTTCGACCAGGCACGACCAGATGATGTGTGCTCCGCGCTGTTTCATGGCTCTCTCTCGGCACCCCATGAAGGGGTGCCCTACGATCTACCCGTGTCGAGCGCCCCTTTATGGGGCGCCGTGGCTCCGTGCGATGGTGTCAACTCGTTGTTGTTCGAACGCCGCGATGTCGGTTTCGTGCGCCAGAATCAGGTCGATCTCGTCCTTGCCCTCGAGCAATCGCTGCCGCGAGGCCTCATCGAACGCGAAGCGCTCGGCCAGTCCCTGCGAGTCGCGGACTTCGCACCGTTCGAGGTCGATCTCCAGCTCGTAGCCGTTGCCGGCTTCGGCGCGGTCCAGGATGGTGTTGACCGCGGCTTGCGCGATCGCCACCGGCACCAGGCCGTTGCCGACGGCGTTGTTCTTGAAAATGTCGGCGAACGACGGCGCAATCACGACGCGAAAGCCGGCGTCCTGGAGCGCCCAGGCGGCGTGCTCGCGAGACGATCCGCAGCCGAAGTTGGGCCCCGCCGCGAGGATGGTCGCGCCCTGGTAGGCCGGCTGGTTGAGCACGAAGGCCGGGTCCAGCGCGCCCGCCGGCGTGCGCCGCCAGTCGTGAAACAGGAACGGCCCGAACCCGGTGCGTTCGATCCGCTTCAGGAAGTTCTTGGGGATGATCTGATCGGTGTCGACGTGGCTGCGCCGCAGCGGCGCGACGCGGCCCCGGTGCATGCGGAACGGTTCGCGGCCGGATCCGCCTGCGCGGCCGGAGGCCGCTTCGGCGGGATCTCGCCGAAGCTCGCCCGATTGTTCGCGAGCGGAGGCGGACATTACCGATACTCCCAGTGACGCACGTCGGTGAAGTGACCCTGGATGGCGGCGGCCGCGGCCATCGCCGGGCTGACCAGGTGCGTGCGCCCGCCGCGGCCCTGCCGGCCCTCGAAGTTCCGGTTGCTGGTGGACGCGCAGCGTTCGCCTTCCCCCAGCACGTCGTCATTCATGCCGAGGCACATCGAGCAGCCCGGTTCGCGCCACTCGAAGCCGGCGTCGGCAAAGATGCGATCCAGGCCTTCGCGCTCGGCATCCGCCTTCACCTGCTGTGAGCCGGGCACGACCAGCGCCCGCACGTTGGCATGCACGTGATGGCCGCGCACCACGTGCGCCGCGGCGCGCAGGTCGGCCAGCCGCGCGTTGGTGCAGGAGCCGATGAAGACCCGATCGACCGGCACCGACTCGAGTGGCGTGCCGGGCGTAAGCCCCATGTAGTGGAGCGCCCGTTCCAGGGCCTTGGCGTCGCCTTCCGATCCCGCGCCCATCGGGTCGGGCACCTGCCCGGTAATCGGCAGCGACATGTCGGGCCGCGTGCCCCAGGTGACGACCGGCGCCAGCGCGGTCACGTCGATGGTGATCTCGGCGTCGAACGCGGCGGCGTCATCGCTGCGCAACTGCCGCCATCGCGCGACGGCCTCGTCCCAATCGGCGCCCTTGGGCGCGTGGGGACGGCCCTTCAGGTAGGCGAACGTCGTGTCATCCGGCGCCACCAGCGCGCTGCGCGCCCCGGCTTCGATGCTCATGTTGCAGAGCGTCATGCGCTCTTCCATCGAGAACCCCGACACCAGCGGGCCGGCAATTTCGAGCGCGTAGCCGGTGCCGCCGCTGAAACCGAGGCGCGCGATCATCACCAGCGCCACGTCTTTCGCGGTGACGCCGGTGCTCAACCTACCGGTGAGCAGCACGCGCATGGCCTTGGGCTTCTGCTGGACGAGGCACTGCGTGGCCAGCACGTGCTCGACCTCGCTGGTGCCGATGCCGAACGCCAGCGCCCCAAACGCCCCGTGGGTGCTGGTGTGGCTGTCGCCGCAGACGATCGTGGTGCCCGGCAGGGTCAGGCCCAGCTCGGGACCGATCACATGGACGATGCCCTGGCGGCCGCTGTCGAAGTCGAACAGCGGCACGCCGAATGCCACCGCGTTGCTGCGGAGCGCCTCGACCTGCGCGCGCGCCAGCGGATCGGCGATTGGCAATTCACGGCCCGTCGTCGGCACGTTGTGATCGACCGTGGCAAAGGTCAGGTCGGGCCGGCGGACCGGCCGCCCGGCGAGCCGCAACCCCTCGAAGGCCTGCGGCGAGGTGACCTCGTGCACCAGGTGGCGGTCGATGTAGAGCAGGGTGCGGCCGTCGTCGAGCACGCGCACGACGTGCGCGTCCCACACCTTATCAAGCAGCGTCCGCGGGCCACTAGACGGCATGATACGAATGCCGCCTGTCCCGCACGTCGGTCAATGCGTCTTCGATGGCCTGGCCCATCTCCCGCGTCGACAGCACGCGCTCACCCGGTCCGGCCAGGTCGCGGGTCCGCGCACCGGCCGCCAGCGCGTCTTCGATGGCGTGATCGATCTCGGCCGCCTGCTCCTCCATCCTGGCGGTGAAGCGCAGCAGCATGGCGGCGCTGGCAATGGCGCCGATCGGGTTGGCCCAGCCCTTGCCGGCGATGTCGGGGGCCGAGCCGTGCACCGGCTCGTACAGATCGACGCGGCCGCCCAGTGTCGCCGACGGCAACACGCCGAGCGAGCCGGCGATCGACGCCGCCTGGTCGCTGAGGATGTCGCCGAACAGGTTGTCGCAGAGCATCACGTCGAAGCTGGTCGGCGACGTCGCCAGCCGCATCGCCGCGGTGTCAACGTAAACGTGCTCGAGCGCGACGTCCGGGTAGTCTTTCGCCACCTCGGTGACGACGGTGCGCCACAGGCGCGAGGTTTCGAGCACGTTGGCCTTGTCGATCGAGGCGACGCGGTGCGTGCGCTCGCGCGCCCGCTCGAACGCCACGCGCGCCACCCGTTCGATCTCGTGACGCGAGTAGATCAAGGTGTTGAACGCGGTGTTCCCCGAGGCCTCGAAGCCGCGCGGCTCGCCGTAATACAGGCCGCCCAGCAGTTCGCGGATGATCAGCAGGTCGGCGCCGCGCACCTTTTCGGGCTGGAACGCCGTCCGCTTCGCGAGCGAGGGATGGCAGATGGCCGGGCGCAGGTTGGCGAACCCGCCGAGCGCCTGCCGCAGGGCCAGCAGCGCCGCTTCCGGCCGTTCCGACGGCAGCCGGCCGTCGAACTTGGGATGGCCGACGGCGCCCAGGAGCACCGCGTCGGCGCCAAGGCAGGCCTCAAGCGTGGCCTCGGGCAGACCCGTGCCGTCGGCATCGATCGCGACACCGCCAATCCGATGCGTGGTGAAGGTGAACGTCTTGCCCGCGTGCTCGGCCACGTTCTTCAGGATCCGCACGGCTTCAGCCGTGACTTCCGGACCGATGCCGTCGCCGGGCAGCAGGGCGATCTTCAGTGACATGCGGCGTCTCCACGGCGCGCGCCCGTGCCGGTGCCCGTGCCAATGGCCAGCGGCGCCGCCATTTCGTCACGGATGATGGCCGCCAGCTGATCGTCGTCCACCGACTTGGTGCGATCGGCCAGCGCCGTGACCTTGGTGTAAAGGCGATCGAGTTCGGGCTGCCGCAGCCGGTGACCGAGCGCACGGCACCGCGCGTCGAGGCCGCGCATGCCGGAGTGCTTGCCGAGCACCAGGCGGGTGCCGGGCGCGCCCACGCTTTCGGGCCGCATGATTTCGTAGGTCAGTTCGTTCTTCAGCATGCCGTCCTGGTGGATGCCGGCCTCGTGCGCGAACGCGTTGGCGCCGACAATCGCCTTGTTCGGCGGCACCGACACGCCGACGATGGCCGACAGCGTGTTGCTGACCGGCACCAGCCCCGGCGTGTGGATGCCGGTCTGGTGGGGCAGGGCGTCGGCCCGCACCTCGAAGGCCATCACAATCTCTTCGAGCGAGGCGTTGCCGGCGCGTTCGCCGATGCCGTTGATGGTGCACTCCACCTGGCGCGCGCCCGCCTGCACGGCGGCAATCGAGTTGGCCACGGCCAGGCCCAGGTCGTTGTGGCAGTGGGCCGACAGCACGGCGCGGTCGCCCAGGCGCTTCTTGACCGTCGAGAACATCCGCTCGATGTCGGCGGGCAGCGCATAGCCGACCGTGTCGGGCAGGTTGATGGTGGTGGCGCCGGCGTCAACCGCGGCGGCCGCCACCTGGCACAGGAACGCCAGATCGGTCCGGGTGGCGTCTTCCGCGGAAAACTCCACGTCGGCGCAGTACGCCCGGGCGTGGGCTACCGCCCTGGTGACCTGCTCGACACACTGCTGGCGCGTGATGCGCAGCTTGTGTTCGAGGTGGATGTCCGAGGTCGCCAGGAACACGTGGATGCGGGGCCGGGCGGCGCCCGAGAGGGCCGCCCACGCGCGATCGATGTCGGCGGGGATGGCGCGGGCCAGGCCCGCGATAATCGGCCGGCGCACCGCGCCGGCAATGGTCTTCACGGCCTCGAAATCGCCGTCCGACGAGATCGGGAAGCCGGCTTCGATGATGTCCACGCCCAAGCGGTCAAGCTGCTGCGCCAGGCGCAGTTTCTCGGCCGGCGTCATGCTGAAGCCGGGGGCCTGCTCGCCATCGCGGAGCGTCGTGTCAAACACGTGAATGCGGGATCTGGTGGCCATGGTGTCCAAGCTCCGCAATAGTCTCGGGCGGGCGACCAAGATAAGTCAAAGTAATAATATCTATAGCAGGATGCAACTTCGCTTATAATATGTATCGCGATGGAACTGTTCCAGCTCGAAGCGTTTCTCGCGGTGGTGCGTGAAGGCAGCTTCTCGGCCGCCGCCAAGGCGCTTTACCGGACCCAACCCGCCATCAGCCAGACCATCAAGAAGCTCGAGGATGAGATTGGCCGGCCCCTGTTCGACCGCTCCAGCCGCCGCGGCGTCTTGACCGACGCCGGCCGGGTCCTGGCCGACCACGCCGAGCGCCTCGTCAACCTCCGGCAGCGGACGATGGCCGCGCTCGATGACGTGCGGCAGTTGCGCACCGGGCGGCTCACGGTGGCGGCCAACGAGCTGACGTGCCTCTACCTGTTACCGATTCTGCATGAATACCGCCGGCTCTACCCGGATGTGCACATCACGGTCCAGCGCGCGCTCGGCAGCCGCGTGCCCGCGCAGGTGCTCGACTACGGCGCCGACTTCGGCGTAATCACCTTCCGCCCCGACACCACCGCCCTCCATTCCATCGTCGTCTACCACGACGAGCTGGCCTTCGTGGTGCCGCCGTCGCACCCGCTGGCCCGGCGCGACAAGGTGTCGATTGCGGAACTGGCGCGCGAGTCGTTCGTGGCGCACCACGTGTCGTCGCCGTACCGGCAGAAGGTCATCGACACCTTCCGCAAGCGCCGGGTCGAACTGCGCATGCCGGTGGAGATGCCCACCATCGACGCGATCAAGAAGTTCGTGGCGATGGGGAACGGCGTCGCGCTGCTGCCGGCCATTACCGTGGAGCACGAGTTGCAGCACAAGGAGCTGGTCCGTGTCGAGGTGCCCGAGCTGGCCTTTGACCGCAAGCTTCGGCTCATCCATCGCCGCGAGGGCGCGTTGTCGCATGCGGCGGAGGCGATGCTGGCCGTGGTGGAAGCGCAGAGCGCGCTCAAGCGGGGAAGGTTTGCGTTCGCGGCCGAGCGCTAGGTATACTGAAGGACTTACTGCCTTCGTGAATACCCCTCCGTGCGGGAGTGGCGGAATTGGCAGACGCGCTAGCCTCAGGAGCTAGTCCGGGCAACCGGGTGGAGGTTCGAGTCCTCTCTTCCGCACCAACCTTCGCTCACGCTCCGATCCTCCGTGAGCTACGGCTGGCAAGCCCAAAAGGTTGTCCACCGTAGCCTTGGCGAAGGTGGACCCTCACGGCCTTCGCCTCACTCATGGCGCGGAGCGCGCCGGGCTCCATGA
>CAYHCX010000129.1:0-5305 GCA_964355095.1 uncultured Acidobacterium sp.
CAAGCCTCAAGCCTCAAGCCTCAAGCCTACTTCCGTTCTATAACCGCCACCGCCCCGCCGTCCTGGTTGGTGTCTACCGACCGGAAGGCACCGGACAGGGGGAGCCGCTGCTCGGTGACCGCGTCGGAGACGATCACCAGGTGCTCGCTGGTCTTGCCGTCGGCGTAGGTCACCGTGACGGTCACCGGCACGTCGAACAGCTCGCCGGCCTGCTCGAACCGGACCAGCAGCTCCTGGCCCTCCTGGGTCGAGCTGAACCGCAGGTGGGGGAGTGACGAGTCGTAGATCCAGCGCTCGAAGAACCGGTCGAGGCCGCGGCCGCTTTCGGCCTCCATGGCCTTGCGCAGGTCGTCGGTGCCGGCCTTCTTGAACCGGTTGTCGGCGTAGTAGCGGCGCAGGCCGCGGAAGAACTGGTCGTCGCCGACGAAGCGGCGCAGCATGTGAAGCACCGCGGCGCCCTTGTTGTAGAGCAGCGCGCGGAACACGCGGCTCTCGCCCTTGATGTGGCCGAGCCGGTAGCCGAGATAGATCGGGCCCTGGTCGGACTCGTCCATGCTCCAGCGGCGAAACTGGCGCAGGACGTCGCGGAAGGCGGCTTCACCCCGGCGCTCCTTCGCATACAGCGCCGCGAAATACTGCGCGAAGCCTTCGCTCAACCACTGCTCGTGGTAGTTCTTCCAGCCCACGGCCTGGCCGAACCACTGGTGCGCCAGCTCGTGCGCGAGGAAGAACTCGGGGAAGCCCTGGAACGCCGCCGGGTCGTTGCGCCAGCTGTGGCCCACGATCGGCGGCGGGTTGTTGATCATCGCGAAGTAGCCGGGCGCGTGGCCGCCCGGGAACTCGTCTTCCACCATGGCAATGGTGATGGTGTCGTACGGCACGTCACCGGTGATCGACGCATACAGCCGCATGATGTCGGCGCCCACGGCCACGGTGTCGCGGCCCCTGGATTCCTGCCGCTTGTTGGCCTCCACCGACATCCGCACCGTGTTGCGCGCGCCCACCGGCGGAACGGCGGCGACCAGCGCCTGAAGCCGCATGATCTGCTGCGCCAGCGTGTCGGCGGGCACCGACAGCGCCTGGCTGCGCGCCGGCGCGCGGGTGTCGATGTCGAGCGCCACGGTGGCCGCATCGACGCGGGTCATCTTGCTCACGAGCAGCGCCAGGTAGCGCAGCGGCTGCGGCGAGTTAAAGGTGTAGGAGACCCGCGGCACCGAGCGCCCGGACCCTTCGAGGATGGCGGGCTCGGCCGGCGACGGCGAACCGGATTCGAGCACGCCCGACGCGACCACCGCGTATTCGGCCGGCACGGTGATGCGCATGTGCGCGCTGGCGAAGTCGGTGACCTGCGCCTGCGGATGCCAGTAGCTGCGGTTGCTCAACAGCCACTTGGGCTCCGCCGGCGCAAACGGCACCTCGTCCGGTTGCGTGTTGCGCTGCGCCACCGGCAGGTCGCGCGACTTGTCCGTCGCCGCGTCGCCGTCGCCAGGGGCGAAGACGGACTCGTCTTGTATGCCCTGGCGCGGGATGCGGCCCGAGTAGGCGATGGTCAGCGTGAGCGGGAAGTCGCGCGCCACCGGCGACGGCAGGTTCACGAGCACGCTGTTCTGGTTGCGGACGCGGAGGAACAGCAGGCGCCCGAACTGGTCGCTGGTCACCGACGACACGTTCAGCGTGTCGGCGAAGCGCAGCGTGAGCACGCCCAGCGCGTGCGACTTGACGCGCAGGGTGATGCGCGTGCGGCCCTCCATCCATTCGCGGTCGGGAAAGAACTGCGCGTCGACGTCGTAATCGGTGATGTCGTAGTCGATCAGGTCGTCTTCGTTGTAGAAGCGGCCGCGGCTGGCCAGCTTCTGCTCCGAGGCGTAGGCGGAGATGTTGCGCCGGCGCGCGCGCTGGAACACCGAGACGTCTTCGGGCTCACCGCTCGAACGCGCGTAGGTGAGCGCGTCGAACCGACGCGTGCGCACCTCGGCGACGAAGTCGCCGGGCTGCGGCAACAGCGACCACACGTCACGGCTCAGGTCGCTCAAGTCGAGGTTGAACGACTTGGCAACGTCCTCGTCGAAGAGCGCCTGGCCGCGGCGCAGCGCGCGCGCATCCACGGGCACCGGCGTCAGCACGTCCGCCGCCACCCGCTGCTCGAACTCGAACGGGCTGATCCGCACGAACGCCATGGTGAACGGCGTGTCGAGGGTGTCGGAGCCGGCGAAGATGCGCAGCTGGCCCTTCTCTTCTTTCGGCGCCGGCTCGAACACCATGCTGCCTTCGCCGAGCAGCACGAGCGCGGTCACACCTTCGGCGGTTTCGGCGACGAAGACGTCACCCTCGGGCAGGCGCAGCGTGAAGTCCACGGCCACGAGCACCAGGTTGCGCGCGCTGTACTGCTTCTTCGACTCCAGCGCCAGGCGGTGCAGGCCGTCAATGGAGGCGAGCCGGTCTTCGCTGATGATGCGCCACGGCTGCGGCCCGATGTCGTCGCCGCGCGGGCGCCGGATGTCGAGCCGCCACGTCGCGATCTGGCCGCGGCGCCCGGATTGCTGGAACACCTCGATGACGAGCCGATAGCCTTCGCCCGGCAGCGAACCCGGCAGCGGCGATCGATCCCGTTCCTTGACGACGACGCGGGTGATGCCCTGGGGGACCATGGCGTCAAAAAACTGGAGGGACTGCTCGCGGTCCGAGTCGGGCGACAGCAGGTCGATCCAGCGGCTGCGGTCCATGGTCGAGATGGCGGTTTCCACGGCCTGCATGAAGGCCTGGAGAGACAGTTCTTCAGCGCCTTGTGCCCGGGCGGGCCCTTGTCCCGCGAACGCGGGCGCGGCGCAAAAGGCAATCAATACAAGAAGGCGTGCAAGCATTACCAACCTGCCGGGATTCGGGATCCGGATGCCAGGAGGGCGGCACTTTTAGTGCCGCCACACAGCTAGCCTACAGGAATCGCAAGCCTGCTGAGAACCAGCACGGTGAGGTCGTCGGCGAGCCGCTGGTCGCGGCGGTGGCGCTCGACCGCGTCGAACACCGCTCGTCCCAGGTCACCCGCGGCGGCTTGCTGGTACGCGCCCGCATACAGCGCCAGGGTGCGTTCGAGCCCGGCCTCGTCGAACGGCGTGCCGTCGGGACTTTCCGCCTCGGTGAGGCCGTCGCTATACATCAGCAGCGCATCGCCGGGATCGAGCTGGACCTCTCCGGATTCGTAGGTGCTGCCTTCGAACATGCCCAGGGCGACGCCGCCGCTCATCAACCGCTCGATCGATCCATTTTGCCGGCGGAGCAGGGGAGGTGTCTGGCCGGCGTTCACAAATTCGAGACGACCGGTCGCCGGGGTGTATGACCCGAGAAACAACGTGATGAATCGCGACGCCGGCGCGTGCCGGGCCACCTGCAGGTTGAGGCGCTTGACGAGCGCCGGCAGCGGCAGGCCTTCGTCCGCAAGCGTGCGCAGGATGGCGAGCAGCAGCGCCATGAGCAGGGCCGCGGGGCTGGCCTTGCCCGCCACGTCCCCGAGCGCCACCAGCACGGTGCCGTCCGGTTGCGGCAGGATGTCGTAGAAGTCGCCGCCCACGGTGTTGGCGGGCTTGGTGAGGCCGAACGCTTCCACGCCCGGGCCCGACCACGTGCCTTCAGGCAACATCGCCTGCTGGATCTCGCGCGCCACTTCGAGGTCGCGCTTGAGCGAGAGGCGGTCGGCCACTTCCAGCAGCACCAGCAGGTTCATCAGCAGGAAGCCGCCGAGCAGCCACAGGGTGCCGTCGCTGAACAGCGGCGCCGGCACGCGGATGTGAACGAAGAAGAGCGCAATCGGGATCGGCACGCTCATCAAGCCGAACCCGCGAAAGAGCTGCAGCAGGCCAATCACCGAGAGACCCAGCGCCACGCCGTACATCAGCCGGCGGGCGGGCGACAGCCGCATGGTGAACGCCAGGAAGAACCCCTGCGCGTACTTGACCGCCTTCTTGTACCAAGGCAGGCCCTCGAGCTCCGCGGTGTTGATGCCCTTGGCGAAGAAGTGGTAGGCCTCCGGCGTTTCGCGCGTGAACAGCTTCCCCAGCTCCTCGGACGTGAGGTCGTGGGTGTAGCGGCGGAAGAACGCTTTGGGCATCAGCTCTTATCTCGGACGTTAGTTGATCACGCCGAGTTCCCTGCCGACCTTGGCGAACATGTCCAGGGCGTACTGCAGGTCGGCCTTGGTGTGGGTGGCGGCCACAATCGTGCGCAAGCGGGCCTTGTCGCGGGCCACGGTTGGGAAGCCGATGCTCTGGGCGAACACGCCTTGCGCGAACAGGGCGTCCGACATGCGGGCCGCGATGGCAGCCTCGCCGACAATCACCGGCGTGATCGGGCCTTCGCTGAGGCCGGTGTTGAAGCCGAGCTGTTCGAGGCCCGCCTTGAAGAAGCGGGTGTTGTCCCACAACTGCTCGATCCACTGCGGTTCGCTTTCGAGCACGTCGAGGGCGGCGATGCACGCGGCGGTCACCGCCGGCGGATGCGAGGTCGAGAACAGGAACGGCCGCGCGCGGTGGTAGAGGAACTCGATCAGCGTCCGGGTGCCGGCGACATAGCCGCCGAGCACGCCAACGGCCTTCGACAGCGTGCCGACCTGGATATCCACGCGCCCGTGGCACTTGAAGTGGTCCACGGTGCCGCTGCCGTTCGTGCCGAACACGCCACTGGCGTGCGCGTCGTCCACCATCATGATGGCGCCGTACTCTTCCGCGATCGTGCACAGCCCGGGCAGCGGGCCAAGGTCGCCTTCCATCGAGAACACGCCGTCGGTGATCAGGATCTTGCGCTGCGACGTGGGCAGGTCCTTCAGGATCTTGCGGGCGGCGTCCACGTCCTTGTGTGGGAATACCTTGATGGCGGCGCGGCTCAAGCGGCAGCCGTCGATGATGCTGGCGTGGTTCAATTCATCCGAGATCACCACGTCATCCTTGGTGAGCACCGCCGACACGGTGCCGGCGTTGGCGGAGAAACCGCTCTGGAACACCACCACCGCCTCGACGTGCTTGAACACGGCCAACCGGCGCTCGAGCTCCATGTGCATTTCCATGGTGCCCGAGATGGTGCGCACGGCTCCGGAGCCGACGCCGTACTTGGCCACCGCGTCGAGCGCGGCCTGCTTCAGCCGCGGATGCGTGGCCAGGCCGAGGTAGTTGTTCGACGAGAGGTTGACCACCGACTTGTGATCGAACGTGGCGTGAGCGGCCGGCTCGCCTTCGAGGATGCGAAGCTTGCGGTAGAGGCCTTGCTCCTTGAGAGCGGTCAGTTCGGCGTTCAGGTATGAAAGGGGATCAGGGCGCAT
>CAYHCX010000129.1:5405-8764 GCA_964355095.1 uncultured Acidobacterium sp.
CGCACGGTTTCGGCGTCTGCCGGGTTGGCGAAGGCGTTGGCGTGCAAGACGACGTGTGTGGTGCCGGTGCCGGTCAGGGCCTGCCACGACGCCTCCGGATCGGTGGTGACCCTCTGGAGCCGCGCCACCAGGACCTTGTAGGCCGGGGGGAAGTTGCCGCTGTAGCCGTTGGTGATCGGCTTCCAGTGCGCGGCCGAGTAGTAGACGTAACGAATTTCCCAGGCCGCGTCGCCGAACGGAAACTCGGTGATTGCCGATCCGGCCGGGAGCGCGGCCACCCTGGCATACACCGGCGGGACACCTTCGCCAAGGCTTCCACCTTCGCCAAGGCCACGGTGGACGAGACGGCGTCCCAGGCTGCCAGTTGGATACACGCGCGCCGGGGGCATGGCTTGGTTCTGCGCCCAGGTGCGGTTCATCTCCATGGGGATCGCGGCGCCTTCGAGGAGGATTGCCAGTCCGATCACGGCCAGTGTCAGCGCGGCCGGGACCAAAGTCCCGGCCCTCCGTACGATGGCCGCGACGCCGTACCCGGCCATCACCGCGAGGAACAACCCGGCGAGCATGGCGTAACGCGCCGGCACGCGCACACCGTTGAAGCCGGGGACGTAGTCGTAGAGCACGCGGTACAGGCCGAAGCCCGAGATGTGGACCTCGCCGGCGTTGGGCAGCGGACCGAGCGACAACCACATGGCGAGCACCGTCGCCACGGCAAAGAACACCAGCGGCGAGCGCGCCGCCCGCGCGGCGGTGGTTCGTGTGCGTGGAGAGACCACCAGCAACAGAAAAGCCGCCGCCGCGAACTGCCAGATCAGCCGCTGCGGCGTGCGGGCGCGAATGGTGAGGCCGGGCAGGTCGAGATCGAACCCGCCAAACACCAGGGCGGCGACCACGCCCACCAACTGCGTCACGACGGCGACAGCGAGCACCCAGGTCAAGATGCGGCGCCACCGCGGCGGGGTCAGACCCCTCGGCACTTCCCGCTTGGGGTCAGACCCCGGCACGCGTGGGGTCTGACCCCGAGCAAGAGTTGCCGAGGGGTCTGACCCCTTCGTACCAATCAGCAACCCGACGATCCCAATCGCAGCGAGGATCCACGGCACGAAACCAAGAAACGTTTCCCCCTCACCGTGCGGGTAGTAGCGCAGCGCCTTGCCGAACAACCACAGGTTTTCGGACGCGGTCACATACGACCAGAGGTTGGCCGAGAACTGCACCACTTCTCCGAACGGGCGCTCGAAGCCGAACAGCTGCTGCGCCTTCGTATACGGCAGCAGGAAGGGGAGCGTCAGAATGAGGGTGCCTGCGGCCGCTGCCCCCAGATAGGCCCAGGTGCGTACGGTGTCCGCCTTCGCGGCCGGAGGCCGCTTCGGCGAGACCTCGCCGCAGCTCGCAAGGACCGTATGCGCGAGCGTAGGCGGGCCAATCGCCCACATGCGATGGACGACGAACAGTGGCGCGAACGGCGCGAAGTAGAGCAGGTAGTAGCCGCAGGACCAGTTCTGCATGACCAGCGCCCCCGTTCCAACGGCGAGCCACCGGTAAGCACCTGCTGCACCCGATGCACCTGATGCACCTGAGACAAACCGATTCAGCCCGTACAGCGCGAACGGCATCCACTGCGAGCTCATCACCTGGATGTGGGGCACCGACGCGATGCGGTACGGGAGGAAGCCGTAGACCAGCCCCGCAATGAAGGCGGCCCGGCGATCGCCGGTCAGATCGCGGACCAGCAGGTAGGTGCCCAACGCCGACAGCACGAACGTCGAGAGGAACAACAGGTTGTAGCAGAGGATGATGTTGCCGGTGATCCAGTAGACCGGGAGGATCTGCAACACCTGGCCGAACAGGTGCTCCGACATCGTCAGCGCCAGCGGCGCGGGATGAAAAATGTTGGCGTCCCAGAACTGCTGCCAGCTCATGGCGCCGGTCAGCAGGCTGGGGACGTGCTCCGCGCCCCACGCCAGGATCCACATGTTGAGCAGCGAGTCGCCGAGGTCGCCGGGCACGTCGCGCCCGAGGCCGGCGGCGAGGGGCCAGGTCGCCACAAGCGCAATTACGGAATACGCAAGAAACGCAAAAAAGGAAGCCGGTTCCCGTTTCACGATCGCGCGTGATTCGTCAGGCGCCAAGGAACTGCCGCGTAAACGCGTCGACCTCGTCATAGATCGCGCCGAGCTCTTTCGGAGAGGCGAGGAAGACAATGCGGAAGAAGCCGTCGCCGGGAGCCGTGCCGAAGCCCGAGCCGTACACGGTGAGAATGCCCTTGGCGCGCAGCAGGCCGAGCACGAAATCGACGTCGGTCTTGCCCTTGGGCAACTCGACCTTCGGCATGGCGTAGAACGCGCCGCGCGGCGCCACGCACGAGATGCCGGGGATGGCGTTCATGCGCGCGGTGGTCAGCTCCGCGCGCTCGCGCAGCCGCTGCCGGAACGCGATTTGATGCGAGCGGTCGCCGGTCAGCGCGGCGGTGACCGCGTACTGCATGGGGCCGGGGCTGCAGAGGCGTCCGTCGGCGAGCTTCTTGATGGCGGCCAGCGCGGGATCGAGCCGCGGCGACGAGCCCACCGCCATCCACCCGGCACGCCACCCCGGCGCGAGGTAGGCCTTCGACAGGCTCGAATACGAAATGATCGGCGCGTGGTTGTCGAGCGCCGCCATTGGCGGCACGGGGCCGTCGTAGCCGAGATCGCCGTAGACCTCGTCGGCGAGGATGACCAGGCCACGTTCCTCGGCCAGGGCGATCAGCGCGCGCCGCATCGGCTCGGGATAGATCGCGCCGGTCGGGTTGTTCGGGTCGATCACGACGAGCGCGCGCGTCTTCGGGTTGATCAGGCTGCGGATGTGATCGAGGTCCGGCATCCACTCGCGCGTGTGATCGGTGCGGTAGTAGGCCGGCTGGGCGCCGATCTTCGCGAGCACCGCGGTGTAGAGCGGATAGGTCGGCGACGGCACCAGCACCTCTTCGCCCTCATCGACGATGCCGGTGAGCGCCAGTTCGATGCCTTCGGAGGTGCCCGAGGTGATCAACACGCGATCCGCCGAGACGTTGACGCCGCGGGCGGCGAAGTCGGCCGCCGCCGCCTCACGCGCTTCCGCAATGCCGGGCGACGGCGTGTAGCCGTTGTGGCCATCGCGCATCGCCTTCGCCACCGCCTCGATCAGGTGCGGCGGCGTGAGAAAGCCGAACTGGATCGGATCCCCGATGTTGAGGTACCGCACCGTCATGCCGGTCTGCTCCACCTTTTTCGCCTCGCCAACGATGTTGCGGATGGCGTAGGTGAAGCGGTCGACTCGTTTTGCGGTCCTGATCGGCGCGGAGGTAACAGGCATGACGGGCGATCTTATCAAGTGCCTAG
>CAYHCX010000130.1:0-2708 GCA_964355095.1 uncultured Acidobacterium sp.
TAGGCACCCTAGGCACCCTAGGCACCCTAGGCACCCTAGGCACCTTAGTTACTAACGAACCACTATTTCCGCCTCGACCGGCATTCCCTGCTTCAGCACGCCGTCTTTGTTGTCCACCGAGATGCGGATGCGGTACACCAGCTTCGAGCGCTCTTCGGCCGTCTGCACGTTGCGCGGCGTGAACTCGGCCTTCGGTGAGATGTAGGTGATGGTGCCGGCAATGCCCGGGCCGCCGGCGTCGGTGAACACCATGGCGGGCTGGCTGACGCGCAGCTGGGGAACCACCGGCTCCGGCACGAACACGTCGGCCCACGCGTGATCGAGATCCACGACCACAATGGCCGGGGCGCGAGGCGCGATGACCTCCCCGACTTCCACCAGTTTCTCGGTGACCAGTCCGCCGACCGGCGCCGTGAGCGTGGCGTCGCCCAGGGTCTTCTCCAGGGCGGCGATCTGCGCGCCGACCACGTTCAACCGCGCCCGCGCGGCGTCCACCTCTTCGCGCCGGGCGCCGGCGCGCACGCGCGCGAGCACCTCTTCGGCGGTGCGCACGCGGCTTTGTGCCGCCGCCACGCGGTCGCGCGCCACATCCCTGCGCGTCGCCGCATCGTCTCGCTGCTTGCGCGAGCCCGAGTTGGCCTTGAGCAGGCTGTCGAACCGGTCGAGGTCCTGTTCCGAGGCCGCGAGTTCCGAGGTCGCGGCGGATTGGTCGGCTCGGGCGGTGACGATTTGGGACTCCGCCTGCCGCACGTCTTCGGGCCGCGCCGCCGCCTGCACGAGGCGAAGCTGCGCGTCGGCCGCGGCCTGCTCCGCCTTCGCGCGATCGATGGCGAGCGCGACGTCGCGGGTGTCGAGCGTCAGCACGGTCTGCCCCACCCGCACGCGGTCGCCTTCCTTCACCATGAGCGTGAGGACGCGCCCGCCGGCATCGGGCGCCAGCCGCACTTCGGTGGCTTCGACGTGTCCCGACACGCGAATGCGATCGGTCGGCGCTTGCTCCGCGCAGCCGATGGCAAAGGTCAGGATCGGGAGAAGGGTTAGTCGTGTGATCGTTGTCATCTGCGTAATCCGTGTCATCCACCTTCGCGCTTGCGCGCTTCGGCGGACAGGTCTGCGGCCCTGACGTGATCTCTGTGTCATCTGCGGCCCTGGTGTGATATCGGCGTCATCGGCGGCTGGAGCATGCCGAGCGCGGTGTGCTGGCTGTGTGCGATCAAGTCGGCGTGGGAGACCTCGACGAACATCGGCAACTGCGATCGGCCCGGTTGCGCCGCCATGCGTTCGCGCGCGGCGTTCATCAGCAGTGGTCCGACGACCGAGGTGTAGGCCAGGATCGGATGCACCGGGCGGAACGCGCCGGCGGCAGCGCCCTCGGCGAGGATGCGACCGAACGCCGCGAACACGCCTTTCATCGCGGCCAGCGTGTCGAGATCGAGGTGCGGCGCGCCCTCCGCGATCTCGCGCAGCATCAGCGTGGGGAACCACGGGCGCTGGTCGGCGAGGCGCACGAAGTTCTCGATGAACTGATTGAGCTTGTCGGATGGCGACTGCCCGGATTCGGCGATCGCGACGGCGCTGGCGGCCACGGTGTTGAGCATGTCGGCGACGACCGCGCGGTAGAGCGCCAGTTTGTCGGCGAAGTGGTAGTAGATCATCGCCTTGTTGACCTTGGCCTGCCTGGCGATGTCGTCCACGCCGACGCCGTCGAAGCCCCGCGATGAAAAGGCCGTGGCGGCCGCCTGGAAGATGGCGTTGCGGGTGTCCGGCCGGGCCTTGGTTCGAGCCTTCATGTCAACTAACTGGTTAGTTAATAACAATCACGGACCGTCTGTCAAGAGATCGGCGCGTCTTTTTCGTCTTGAGCCGGCTCAACCCTCCGTACAATCAGGCCAACACATGACCATCGTTGTCGCGGGCGGTTCAGGTTTTCTCGGCACCAGGCTGCGGGCGCATCTCGAGCGCGAGGGGCACCGTGTGCTCAACCTCACTCGATCGCCACGTCCGCACCAGCCAGGCGACATCCCCTGGCCACCAGGCGGCTCCCCCGGCCAACTGGCCGCGCACTTCGAAGACGCCGACGTCGTCATCAACCTCGCCGGCGAAGGCATCGCCGCCAAACGCTGGTCCATCGCGCGCAAGGCCGAACTGCGCAACAGCCGGCTCCACGCCACGCGCACCATTGTTCGCGCCCTGGCCGCGTGCGCGCGCCCGCCAAAGACGCTGATCAGTGGGTCGGCCGTCGGCTACTACGGCGCCTGCGGCGCTGAGCCGGTGACCGAAGGCACGCCGCCCGGGCCGGATTTTCTCGCCCAGTTGTGCGTGGACTGGGAGCATGAGGCGAGCGCGGTCCCGGCCAACACGCGCCTCGTCCTCCTCCGCACCGGCGTGGTGCTCGGCAACAGCGGCGGCGCGCTCAAGAAAATGATCGTGCCCTTCAAGCTCGGGCTCGGCGCCACGCTGGGATCCGGCGACCAGTACATGCCGTGGATCCACGTCGATGACTGGGTGGCGATGGTCGCCTGGCTCACCACCGCGGACCGGGCCATGGGTGCGTTCAACGCCACGGCGCCGACGCCGGTCACCAACCGCGATTTCACCCGCACGCTGGCGCGCGTCATCAGGCGGCCCGCCGTCTTTCAGGCGCCCGCCTTCGTTTTGAACATGGCCCTCGGCGAAATGGCGAGCATGCTGCTGACCGGGCAGCGGGT
>CAYHCX010000130.1:2808-8666 GCA_964355095.1 uncultured Acidobacterium sp.
GTGGGTAAGCACCTTGTATTCCCCAAAAGGGTCTTCTCTGTGTCTCTGTGCCTCTGTGGCAGGCTTTCGTGATCAGAGGATGTTCGGCGCGCCCGCGCGGTAGTCGGCGCCGAGCACGGTGACCGAGTTCGATCCCAGCCAGCTGTCCAGGATCTTCGCGTAGACCGATCGGAAGTCCGTCTCGTACTTGACGTCGGCGGCGTTGTTCTCGAGCGTCGGGTTGGCCGGGTCGGTGCTCAGGTTGGGAGCCGTGCCGTAGAGGCCGCCGCGGACGCCGCCGCCGAGCACCATCATGTTGGCGCCGGCACCGTGGTCGGTGCCCTGGCTGCCGTTCTCGGTGATGCGCCGGCCGAATTCCGAATACACCAGCACCAGCGTGCTGCTCAACAGGCCCTGCGCGCTCAGGTCGTCGTAGAACGCCTTGAGGCCGTCGCCGAGCGTGGCCATCAGGTTGAAATACGAGCCCTGGTTGACGCCCTGCGACGCGTGCGTGTCGAACCCGCCGGTCTGGACCCAGTAGACCTTGGTGCCGATCTGCCTGTTCATGGCGCCGGCGACGGCGGTCAGCGCCTGACCGAAGCCGTTGTTCGGATAGGTGTTGGCCGGCCGATAGGTGGCCACGGTGGCGACCCGGTCCAGCGTGCTCAGCGCCGCCTGCGCCGTCGAGTTCACAAACGCGAGATGTGGACGATCGACCGGGATATGCGACGAGATCCTCGTCTGCGCGGTACGCTCGTAGCCGGCTTCGGCACCCGTGTTGGGGCTCGAGAACTGGTAGGCGGCCGGGCTCGTGATCGCCGGCACGCCCACGGTGCGGGCCATCAGCGGGCGCGGCGTCTCCCGCTGCGTGTTCCACGCCACCAGCGGATCAACGGGTGTTGGGATCAGGTCCAGGTAGCGGCCAAGCCATCCTGCGCCGGAGGTGTTGGTCGTGCTCGCGGTGCCCCAGATGTCGAAGCCGGTGAAGTGCGAGCGGCTCTGGTTGGCGTAGCCGGTGCGCTGAATGACGGCGAGCCGGCCGGCGTCAAATATCGACTTCAGTCCGGTCAATCGCGGGTGCAAGCCCAATTCGACGCCCGAGGCATCGGCGCCGATCTGCAGCACGTTGGCGGCCGGAATCGCAATGGTCGGCCGCCGGGTGGTGTAGTTCGGATCACGATACGGGATGATCGTGCTCAGCGAGTCGTTGCCGCCGCTGAGGTACACCACCACGAGGTTGCGGGCCGCGGACCCTTGCGCGAAGGCGATGTCGCAAATCGCCTGGGGCGCGGCAAACCCGAAGGTGAACGCGGTGACGCCGCCCTTGACGAACTGTCGTCGTGAGAAAGACATGGCGTCTCCTAGTTCCCCGTTCTCTGCGTCATCGGCGTCATCGGCGGCTTCAGTTGAACTGATACTCGCCGGACCCGACGATCAGGCGCGTCAGACCCGGAACCCTCTGCTGCAGCTGCGCGTCGGCGCCGGTCCACGCGGTCGACCGGAGGTAGTCCGACATCGCCACGGTGCCGGTCGAGGTGAACCCGACGGTCGGGAAGCGCGCGAGCATGTACTCGAGCACGCGGTCCGGCGAGGTGCGATACGGCTGCGCGTCGCGCGCCAGGTTGAATCTCTGGTTGGCCGCCAGCGTCGAGGCGAAGTTCATGCGCGCCAACATCGACGACGTGGAAATCCAGCCGGCGCCGAGTTCCCAACCGTTCACGTCGGGCGGCTCGTACATCTGCTGCCCCATGTTGGTGAGCGGTATGAGCGCAGAGTTCGCCGAGAGGCCGGTCCACCCCGTTTCCTTGATGGCGCGCACGGCGTACTCGAGCGGCCACGAATAACGCTGGAAGAAGTTCGCCGGGTCGCGGAACTGCGACGACTGGAACAACGTCCGCAACACCGCCTTGATGTTGTAGTTGTTCCCGAGGTAGGCGTTGGCCATGGCGTTGACCAGGGACGCGTCGGGTTCGGAGGTCTCGTTGACGAAGAACTTGTAGAGCCTGGTGGCCAGCCGTCGCGCGGTCGCGGGATGGCGGGCCAGGGCGAGGATCAAGTCCAGGGCATCCTGTTCCCCTGCCGCCGCCGCGCGCGCCGGTATCGTCTTGCCGCCGTCCGGGTAGATGGCAAAGGTGAAGGTCTTGGCGTTGGTGTCGTGGTCGGCCGCCCGGTAAAGGAACGTGTAGTAGCTGGCCGTCGTGCTGGCGCGGTCGCCGGCCAGCTGCCAGTTGAAGCCGGTGAAGACGCGGGCCGCGGCATACACGTCCTGCTCCGTGTAGTTGCCGATGCCCAGGCTGAACAGCTCCATGATCTCGCGGCCGAAGTTTTCCTGGGGCCGGGTCCGCGTGTTCAGCTGGCTGTCCAGCCAATACACCATGGCGGGGTTCTTCGCCATGGCCATCAGCATGCCGGGGAAGCTGCCGGTGGCGTACTGGCGCAGCACCTGGATTTGGCCGGCCGGACTGCCTTCGAGGCTCGACGGATCGTTGTCCATCAACCGCGTCGCGCGCTCCTGGCCCACCGCGCCCGCGAGCTTGGAATACGCGGTCGCGAAGTGGTTGTGCCAGAACAGCGCCATCTTCTCTTCGAGCGGGCGCTGCGAGTGGATCATGCGAAACAGCCAGCGCTGCCGCGCATCGTTGATCAATGTGTTTGGCGAGAAGGGATTGCCCGAAGAGGTGGTGATGCCCAAGTATTCCGGGCGGCCGATGTTCACATCGTGATTGGTCGACATCGACTCGTAGTTCAGAAGACGATCGATCACCGTGTCGATGGGAACGCCCGCCCAGGCGGCGAGTTCCGCGGGATTGGCGCCAAACCCCATGCGACGCAGGATGTGTTCAAGCATCTGGTGTGCCTACAATATCTCGGCGGCCGCGAGCTCTTCCATTAACCTTGACACCCGGACCAACGACGACTCCGTGACGGTGATTACTAAAGCGTGATCAGCGCGCCACGCGCAATTCCGGGAACATAGGCACTTGGACCACCCGCCCGCCCGTGGGGTTTAACAGGAGTTCAGGAGGGAAACCAACAGAAGATCAGGAGAATAGAAGAAGTTGGTTTCCCTCCTGGACTCCTGTTCAAGGAACCAGGCTGATCAGGTTTGCCATCAGCCGGAATGCACCATCCGTGCCCGCCGGCAACTGACGCCACAGGCCCAGGCCGACGTAGATCCAGCGGCCCTGGCCGACCTTGGCTTCGACGAGGGCGCCACGCTTGACGCCCTGGTTGTACGGGAACGGCTCGGTAAACTCGATGAGGTCGGTGTACTGCGGGTCGCGGCCGGCCGCGTCCAGGAAATACAGCCCGCGCTCCTGCACCCAGCCCGCCCAGTCGGCGCGGCCGATCACGTTGGGCGAGTTGAACACCGGGTGCCGCGGCGCCAGCAGCTTCATCTCCGCGTTCTCGTCGGTCACGCGCTCGCGCCCGACCTTCGCCGGAAACGGGCCGTACTGCGCGTCGTTGAACTCGAACTTGTTGTACTGGACGATCACCGTGCCGCCGGCCACGGCGTAGTCGAGCAGCCGTTGGTTGTTGGCTCGCAGGTCAACGCGCCGCTCGTAGGCGCGCACGCCGGTCATGATCACGTTGTAGCGGCTGAGATCGCCCCAGGCCAGTTCCTCTGGGTTGATCAGCGTGAGCTTCACGCCCAACTGCTCGAGCGCCGCCGGCACTTCGTCGCCCACGCCCATCACGTAGCCCACGCTCAGGTTCGGCTTGACGTTGACGTCGAGCGCCTTCACCGCCACCTGCGGCGTCGTCAGCACGTGCCGCCGCGTGGTGTGCGGATACTCGACCACCTGGTAACCCTGCGTGAAGGTCCGGCTTAAGCCGGACGCCACATCGGAGCTGCGGACGATGGCGTTGACCTTGAACTGGTTGCCGCCCGGCTTCATGGCCGCGGCCGTCAGCACCGTCGACGGCGGCGCCTGCAGCGCAAAGCGCACCGTCACCGATGTGTCTTCGCGCGTGAAGCTGACCGGTTGCGACGGCGGCGTCGCGCGCCAGCCCTCCGGCACCTCGAGTGCCACGTCGGCCCGGGCGGCGCCCTTCGCGTGGTTGGTCACGGTCACGCGCACGTCCTTGGCGCCGTCAGGCGCCAACGGCACGATCACCGTGTCGGGCGTCGTCGCCACCGCGAACGCCGGCACCACGTGAATCTCCTGGCGCTTCTCTCCAGCGAAGATGTCCTGATCCGATCGCGCCTGGATCGGCAGCGTGATCGTGAATGGCGCGTTGTTCACCGCCATCGCGAACGTCGCTGTGAACGGGGTGGGACGGAACGGCAATCCAAACGGCACGTCGGCGTCGAACACGTAGCGCGCCCCGACCGGGCCGTTGCGGAAATGAGCCGCGGTCAACCTTGCATCGGCGGGCACGTTCAGCGACCTGCCACAGTTACGCGAGGCGCCCGGGGCGATCGGCGTGACATCGGCACAGGTGACGACGGGGGTTGCGCCAAATCCATTCGCGGCCACATTCAGCCCGATCTGGCTCTTGCCGCGATTGGCCACCATCAGATCCACCTGCAGCGGCTGACCCGCGACCACCAATCCATCGCGCGCGACGGCATCGAGGCGGACGTCGGCCGCGAGCATCAGCGCCTGGGCAAACTGCGGTTCTTTCTTCTCGAGACGGAACTCGATTTCGTATCGCGCGCTTTCCGGAATATTCATGGACGCGAGTGACGCGCGAACTTCGCGCAGCGCCGCGAGTCCCGTGGTCAGTGGTGTGATGGCCGCCGCCTCGCCGCCGGCGGCAAGCGCCTTGCGAGCGTCGACGACCGCCGCGGTGATGCGATCGAGGCCGGCGCCAAGTGCCCCCGGTGCGCCAGGGGCGAACGTCAACAGGCTGCGCAGGCTGGTGTCGACACCATCGAACACCTCGCGGTCGGGGCGCCCAACGCCGCCGTCGAGCACGGTGTCGCGCAGGCGATAGTTGCGAATGCCGCCGGGACCCATCGGCCCGCCGCCGCCAACCGGCGCCGGCAGCGGCAGCAGCTGCGACATGCCCTGGCACTTGTGCATGCTGCGCGCTTCACCCGCGATCTCGTTATAGGTGCGGCCGAGCACCGGATCGAACGAGTCACCCCCAGCGAACTGGAGCATCGTCGGCGCCTCAACGAGCGGTGGGCTCGGTGCGGCCGCCTGCCCTGAGCGAGCGTCTGCGCGAGTCGAAGGGAAGCCAGCCGTGTAATAGAACTTCTTCGGCTGCCACGCGCGCAGCCCGTCCTTGATCTGTTCGGGGAATTTCGACGGATCGGCCGCCGCACGGAACGCTTCCAGCGTCAAGCGCGATGAGGTCTGATGATGCTGGCCGCCGCCGTCGCCGTCGAACACGAAGCCGACGATCACGTCGGGGCGAATCGTCCGGATCATGCGGACGTAGTCGCCGAGGATTTCCTGGTGGCCCCACTTCTGCAGCGTCTCTTCGACACTGAACGAGAACCCGAAGTCGATGGCGCGCGTGAAGAACTGGTCGGCGCCGTCGAACCGGTGCGCGGCCGCCAGTTCTTCGGTGCGCAGCACGGCCAGCGCCTCGAACAGCTCGGGGCCAATCTCGTTTTGCCCGCCCTCGCCGTGCGTCGCCGTGACCAGCGCGGTCCGGAACCCCTTGCCGTGCGAGAAATACGCCAGCATCGCGTTGTTCTCATCGTCCGGGTGGGCCGTGGTCATCATGAAGTTGCCCACGGTGTCGAGCTTGCGAAGGGCAAGTGCGAGCGCCGGCGCGCCTCTCAGCTGCGACACTGGGACCAACTGGTGCTGGGCGGAGGAGTGTCCTGTGCCAACGGCAATCAGGAGTGCGAGGGCTAACAGAGTATGGCGCATTGTCAATTGACTGATTGCCGAATTAGTGACTGTTGACGATTGGGTGAT
>CAYHCX010000131.1:0-8270 GCA_964355095.1 uncultured Acidobacterium sp.
CTCCGACATCTGCTGCTGCAGGCGCTCCTGCATCTCCTGCGCCTGCTTCATCATGTTCTTGATATCCATAGGCTCGAAGCTTGGGGCTTGGGCTTGAGTCAAGTCTCAAGCCTCAAGTCTCAAGCCCTATCTTTCTTCGACCGTAGTTTTATCCACCGGGAATATCTCCAACACCGCCTGCACGGTGGAGTTGGCCATGGCTTCGGCCTTGACGTCATCCGAGCTGCCCGCCTTCGCCGAGGCTCCGGCGGACAAGCCGCCAGCCGCGGCCACCGGCGACGCCAGGGTCGAGGGCTTGGGCGGCGCGTCGGCCTCGGCGATCACAATCGACACCGGGATGGCCCGGCCGGCCACCTTTTCGGCAATCGTCACCAGCCAGGCCTTCTGGTCTTCGCACTGCACTTTCGCGTTCTTCTTGTTGGGCTGAAAGGCGAAGGTAATGCCCGACGCCGTCGCCTCGATCGAATACGCCGAGGCCACCACGAGGTTGTAGAACGTGGACTTGGCGGACTTGATCTCGGCGAGAAAGGCGTCTTTCAGGGCGTTATCGGTGCCTAAGGTGCCTAAGGTGCCTAAGGTGCCTAGGGTGCCTAAGGTGCCTAGGGTGCCTAGGGTGCCTAGGGTGCCTCGGGTGCCTAAGGTGCCTGAGGTGCTTGGGGACTTGGGTTCAGGAGCAACGGCCGGCGCTTTTGGAGCAGCACTCGGCGCGAGCACCTTAGACACGTTAGGCCCCTGTGCCCGTGGCGCAGTTCGTTCCGCAAGGCCAAGAAGTTCGCCGAGCGGGACGAGCTTGCGGAGGTGCATGAGGCGAAGCAGCCCCATCTCGAGGTTGTAGCGCGGCTGGTCCGACACGCGCACTTCCTGCTCCGTCCTGGTCAGCAGGTCGAAGCCGCGCAGCAAGTCCTCGCGCGACCAGTGACCGGCCATGGCGAGCAGGCGCTCGCGCTCGGAATCCGCCGCCACGTCCGGATCCGAGGAACGCTTGGGGTCCACGGACAGGATGAGGAGGTCACGCGTCGCGCGGGCCAACTCGCGGCACAGCAGGCGCAGGTCGTAGCCGCGCTCGATGGCGCGTTCGACCAGCGCAAACGCCGCCGGCGCGTCTTCGCTGACCACCGCGTCGAGCATGTCAAACACCAGGTCGCGCCCGACCAGGCCGAGCACCGTGACCACGTCTTCGACGGCGATGGTGTCGCCGGCGAACGCGCGCACCTGGTCGAAGGCGCTGAGCGAGTCGCGCATGCTGCCTTCGCCGGCACGGGCCAGCAGCATCAGGCCGGCTTCGGGAATCTCGATCTTCTCCACCGCGGCGATGGTCCGCAGTTGATCGGCGACCACCTTGGCGGAAATCGTCCGGAACTCGTAGACCTGCGAGCGCGACAGCACGGTGTCGGGAATCTTGTGCTGCTCGGTCGTCGCCATCATAAAGATAACGTGCGGCGGCGGCTCTTCAATCGACTTCAGCAGCGCATTGAACGACGACGCCGACAGCATGTGGACTTCGTCGATGATGAAGACCTTGTAGCGGTTGCGGACCGGCGCGATGGCGAGCCCCTCGATGACCACCTCGCGCACGTTGTCGACGCCGGTGTGGGTAGCGGCGTCGATCTCGAGCACGTCGATGTCGCGGCCTTCGGCAATCTCGATGCACGCGTCGCAGACGCCGCACGGGTCGGGCGTCGGCCCCTTGGCGCAGCTCAGCGCGCGCGCCAGGATGCGCGCCGTCGTGGTCTTGCCGCACCCGCGCGGGCCGGAAAACACGAACGCCTGCGCAATGCGTTTGCTCTTGAGCGCGTTCTTGAGCGTGCGCGTGACCGCCTGCTGCCCGAGGACGTCCTCGAAGCGTTGCGGTCGCCATGTTCTGGCTAGGACTTGGTAGGCCATTACAAGTGAAAGGTCGGAAGTGAGAAGTCAGAAGGGCCGGACAGGTAACTCGGCCCGGAGATCCTCAGCACATCACGGAAACGACTTAGCGCTGCTGCCTTCCGGCCCTGACGCGATTCGCCGCCCTGAGATTGCCGAGGTTCCGGGCCGAACCCTCAGTGTAGCACCTGACGCTTGCGAGTGTGCGGCCGCACACCGCACACCCCAGCGCGCACAGGCCGGCATGCGTAAGTTGTTGGCCCGAGGCCACTTGCCTTTGTGGCGGCCGCGGTACCGCTCTTGCTCTGCATTGGGGGTGGTTCCTCATGATCCAATTTCCCCCAGACAGCCACTGCGACACGGAACTGTATGGCGAGCCCGACCGGCTCAGCCTGCTCATCCAGGCCGCCCACGTCATCATCGTGGACGACGAGCCGCAGAACGTGCGGCTGCTGACCGCCACGCTCGAGCGCGGCGGCTTCCAGTCGGTTGCCGGCCTGACCGATGCGCGCGAGCTCAAGGCCCTGGTCGAGTCGTCGCCGCCGGACCTGGTCATCACCGACCTCCACATGCCCGACTGCGACGGCTTCGGCGTGCTCGACATCCTGACGCCGCTGATCAACCAGGAACGCCTCCCCGTGCTGGTGATCACCGGGGACGGCTCGCGCGACGCGCGCCAGCAGGCGCTGACCCGCGGCGCCAAGGACTTCGTCACCAAGCCCTTCGACCTGGTCGAGGTGCTGCTCCGCGTCCGCAACCTGCTCGAAAGCCGGATGCTGTTCCAGGACCTGCGCAAGCAGAACCGCACCCTGCTCGAATCGGCGATCGGCCGCACCAGGGAGCTGGAGTCTTCCCGCATCGAGATGATCGAGCGCCTCGCCCTCGCCGCCGAGTACCGGGACGACGAGACCAGCCAGCACAACCTGCGGGTGGGCGAGCTCTCGGCGCACATAGCGGAACGGATCGGACTCACGCCGGAAGAAGCCGGGCTGCTCCGCCGCGCCGCCGCCCTCCACGACATCGGCAAGATTGGCATTCCAGACGCCCTGCTGCGTAAGCCAGGCGCGCTCACCGAAAGTGAGTTGCGCGTGATGCGCACGCACACCAGCATCGGCGCCCGCATCCTCGGCGGCAGCCACAGTCCGCTCCTGCAGCTGGCGGAATCGGTCGCCATGACTCACCACGAGTGGTTCGACGGCACCGGCTACCCACGCGGATTGAAGGGCACCGACATTCCGATCTCGGGCCGCATTGTCGCGGTGGCCGACGCGTTTGACGCGATCACCAACGATCGGCCGTATCGCCAGGCGCGGCCGGTCGAGGTGGCGATCGCGGTCCTGCGCGAAGCCAACCAGCACTACGAAAGCCGCTTGATCGACGCGCTCGATGACATTGTCGGCGTTCAGGTCGCGGTCAAGGTCGCCGCCAGCCGCTCGTAGACCTCAACGGCCTGGTCCAGTTCCGCAATCGCGACGTGTTCGCGGTCCGTGTGTGCCACGTGGATCGAGCCTGGTCCCAGCAGAAGCGGACGGCCCCAGTTCGACAGGAACGGCACGTCGCTGACGTACGAGAACACCGCGGTCTCGAACCCGGGCACGGTGTGAAGCCGCACCGCCGGCACTTCCAGCACTTCTTCCACCGTCACCCGGTTCGCCAGCGCCGCCGCCAGCGTGGCGCGAATCGCGTCGTGATCGCCGGCGCTGCGGAAGAACACCTCGGCCTCGGCATGCGCTGGGATCACGTTCGGCGCGACGCCGCCGTTGATCAGGCCCACCGTGTAGTGCGTGGTGCCAAGCAGCGGATCCGCCGGCCAGTCGGCCGCGCGCAGCGACATCAGGCAGTCGAGGAGCTTGTCGATGGCCGACTCGCCGAGCTCGGGATAGCCCGAGTGGGCGGCCTTGCCGGCGGCGGTGAGGCGGACGCGAAAGCAGCCGCGCGTCGCGGCGCCCAACCGCAAATCGGTGGGCTCGCCGTTGATCAGAAAGCGCGACTCCGAAGCGATGCGGTTGGCGGCCCTGGCGCCGTCGCTGCCCCGCTCCTCGCCGGCCACGAACACCAGGCCAATGCGCGTCTCGCCGGCGGCGCGCAGCCGCTCGGCGGCGGCGACCTGCGTCGCCAGAATGCCCTTGGCATCGCAGGCGCCGCGCCCGTGGAGCAGGCCGCCCTCGATGCGGCTCGGGAAGAACGGCGGCACGCAGTCGAAGTGCGTCGAGAACACGACGTCCGGTTCGCCGACCGCGGCAATGACGTTGGCGCGGCCGTTGCCGAGGGGCTGCTCGAGCACCGAATAGCCGCGGTCACGCAGGAACTGCGCGAGCACGGCGGCGACCCTGCCTTCCTGGCCGGTGGTCGAGTCGATGTCGATGAGCTGCCGCGCGAGCGCGACGTGATCTACCGGATCCACTGTTCGAGCTCCGTCTTGGCGTCGGTCTTGTCGTCGCGGTACTTCACGATCACCGGGGTCGCCAGCGACAGGCCCCAGCCCTTGCCGGCGCCGACGGTCACCGCGCGCGCGCCCGGCACCACCACCGCACCCACCGGCACCACCAGCGGCTGGCCCGGCGATGGCTTGATGATCGTGCCGTTGACGAGATCGTAGACCGGCGTCGAGCCGGTCAGCACCGTGCCAGCGGCAATCACCGCGCGCTCCTTGATCACGGCGCCTTCGTAGATGCCGGTGTTGCCGCCCACCAGCACGTCGTCTTCGACGATCACCGGCAGCGCGCCGACCGGCTCGAGCACGCCGCCGATTTGCGCGGCGGCGCTGACGTGCACCCGCGCGCCGATCTGCGCGCAGGATCCGATCAAGGCGTGCGAGTCCACCAGCGTGCCGTCACCGACGTAGGCGCCGATGTTGATGTACATGGGCGGCATGCAGATCACGCCGCGGGCCACGTAGGCGCCGCCGCGGATGGCCGAGCCGCCCGGGACAATGCGAATGCCGGCGCCCACGCCCGGGGTCCGCACCGCTTGCGTGTCTTTGTCGTAGAACGGCAGGCCGGCCGACATCTCCACCAGGTCGCCGAAGCGAAAGCCGAGCAGGATGCCCTGCTTGACCCAGGTGTTGACGCGCCAGCCGCTGGGCGTCGAGTAGTCCGGTTGCGCCGCGCGCACCGTGCCGGCCTCGAGGGCTGCCTTCAGTTCGTCGAACGCCGCGCGGGCCGCCGCCTTGTTGGCGCCGGAGCCGGCGGCGACGAGTGATTCGATGTTTTCTTGGAGTGTCATGAATGTGGGAGGCCGAGCTCGGTCAGGAGCCCGCGCATCTTCTCCTTCGACGAGGGACGCGGCGACACCATGGGGAGGCGGTAGACCTCCTCGCACAGGCCCATCGCCGCCATCGCGTACTTGACCGGGCCCGGGTTGGATTCCATGAAGTTGCCCAGCATAATCGGTACCAGCTGGTGATGCAGCCGGCGGGCCGTGACGTAGTCGCCGCGCTCGGCGGCTTCGACGAGTTGCGACATCTCGGCCGGGATGGCGTTGGACGCCACCGAGATCAGGCCGCGGCCGCCGATCGCCATCAGCGGCAGCGTCAGCGCGTCGTCTCCCGATAGCACGAGGAAGTCGTCCGCGACGGCCCGGCAGATCTCGATCATCTGCGTGATGTTGCCGGCCGCTTCCTTGACGCCAATCACGTGAGGAATGGTGGCCAGCCGCGCGAGCGTGGCCGCCTCGATGTTGCAGCCGGTGCGGCCGGGCACGTTGTAGAGCACGATCGGGAGCGGCGTCGCCTCGGCCACCGCCGAGAAATGCGCGAACAGGCCTTCGGGCGTGGGCTTGTTGTAGTACGGCGTGACCGACAGGAGGCCCTCGACGCCGAGGCCGTGCATCTCCCTGGCGAGACGCACCACCTCCGCGGTGTCGTTGCCGCCGGCGCCGGCCATCACCGGCACCTGCCCGCGCGCCTCTTCGAGCACCAGCTCCACCACCCGGCGGCGCTCGGCCGCCGACAACGTCGGCGTCTCGCCGGTCGTGCCGCACGGCACCAGGAAGTGGACGCCGGCATCGATCTGCCGCCTCGCCAACCGCTTGATCGCCGGCTCATCGAGCGCGCCGCTCTTGGTGAACGGCGTGATCAGCGCGGTACCGACGCCGGTGAACTGTGTCCTCATACGCCCTCTTTCCGATCCCCCTGCTTAAAAGGAGACCAGGAGATCAGGAGAAATCCATTCTTCTGATCTCCTTATCTCCTGTTAATTCCTATCTCCTGTGAATTCCCGCTCAGCACATCCCGAATCGAAAACCAGCCGCGGCGGCCAACCAGCCACGCCGCTGCCGTGAGAGCTCCGCGACCGAATACTGCCCGGTCGCGCACGGTGTGGGTGAACTCGATGGTTTCCGACGGCCCGTCGAAACCGACCGTGTGAGTGCCGGGCACCGACCCCACGCGCGTGGACGACACGTCGATCGGCCGGGTGTAGCCCACCGCCTCCATGCCGGCCTTCAAGGTCAGGGCCGTGCCCGACGGCGCGTCTTTCTTCATCGTGTGATGCGACTCGTGGATCCACGCCCCGAACTCCGCATGACGCGCGAAGCGGCGGCTGGCTTCGTCCACCGCGATTTGGAAGATGTTCATTCCGAGCGAGAAGTTCGACGCCGCCAGCACGCCGATGCCGGCCTGCTCCGCCACCGCCCGCATGGCGGCTTCCCGTGCCTGCCAGCCCGTGGTGCCAATCACCACGTTGATCTTCCGGGCCGCCAGTTGCGGCAGGTTCTTCACCACGGCGTCGGCCACCGTGAAGTCGATGGCGACATCGACGTCGCCGAAGTCGCCTTCCGCAATCGCGCGCTCGCCGGAACGCTCGTCGATCACGCCGGCAATGGTGGCGCCGTACGACGGCGCCAGTGATTCGACGAGCCGCCCCATGCGCCCGTGGCCGAGTAGCAGGACCCGCATCATGTGGCGTCCGGCTTCCTGGGCGCCGTCGCCTCGGCGAAGGCGGCTAGCCGGACCAGTACCGGGGTCTCGCTCACCGGCGCGAAAAAGCGATCGTGCAGGCGGCCCAGCGCAGTCGGCAGGTCCGATTCGCGAATCACGAACGTGATGTTGCGGCGTGACGCGGCCTGCGACACCATGCGCAGCGGCACATCGCCGACCGAGGCCAGCACCTGCGACGCCAGCATCGGGTCGTCGTGCAGGCCGTCGGTGACCGCGCAGACAATGGCCATCTGGTCTTGCCTCACCACATCGGCAAAGCCCGACAGCCCTTCGATGATCGCCGGCAACCGCCGCGCATCGTCAATCGTGACCGACACGCTGACTTCGGAGGTGGTGACCACGTCCACCGGCGTCTTGTGGCGCTCGAACACTTCGAACAGCCGCCGGAGAAAACCATGGGCCATCAGCATGCGCGTGGACGTGATGTCCACCACCGTCACGCCCTTCTTCGACGCCACCGCGGTGAGCGGCCGCTCGCTCTTCGGCCGCTCGGCCGTGATTAGCGTGCCGCGCGCCTGCGGGCGATGCGAGTTGAGGATGCGCACGGGGATGTTGCGGGCCACCGCCGGCTGGATGGTGGCCGGGTGCAGCACCTTGGCGCCAAAGTAGGCCAGCTCCGACGCCTCGGCAAACGACAGGTGCGGGACCACTTGCGGCGCCTGGACGATACGCGGATCCGCCGTCAGCATGCCGTCCACGTCGGTCCAGATCTGAATCTCGTCGGCGCCGAGACACGCCCCGACGATGGCGGCGGAGAAATCCGAGCCGCCGCGGCCGAGCGTGGTGGTGACGCCGCTGATGGTGGCGCCGACAAACCCGCCCAGCACGGGAATGCGCCCGGCCGCCAGGGGCGGGTCCGCGTACTTCATCAGTGCCGCGGTCGTGTCCTCGAACAGTGGCGCCGCCGCCGTGTGTTCGCCATCGGTGACCACCGCCTTGCGGGCATCGACCCAGGTCGCCATCAGCTTGTCGGCGGTCAGCGCGGCCGCCACGATCTGGCTGCTCAGCACCTCGCCGGTCGCGGCGAGCGTGTCGAGCCATCGCGGCGACACCTCCTGCAGCACGCCCAGGGCGTGCACCACGCGTTCGAGCTCGTCGAACTCACGATGGAGCGCCTCGACCACGGGCTGGCGCAGCGCCTCGTCGGCGATCACCTCCGACACGGTGAGGTGGCGCTTCCTCAGGTCCTGGAGGCTCGCGCGCGCGCCTTCCCCGTCGCCGGATCCAGCCATCGCCGCCACGCCCAGCAGGCGATCGGTGACGCCCGACAGCGCCGACACCACCACCACCGGCCCGCGCGCGTCGCCGCCTTGCTTCTGCGCTTCGGCCTGCCGTTCGGCGCGCACCAGCGCGATCAGCCGCTCGATGGCGGCGCGGTCGGCCACGGACGTGCCGCCGAACTTCATCACTTTCATCGCAACTCACCCGGCTTGGGGCCTGGGGCTTGGGGCTTGGGGCTTGTCACTAG
>CAYHCX010000132.1:0-5041 GCA_964355095.1 uncultured Acidobacterium sp.
CCGAAGCGCTGGCCGCCGAACTGGGCCTTGCCGCCCAGCGGCTGCTGCGTGATCAGCGAGTACGGCCCGATCGAGCGGGCGTGGATCTTGTCGTCCACCAGGTGCGACAGCTTGAGCATGTAGATGTAGCCCACCGTCACGTCCTGCTCGAACGGCACGCCGGTCATGCCGTCGCACAGCGTGGTCTTGCCGCCGCGCTGTTCGAGGCCGGCCTTGTCGAGCCAGCCCATGATTTCCTTCTCGGTGGCGCCGTCGAAGACCGGCGTCGCGAAGTAGAGGCCCAGCGCGTGCGCGGCCCAGCCGAGGTGCGTCTCGAGGATCTGGCCGACGTTCATGCGCGACGGCACGCCCAGCGGATTGAGCACGATTTCCACCGGCGTTCCGTCCGGCAGGTAGGGCATGTCCTCTTCGGGCAGGATGCGCGCGATCACGCCCTTGTTACCGTGGCGGCCGGCCATCTTGTCGCCGACCGACAGCTTGCGCTTCATCGCGACATAGACCTTGACCAGCTTGATCACGCCCGGCGGCAGCTCGTCGCCGCGGCGGATTTTTTCCTTCTTTTCCTCGAACAGCTGCTTGATGACCTCGACCTGCCGCTCGCTGCGCTCCTCGACCAGCCGCAGATCCGGATCGAGTGCCGCGTCGTCGGTCTGGATCTTCGAGCGGACCAGCGCCACGAATGGCACCGGCTGCATCGCGTCGATCGACAGCTGCTGGCCCTTCTTGAGCAGCCGCTCGCGGCCGAACTCGTCGAACAGGTCGGCGCGCAGGGTCTGGCCCTGCAGCATGTTGACGACCCGCTTCTTGGTCTCGTCGTGCAGGATGCGGATTTCGTCCTGCAGGTTCTTCTCCATCATGTCGAGCTCTTCCTGCTCGATCGCTTTCGCGCGGTCATCCTTTTCGATGCCCTTGCGGGAGAAGATCTTGACGCCGACGATGATGCCCTCGATGCCCGGGGGGCAAATCAGGGAGGCGTCGCGCACGTCGCCGGCCTTTTCGCCGAAGATCGCGCGCAGCAGCTTTTCTTCCGGCGTCAGCTGGGTCTCGCCCTTCGGCGTCACCTTGCCGACCAGGATGTCACCGGGCTTGACCGAGGCGCCGATGCGGATGATGCCGCTGTCGTCGAGGTCGCGGAGGTAGCCTTCCGAGACGTTCGGGATGTCGCGGGTGATTTCCTCGGGCCCGAGCTTGGTGTCGCGGGCCTCGATCTCGAATTCCTCGATGTGAATCGAGGTGTAGTAGTCGTCGCGCACCATCTTCTCGGACACCAGGATGGCGTCTTCGAAGTTGTAGCCGCGCCACGGCATGAACGCCACCAGCACGTTGCGGCCAAGCGCCAGCTCGCCCAGCTCGGTGCACGGACCGTCGGCGAGAACCTGGCCCTTCTGCACCTTCTGGCCTTCGCGCACGATCGGCTTCTGGTTGATGCAGGTGTTCTGGTTGGAGCGCTTGAACTTGGTCAGCGGGTAGATGTCCGCGCCCATGTCCTCGTTGACGTCCGACTCCGACTCGACCCGCACGACGATGCGCGTGCTGTCGACGAAGTCGACGGTGCCGGTGCGGCGGGCGACGGCGACGGCGCCGGAGTCGCGCGCGGTGATGTACTCCATGCCGGTGCCGACGTAGGGCGCCTGGGCGCGCAGCAGCGGCACCGCCTGGCGCTGCATGTTCGATCCCATCAGCGCGCGGTTGGCGTCGTCGTTCTCGAGGAACGGCACCAGCGAGGCGGCGACCGAGACCAGCTGCTTGGGCGAGACGTCGATGAACTGCACCTGCTCGCGCGAGGCGAGGATGAAGTTGCCGGTCTGGCGGGCGTTGACGCGCTCGTCCTTGATGCGCATGTCTTCGTCGAGCGCGACGTTGGCCTGCGCGACGATGTACTGGTCCTCTTCCCACGCCGACAGGTAGAAGCAGAACGGCTCGAACTCGACGCCCTTCTTCTTGGCGCGGCCGTCGGCGCCGACCAGCTCGCCGGCCTCGACGATTTCGCCGTTCTTGTACTTGGGATGGCCCCCGGCGTTGGTCACCAGCACGTAGTCGATGACCTGGCCGTTCTTGACCTTGCGGTACGGCGACTCGATGAAGCCGAATTCGTTGATGCGGGCGTACGAACTGAGCGAGCTGATCAGGCCGATGTTCGGGCCTTCCGGCGTCTCAATCGGGCAGATGCGGCCGTAGTGCGTGGTGTGGACGTCGCGCACCTCGAAGCCGGCGCGCTCGCGCGACAGGCCGCCCGGCCCGAGCGCCGAGAGACGCCGCTTGTGCGTCACTTCGGAGAGCGGGTTGGTCTGGTCCATGAACTGCGACAGCTGCGACGAGCCGAAGAACTCGCGGATCGCGGCCATCACCGGCTTGGCGTTGATCAGGTCGTGCGGCATGGCCGTGGCCATTTCCTGGTAGACCGACATCTTCTCCTTGATCGCGCGCTCCATGCGGACCAGGCCGATGCGGAACTGGTTCTCCAGGAGCTCGCCGACCGAGCGGACGCGGCGGTTGCCCAGGTGATCGATGTCGTCGACGTTGGCCGCGTTCTTGCGCAGCTTCAGCAGGTAGCTGATCACCTCGTAGAAGTCCTGCGGGTGCAGGATGCGCTCGTCGAGCGGGGTCGTCAGCTTGAGCTTGGTGTTGAGCTTGAGCCGGCCGACGCGCGAGAAGTCGTACTTCTGCGGGTTGAAGAACATGTTCTCGAACAGCGAACGCGAGCTGTCGAGGGTCGGGGGGTCGCCCGGCCGCAGCCGGCGGTAGATCTCGATCAGCGACTCTTCGTGCGTGCGGATCGGGTCCTTCTTGAGGGTCGCCGACATGATCGGCCCGACCTCGTCGCGCTCGGGGAAGAACACGTCGATCTTGTCGACGCCCTTCTCGTGCGCCATCGCCACCACACGCTGGCTCAACTCGTCGTTGGCCTCGAGCAGCACCTCGCCGGTGGCCGGATCGACGATGTCGGCGGCGGCGAAGGCGCCTTCGAGCGCCTCGTCGGTAATCGCGATGTCCTTGACCCCGGCCTTGCGCAGGCCCTCGATGTGGGTCTTGGTGATCTTCTTGCCTTCACCGATCGAGACGTCGCCGGCCTTGACGTCACGGCGCGAGCGCTGGCCGACCAGGCCTTCGCCGACCGACCAGTAGAGCGCGTTGTCGCGCAGGTTGAGGCGATCGACCTGGTGGAAGGTGCGGATGATCTCGTCGGCGCCGCGCAGCCCGAGGGCGCGCAGGAACACCGAGGCGAGGAACTTCCGCTTGCGGTCGATGCGGACGTAGAGCAGGTTCTTGGTGTCGTACTCGAACTCGACCCAGGAGCCGCGATAGGGGATGATCTGCGCGACGTAGAGGTTCTTGTCTTCCGAGTGGAAGAACGCGCCCGGCGAGCGGTGCAGCTGCGAGACGATGACGCGCTCGGTACCGTTGATGATGAAGGTGCCGTTGTCGGTCATCAGCGGGATGTCGCCGAAGTAGACTTCCTGCTCCTTGATGTCGCGGATGGTCTTGACGCCGGTCTCGGGGTCCTTGTTCCAGACCACCAGGCGGATCGTCACCTTCAGCGGCACGGCGTAGGTCATGCCGCGCTCCTGGCACTCGTCAACGTCGTACTTCAGCTTCAGCGCGACCGCGTTGCCGCAGATGTCGCACATGTCGCCGCGGGCGTGGTTGCCGGTGCCGCATTTCGGGCACAGCACGTCCTTGTCGCCGTACGGATCGCAGATCAGGGTGTGGCCGCAGCTCTTGCACGGCTTGCGCAGGTGGTGCAGGCCCTGGAGCTTGCCGCACTTGCATTCCCAGTTGCCGATCGAGTACTCGATGAATTCAAGCGACGAGTTTTCCCGGAAGTCGCTGATCGGGAAGACCGACTTGAACACCGACTGCAGGCCCTGGTCCTCGCGCTCCGAGGGCAGACGGTTCATCTGCAGGAAGCGTTCGTAGCTCTTCCGCTGGATCTCGATCAGGTTCGGAATGGGAACCGTCGTCTTGATCTTCGAGAAGTCCTTACGCTCGCGGTAGACGTTTTTCGGAAGGCTGTACATGCGTCGCTCGGGGTCCCGGGAGGTGAAAACAAGTACGGCGGACACCAGAGGCTCACCCCTGATGTCCGTCACCACGATCGTAAACGGTCCGCGTCGGTCGAGGTGTTACTTGACTTCGACCTTGGCGCCGGCGTCCTCGAACTTCTTCTTGATGCTCGCGGCCTCGTCCTTGGTCACGCCTTCCTTGATCGGCTTGGGCGCGCTCTCAACGAGGTCCTTGGCTTCCTTGAGGCCGAGGCTGGTGACTTCGCGGACCGCCTTGATCACGTTGATCTTGTTGGCGCCAATGTCGGTCAGGGTCACCGTGAATTCGGTCTGCTCTTCCGCCGGCGCCGCGCCGGCGGCCGCGCCGCCGCCCATCGGCATCCCCATCGGCATCGCCGCCGCGGCGGACACGCCGAGCTCGGTTTCGAGCGCCTTGACGAGCCCCGAGAGCTCCATCACGGTAATGCCCTTGATGTAGTCGATCACCTGCTGCTGATTCACGTCGGCCATTGCTATCGCTCCTTAAAAAAAACCACAGACTTGGGGCTTGAGGCTTGAGGCTTGGGCCCTTACGATTCCTTGCGCTTCGTTTCCGCCTGCACGAGCACGCTCATCAGATCCCTCGGCACCGCGTTCAGCACGCGCACCAGGTTCACCATCGGCGCCTGGAGGAGGAAGAGCAGCTTCGCGTAGAGTTCGGGCTTGCCCGGCAGCGTGGCGAGGCTCGCCACTTCCGCCGCCTGCAACGTCTGCCCCTGCACCACCGCCGCCTTGATCTGCAGCGCCGGCACCGTCTTCATGAAGGTCGTCAGCGTCTTCGCCAGCGCCACCGGATCGCCGTCGCTATAGGCCACCGCGGTGGTGCCCTCGAAGTGTCCCGCCAGCGTCTCGTAGGCGGTGCCCTTCAGCGCCCGCTTGGCCAGCGAGTTCTTGACGACCTTGTAGCTGGCCTTCGATTTGCGCAGCTGCGAGCGCAGCTCCGTCACCTGGGGCACGTTGATGCCCTTGTAGTCCACCAGGATCGCCACTTCGGCGCC
>CAYHCX010000132.1:5141-8245 GCA_964355095.1 uncultured Acidobacterium sp.
TCTTGCCGACCGGGGCGTGGACGATGCCGGTCTTGTCGACGCGGAACTCCACCTTGCCGGCCTTGATTTCCTTGACCGCCTGCGCCACGTTCGGCGTCACCGTGCCGGTCTTCGGGTTCGGCATCAGGCCGCGGGGGCCGAGCACCTTGCCCAGCTTGCCCACCGCGCGCATCATGTCGGGCGTCGCCACCACCGCGTCGAACGCGGTCCAGCCGGCGTTGATCTTCTCGACCAGCTCCTCGCCGCCGACGATGTCGGCGCCGGCCTCGAGCGCTTCCTTCTGCTTGTCCGGGCCGGCAATCACCAGCACGCTCTTGGACTTGCCGAGGCCGTGCGGCAGGACCACCGTGCCGCGCACCATCTGGTCGGCGTGCTTGGGGTCGACCCCGAGGCGAATCGACAGCGCCACGGTCTCGTCGAACTTGGCGAACTTGATCTTCTGCACGAGCGGGAGCGCGTCAACCAGTGGATACAGCTTGTCCTCCACCTGCCCGCGGGCCGCCGTGTATTTTTTGCCGTGTGTTCTCATGTTTCTCCAACCGTGGTGTTAGCGGGTGGCCGAAGCCAGCCCTCCCACTTGCCTATCCGACTACGTCGAGTCCCATCGAGCGCGCCGTGCCGGACACGGTGCGGACGGCCGATTCAATCGAATCGGTGTTGAGGTCGGGCATCTTCAGCTTGGCGATCTCCTCGACCTGCTTCGCCGTCACCTGGCCGACCTTGTTCTTGTTCGGCACCGCGGACCCCTTGGCGAGGTTCGCCGCGCGCTTCAGCAGCACCGACGCCGGCGGCGTCTTGGTGATGAAGGTGTACGAGCGGTCCGAGTAGATCGTCACCACCGCGGGAATGATCAGCCCGTCGTCCTTCGCCGTCCTGGCGTTGAAGGCCTTGACGAAGTCCATGATGTTGACGCCGTGCGGGCCGAGCGCCGTGCCCACGGGCGGGGCCGGAGTGGCCTTGCCGGCGGGAATCTGGAGCTTGACCATTGCCTGAACTTTTTTCGCCATTACAGTTTCTCAACCTGCAGAAAATCGAGCTCCACCGGGGTCGCGCGGCCGAAGATCGTCACCATCACCTTCAGCGTGTTCTTCTCGACGTTGACCTCGTCGACCGCGCCGTTGAAGCCGGTGAACGGGCCCTCGTTGATGCGCACCTGGTCGCCCTTGTCGAACGTGTACTTCGGCTTCGGCTTCTCCGCCGCCGTCTTGACCTGGTCGAGAATCTGCTCGACCTCTTCCTTGCTGAGCGGCGTCGGCTTCGAGCCGGCGCCGACAAATCCGGTGACCTTCGGCGTGTTCTTGACGACGTGCCACGCGTTGTCGGTCATGTTCATCTCGACCAGGATGTAGCCGGGGAAGAAGCGCTTGGAGGAGACCACCTTGCGGCCTCCGCGCATCTCGACGACATCCTCGGTCGGGATCAGGATTTCGCCAATCTCGTCGGCGAGCCCATAGGCCTTCTTGCGCTCCTCAAGCGACTCGGCGACCTTCTTCTCGAAGCCCGAATAGGTGTGGACGATGTACCAGCTCTTGGTCGCGACGTCGGTCATTACGCGCCCCCGAAGCGGCGGAAGACCCATTCGGCCGCGCGGCCGAACAACAGGTCAACGCCAAACAGGTAGACTCCGAAGAACACCGACGTGAGAATCACCACCACGGTCGTCGCGTAGACCTCGCGCTGCGACGGCCACGTGACCCGCTTCATCTCGTTGCGCACCTCGGAGAAAAACTCTCCCGCGCGCTGCCACCAGCCCAGGGGACCCTTCAGGGTCCGCTCGCCGGACTGTTCAATAGTCTCGGTGCTCATCGGTTCGCGTTAGTGCCGCGTGCCGCAGTCATGAATGGCAGGCCAGGAGGGAATCGAACCCCCAACCCCCGGTTTTGGAGACCGGTGCTCTGCCAATTGAGCTACTGGCCTACGCGCCTACTTCTGCTCCTTGTGCGGCTGGTGTTTCCGGCAGAAACGGCAGTACTTCTTCAACTCGAGCCGCTCAGTCGTCTTCTTCTTGTTTTTCGTCGTGCTGTAGTTGCGGCGTTTGCACTCGCCGCACGCCAGCTGGATGATGTCTCTCATTGCTCAATCCTTGATTGTGCTGGCGTGCTGACGTGCGCGAGTGCTGAGGTGCTTCCGCACCCGAGCACTCCCGCACCGCAGCACCTGAGCACCAAACTACTCGATGATGTCCGTGACCGAGCCGGCGCCGACCGTGCGGCCGCCTTCGCGGATGGCGAACTTCGCGCCCTTTTCGAGCGCCACCGGGGCAATCAGCTCGACGTTCACGCTGGTGTTGTCACCGGGCATGATCATCTCGACGCCTTCGTTCAGGTTCAACGTGCCGGTCACGTCGGTGGTGCGGAAGTAGAACTGGGGACGATAGCCGTTGAAGAACGGCGTGTGACGGCCGCCCTCTTCCTTGCTCAACACCACGACTTCGGCCTTGAACTTGGTGTGCGGCTTGATCGAACCGGGCTTGGCCAGCACCTGGCCGCGCTCGACGTCTTCCTTTTCCACGCCGCGCAGCAGGATGCCGACGTTGTCGCCCGCCTGGCCCGAGTCGAGCAGCTTGCGGAACATCTCGACGCCGGTGACGATCTTCTTCTCGCTCGGCTTGAAGCCGATGATCTCGACCTCTTCGCCGACCTTGACCTGGCCGCGCTCGATCCGACCGGTGACCACCGTGCCACGGCCCGAGATCGAGAACACGTCTTCGATCGGCATCAGGAACGGCTTGTCCACGTCGCGCTGCGGCACCGGGATGTAGGCATCGAGCGCTTCCATCAGCTTGGTGACCGACTCGACGCCCTTGGGGTCGCCGTTGAGCGCGCCGAGCGCCGACACGCGAACCACCGGCAGGTCGTCGCCCGGGAAGCCGTAGCTCTTGAGCAGCTCGCGGACTTCGAGTTCGACCAGGTCCACCAGTTCGGTGTCGTCCACCGCGTCCACCTTGTTCAGGGCGACGACGATGTACGGCACGTTGACCTGCTTGGCGAGCAGGATGTGCTCGCGGGTCTGCGGCATCGGGCCGTCGATGCAGCTGACCACGAGGATGGCGCCGTCCATCTGCGCCGCGCCCGTGATCATGTTCTTGATGTAGTCGGCGTGGC
>CAYHCX010000133.1:0-1619 GCA_964355095.1 uncultured Acidobacterium sp.
GGCCGCTTGTTGGTTCGCTCCACCCCTGCGGGAGCGACCGTGGAAATGGACGGCGTCATCAAAGG
Organism: uncultured Acidobacterium sp.; assembly: GCA_964355095.1. Lineage (GTDB taxonomy): Bacteria > Acidobacteriota > Vicinamibacteria > Vicinamibacterales > UBA2999 > 12-FULL-67-14b. Next base: position 66 of record CAYHCX010000133.1, read on the forward strand.
CGTGACCCCGTTGGCATTGCGCGACCTGGCGTTGGGATCACGTACGATCACGGTGGCTGAGCGCGGCTATATCGTGGAGACGCGGCGGGTGCTGCTGACCCGCGCCCGCCCGTCGCGGTCGCTCGACGTCCGGTTGGCGGCGGCGACGCCGGGCCCGCGTCCGGCGGCGGCGTCCACCGGCACGATGAGTGTGGAGTCACGGCCGTCTGGGGCGGCCGTCACGATTAACGGGAAGCCGAGCGGCAAGACGCCGATGACTCTCGACGCCCTGGCGCCGGGTGACTATCGCGTCACCCTGTCCCTGGCGGGTTACCGGACTTTTGTGACCACGGTGCGCGTGGTTGCCGGCGAGCGCACGCGCGCGGCCGCATCGTTGAGCGTACAGGAGTAAGGATGAACGCGATTCTGGCACTGGAAGACGGCACCTGGTTTCAAGGTGTCTCGGCGGGCGCACCGGGTGAGACGACGGGCGAGGTGGTGTTCAACACGAGCATGACGGGGTACCAGGAAATCCTCACGGATCCCTCGTACGCCGGGCAAATCGTGACGATGACCGCGCCGCAGATTGGCAATTACGGCGTCGCCGCCGCCGACACCGAGTCGTCGAGGCCGCAAGTCGCGGGATTCGTGATGCGCGACGCCTCGCCGGTATCGAGCAACTGGCGCTCGACCGGGACCCTGCGCGACTACCTCGTGCGCCACCACATCGTCGCCATCGGCGACATCGACACCCGCCAGCTGACCAAGGTGTTGCGGTCGGCGGGCGTGATGCGGGGCGTCATCGCCACCGGATCGGTGGAGCCGTCAGAGCTGATCGAGCGCGCGCGCCGCGTGCCGCACATGGAAGGCCGCGACCTGGTCAAGGACGTGACCACCGCTGACGCCTACGACTTCGAGACCTCGCTGGCCGATGCGGTGACCGACGCCAGCTTCGGTATCGCGCCGCAGCACCGTGCCACGCGCACCCTCAAGGTCGCCGCCTACGACTTCGGCATCAAGACCAACATCCTGCGCCGGCTCGCCGCCTACGGCTGCAAGGTCCGGGTGTTTCCGGCGTCCACTGCCGCCGCCGAGGTGATGGCGTGGAAGCCGGACGGCATCTTCCTCAGCAACGGCCCCGGCGACCCGGCGGCCGTGACCTACGCGATCGAGAACATCAAGGAGCTGATCAACGGCGAGGTGCCGATATTCGGCATCTGTCTCGGTCACCAGTTGATGGGCCTGGCCCTTGGCGCCAGGACCTACAAGCTGAAGTTCGGCCATCGCGGCGGCAACCATCCGGTGAAGCAGCTCGACACCGGCGCCATTGAGATCACCTCGCAGAACCACGGGTTCTCCGTGGATCCCGATTCGGTACCGGCCACCGCGCGCGTGACGCACCTCAACCTCTACGACGGCACGGTTGAAGGCCTGCGTCACCGCAGCAAGCCGATTTTCTCGGTGCAGTACCATCCGGAGGCCTCGCCGGGACCGCACGACGCCGACTATCTGTTCCAGGAATTCCTCGACGAAATGGAGAAGAGCTAAGGTGCCTAATGTGCCTAATGTGCCTAA
>CAYHCX010000133.1:1719-7870 GCA_964355095.1 uncultured Acidobacterium sp.
GTGCCTAAGGTGCCTAAGGTGCCTGGAGTGCTGCGTTTGACCAAGAGTGGGTGCGGCCGCTAATGCCAAAGAGAACTGACATCAAACGCGTCCTGGTGATTGGCTCGGGCCCGATCGTGATCGGGCAGGCGTGCGAGTTCGACTACTCGGGCACGCAGGCGTGCAAGGCGCTGCGCAGCGAAGGCCTGGAAGTCATCCTCGTCAACAGCAACCCGGCGACGATCATGACCGACCCCGAGCTGGCGGATCGCACCTACGTCGAGCCGCTCACGCCGGACGCGCTGGAGCAGATCATCGAGCGCGAGCGGCCGGACGCCATCCTGCCGACGGTGGGCGGGCAGACCGCGCTCAACCTCGCGGTGCAGCTCGACGACCTCGGCATCCTGAAGAAGTACCACGTCGCGCTGATTGGCGCGTCGATCCCCGCGATCAAGGTCGCCGAAGACCGGCTGCTGTTCCGCGACGCGATGACGGAGATCGGCGTGGCGGTGCCGGCGAGCGGCGTGGCGAAGACGCTCGAAGAGGCGCTCGTCATGGTCGAGCGGACCGGGTTCCCGTCGATCATCCGGCCGTCGTTCACCATGGGCGGCGTCGGCGGCGGCATCGCCTACAACCTCGAGGAGTTCAAGGAGATTGCCGGCCGCGGCCTGCACCTGAGCCCGGTCCACGAGATCCTGGTCGAAGAGTCGGTGATCGGCTGGAAGGAATTCGAGCTCGAGGTGATGCGCGACGGCGCCGACAACTTCGTCGTCATCTGCTCGATCGAAAACATCGACCCGATGGGCGTCCACACCGGCGACAGCATCACCGTGGCGCCGGCGCTGACCCTCACCGACAAGGAATACCAGCGCATGCGCGATGCCGCCCGCCGCATCATCCGGCGCGTCGGCGTCGAGACCGGCGGCTCCAACATCCAGTTCGCCATCAACCCGGACGACGGGCGGATGGTGGCCATCGAGATGAACCCGCGCGTGTCGCGGTCGTCGGCGCTGGCGTCGAAGGCCACCGGCTTCCCGATTGCCAAGATCGCCGCCAAGCTGGCGCTCGGCTATCACCTCGACGAAATCCCCAACGACATCACCCGCGTCACGCCGGCGTCGTTCGAGCCGACCATCGACTACGTGGTGGTCAAGATCCCGCGCTGGAACTTCGAGAAGTTCCCGCAGGCCGACCGCACGCTGACCACGCAGATGAAGTCGGTCGGCGAGGCGATGGCGATTGGGCGCACGTTCAAGGAAGCGTTCCTGAAGGGCATCCGCTCGCTCGAGCTCGGCAAGGAAGGCCTGCTGTTCCGCCGGCCGCAGATGGACGAGAACGAAGAAGACGCCGGATCGAGCGACGACGAAGACACCGAGCTGCGCCGCAAGCTGGTGATCCCGACCGACCGCCGCATGTGGGCGCTGTTCCGCGCGCTCGACAAGGGCTGGGATCTCGAGAAGATCCACGAGCTGACCAACATCGACCCGTGGTTTCTGCAGCAGTTCAAGGAGCTGGTCGAGCTGCGCCAGACCGCGGAGATGGTCGGCCTGCGCGACATGTCATACGACCTGATGCGCACGCTCAAGCGCGCCGGCTTCGGCGACGGCGAGCTGGCCGACATCCTCGGCGTCGACGAGGCCGCGGTCCGCGAGAAGCGCCACGAGCTGAAGCTCAAGACCTCGTTCAAGCGCATCGACACCTGCGCGGCGGAATTCGAGTCGTTCACGCCCTACCTGTACAGCACCTTCGAGCAGACCTGCGAGGCCGACCCGACCGACAAGCAGAAGGTGATCATCCTGGGCAGCGGCCCGAACCGCATCGGCCAGGGCATCGAGTTCGACTACTGCTGCTGCCACGCGGTGTTCGGCTTCAAGCGGGAAGGCTTCGAGACGGTGATGATCAACTGCAACCCCGAAACCGTGTCCACCGACTACGACACGGCGGACCGGCTGTACTTCGAGCCGCTCACCTTCGAAGACGTCATGGCGGTGGTGGACCGCGAGCGCGACGGCAACGTCGACGTCTCGTGCGTCGTCCAGTTTGGCGGGCAGACGCCGCTCAAGCTGGCGCTGGCGCTGCAGGCGGCGGGCGTGACCATCCTCGGCACGTCGCCCGACTCGATCGACCTGGCGGAAGACCGGCAGCGGTTCAACCAGTTGCTGTGGGACCTCGGCATTCCGCAGCCGGCCAGCGGCACGGCGACCTCGAAGGCCGAGGCCCGCGAGGTGGCGGCCAAGGTCGGGTTTCCGGTCGTGGTGCGGCCGTCGTACGTGCTGGGCGGGCGGGCGATGGCGATCGTGTATGACGTCGCCACGCTCGATCGCTACATGACGAGCGCGGTGGACGTGTCGCACGATCGGCCGATCCTGGTGGACCGCTTCCTCGAGCACGCGAAAGAAGTGGACGTGGACTGCGTCGCCGACGAATCCGGCGCCGTCGTGATCGGCGGCATCATGGAGCACATCGAAGAGGCCGGCATTCACTCGGGCGACAGCTCCTGCGTGGTCCCGCCGCCGAACCTGGGCGATCGGCACCTGGCGACCATCCGCGATTACACCCGGCGCATCGCGCGGGCGTTGAAGGTGGTCGGCCTGATGAACACGCAGTACGCCATCAAGGACGACACCGTCTACGTGCTCGAAGTGAACCCGCGCGCCTCGCGCACGGTGCCGTACCTGTCGAAGGCCAACGGCGTGCCGCTGGCCCAGGTGGCCGCGCGCGTGATGGCGGGGAAGTCGCTCACCGAACTCGGCATCACCGACGACATGCAGCCGGCGGGCGTGTTCGTGAAGAGCCCGGTGTTCCCGTTCGTGCGCTTCCCCGGCGTCGACACCATTCTCGGGCCGGAGATGAAGTCCACCGGCGAGGTGATGGGCGGCGCCGACAGCTTCGGCATGGCCTTCGCGAAGGCCATGCTGGGCGCTGGACAGCGGTTGCCTGAACAGGGTTCGGTCTGCATCAGCGTGAACAACGAGGACAAGGGCGAGGTGTTGCCGATCGCGAAAGGTTTCGCCGAGCTCGGGTTCCAGGTGATCGGCACGCGCGGGACCGCCGCCTACCTGCGCGCCAACGGCGTGGCATGCTCGGTGGTGTTCAAGGTCAACGAGGGCCGGCCGAGCCTCGCCGACGAGATCGTCAACCGCAAGGTCTCGCTGGTGGTCAACACGCCGCACGGGCGCGAGTCGTTCTTCGACGACAAGGCCGTGCGCCGCGCCGCCATGATGGCGGGCGTGCCGTGCATCACCACCATCACCGGCGCCGCCGCGGCGCTCGAGGCCATCCGCGCCCTCAGGACGGAAGGGCTCGACGTGCGGGCGCTGCAGGATTACTACGCGGCAGTCGCGAGTTCGTAAAGAAGGTGCCTAGGGGGCCTAAGGTGCCTAGGGTGCCTGGGGTGCAAGAAACGCCACGTCTGCCGCGATGAAGCGTGGCGTCTTCTGCGTACTCCGACCGTCCCTTCTGAGGTTTTCGCCGGTTTTCTGATGCCCCGCCGTTTGCTTCCAGGTGGGGCATGTCCCTTTCCCTCTCGCTTGCTCTCGCCGCGACCGTCGGCACCGCCGTCGGCGTGTTCGCCGACCCGTCGTGGATGGCTCCTGCCCGGTGGCTGCTTGCCGCCTCCGCCCTCATCGCCTTCGTTGTCGCATCCCGCCGGTGGATGCGATGGGCCCTGCGCATCGCGCTGGCAGGCCTGGGCGCCGCGTGCGCGCTGCTGGCGGCCGCGGCGCAGGACGCCGCGTTGCATCCGCCCCTTCGAACGTTGCTCGAAGAGCGCCAGGGCGGGTTCGCCATCGAAGGTGTTGATGCCCCCCGCAACGACACGCCCATCGTTGTGGAGGGGACGCTCTCCGCGGACGCCGCCCGGACCGAAGCCGGGGTGCTGCTGCGGCTGCAGGCGGAGCGGGTCTGGATGGGCCCATGCCCGGAGCCGGCGCCTGGCGGTGTCTCGCTCACGGTGTCTGGCGTGCTCGCCGCCGGCGCCGTGGAGCAATGGCGCGCCGGCCGCCGCCTCAAGGTGCCGGCCCTGTTGCGTCGTCCCGCGCATTACCTCGACGCCGGTGTTCCCGATCAGGAGCGGCTGCTGGCGAGGCGCGGGGTGTCGCTGGTGGGCTCGATCAAGAGCGCCGCGCTCGTCGAGGTGACCGGCCGCGGCCACTGGTTCGATGAAGCCGCCGCGTCGATGCGAGCCGCGGTGCGCGGCGCGATGACGCGGCACGTGGCGGTTCGCGATCCGCAATCGGCCGCCGTGGCGACGGCGATCCTGATTGGCGATCGCGGATCGCTCGACGCGGACGTGGAGCGCCGCCTGCAGAAGGCGGGCACGTACCACGTGATTGCCATCTCCGGCGGCAACATCGCGATCCTGGCCGGGCTGATCCTCGCCGTCCTGTGGTGGCTGGGGATCCGCGGCGGCTGGGCGGCCGGCGCGGCGGTGGCGCTGCTGGCGTGGTACGCGTTTGTCGCGGGTGGCGGACCATCGGTGACCCGCGCCACCGTGATGGCGGCCATCTACCTGTCGCTGCGCGTCATCGATCAACGCACCGCGCCGGCGCACGCGCTGGCGCTGACGGCGGCGGCCGTGCTGCTGGTGACGCCGCTGGCGGTGGCGGATGTCGGCTTCTGGCTGACGTTCGGCGCCACCGCGGCCATTGTGGTCGGCGCCTCGCGAATGACGTGGTTGGCGCTGCCGCGCTGGTGGCGCGGCCCGGTTCTGCTGATCGCCGCTTCCGCCGGCGTCGAGGTCGTGCTGATGCCGATCGGCGCGCTCGTGTTCCAGCGCGTCACATTGGCGGGGCTGGCGCTGAATCTTGTCGCCGTGCCGTGCATGGCGGTCGTGCAGGTGGCGTCGATGGTCACTGCGGCACTGGATGCCATCGGCGCCAACGGCCCCGCGCAGGTCGCCGGCTGGGTCACGCACCTGTCGGTGCGCGGACTGGTCGACAGCGCGGCGCTCGTGGATTGGGCGCCGTGGCTCACGTGGCGCGTGCCTTCACCGTCGGTGTTCCTGATCACCGCGTACTACGCGTGTCTGGGGATCTGGCTTGTCACGATCCGTTACCACGAAGCACACGAAGGGACACACGAAGGACTCGAAGCAAGACCATTAAGTAGAAGACCAATTGACCTTCGTGTCCTTCGTGGTGTTACTTCGTGTGCTTCGTGGTTAGCGTGTGGCCTGTTCGTGTGGATCGCCATCGCGCCGCCGACGCTGGCCAGGACGTTCGGTGATGGCAGGCTGCACCTGACGATGATGGACGTGGGGCAGGGGGACGCGATGCTGGTCACGCTGCCCAATGGCCGCACGTTGATGATCGACGCCGGCGGCGTGTCGCTGCGCGGCGACTTCGACATTGGCGATCGCGTGCTGGGCCCGGCCCTCCGCGCCAGAGGCATCGGCCGGCTGGATTACCTCGCCGTGACCCACGGCGACCCGGACCACATTGGCGGCGCGGCCTCGCTCGCGACCGACTTCGACCCGGCCGAGGTGTGGGCGGGCACGTTCGTCGCGAATCATGAGCCAACGCTGAAGCTGCAGGCGGCGGCGACCCGCGGTCGTGCCGCGTGGCGATGGCTCCAAAGGGGCGACCGCCTGGACCTCGGCGGCGTCGAGCTGCGCGTGCACCACCCGCCGTTGCCCGACTGGGAGCGGCAGAAGGTGAGGAATGACGACTCGCTCGTCATCGAACTGCGCTACGGCCAGGTCTCGATGCTGCTGACCGGCGACATCGGCAGGGAAGTGGAGCAGGCACTGATTCCAACACTCGACCTGCTGCCGATCGTCGTCTTGAAGTCCCCGCACCACGGCAGCGGCACCTCGAGCTCACCGGAGTTCATCACCGCGGTGAAGCCGGACGTGGTGGTCATCAGCAGCGGCCGCGGCAATCCCTACGGCCACCCCGTGCCGTATGTCCTGGAGCGCTACCACGCCATCGGCGCGCAGATCTTCAGGACGGATCAGGAGGGGCAAATTGAAGTGACGACCGATGGCACGTCACTAGGCGTGTCGACGTTCGCCGGACGGGACGTAGGGGCCGTTTTGAAAAAGAGGTAGCAGAGAGTGCGGTCTATGAGCTCATCTCATCTCGTTTTTCAAAACGGCCCCTACGTCCCGTCCGGCGCCTTGGTGGTCGTTTTGGCTATCTGCCAATGTGCTTCGAGCTGCCCCAGCGACAGG